>CALMIF010000123.1 GCA_937864045.1 uncultured Aquabacterium sp. | reverse complement strand
CAGGCCGACATCGACCTGGCCCGCAGCGCCATGCTGAGCCAGGCGCTGCGCCAGGTGCTGGCCAATGCCAGCCAGATGGCTGCGGGCCCGTCCGAGCCGGGCCACCTGCACCAGCTGCGGGTGGGCCTGCGCCGGCTGCGCGGCGTGCTGGGCGCCTGCTGGCCAGCGGATGCGGCGGGCCCGGTGGCCGACGCGCAGCAGGCAGCGGCCGCGCTGTACCGCCAGCTGGGCGCGGCGCGTGATGCCGATGCCATGGGGGCCTGGCTGTGGCACGCGCTGCAGGCGGCCGGCGCGCCGCCGCTGCAGGCCGGGCCACCGCCGTCGCCGTCGCCGTCAGCCGACCGGGCCGACCCGGCCGACCTGTTGCGGGCGCCGGCGGTGCAGCAGCTATGGCTGGCGCTGATCGGCCTGGGCTTGCCGCCGGCCCCGGCGCCGCCGGCCGCAGCGTCGGCCGTGCCCCAGCCTGCCGCCGCAGCGCTGGCCGGGCCGCTGGGCAAGCTGTGGCGCCAGGTGCGGCGCGACGCCCGCCGCGTCGACCAACTGGACGACGCCGCCCGCCACCGATTGCGCCGGCGCATCAAGCGGCTGCGCGACCTGTCCGAACTGAGCGCGGGCCTGTGGCCGGCCAAGGCGATGGCGCCCTGGCTGCGGCGGCTGAAGCAGGCGCAGCAGCACCTGGGCGAGGTCAACGATACCGTGGTGGCGCTGGCCCATTGCCGCGGCCTGGCCGCGCATGACCCCGCGGCCTGGTTCGCGGTGGGCTGGCTCAGTGCCCGGCATGCGGCGCTGTTGCCGGGGTGTGCGGCGGTGCTGCAGCGGCTGGCGCGCGGGCAGCCGCCTTGGGCGTAGAGGTGGGCGACCCCAGGCCCGTTGGATGACGGATGGGGCGCCCATCAGGGCGTGAACGCTGCCGACGTTCCTCCTGTCGTCTGGACGGCAACCGTGGTTCGCGACCATCCCACCGGCCCCAGCGCAGTCAGGCTCGCGGGGCCGTTGACATCGGTGCCAAGGTAACGCGACGGGTCGTTGATCGACAGGCCTGGCAACAACACGGCGGTATCCCCTTCGACGAAACCACTGCCTGAGACCGACAGGCTGCCGCTGCCACCATCGGTCACACCGCTGATCGTCGGGACGATCTGGAGGATGAGGCCGGTGAGGTCGCGTTCGAGGCGCAGGGTACCGGTGGAGGCGTACTGTGGGACCTGCACGGTGAGGGTACCGGCCTGGATGTCGAGGCTGGCGGGGGCGACGACCTGCTCGAAGAGGTTGCCGTTGGTGTCGGTGGCTGTGAAGACGACGCGGTCGGTGGTGGAGAAGTTGCCGGCCAGCGTGATGGTCTGGCCGACGTTGGCCGAGGCGAGGCCGGCGCTGGCCGGGGTGCCGCTGGCGGCGGTGGCGATGATGCTTTGCAGATGCCGGCTGCCTGCAGCCTGTCGTTCGATGCCCAGCGTGTAGCCGCCGGTGTAGTACCCATTGGTCCCCGAGCCGGCGACCTGGGGGTCGTAGTTGGTGAAGTCCCAACCGCTCATGCCGATGTAGTAGGTGCCCGCAGCCGGGGCCATCCAGCGCAGCGGGGCGTTGTTGCCGGGGCTGAAGTACGGCGAGACGGCGCCGACTTGCCTGCCATCGGCATCGAAGACGCGCAGGTAGGTGTAGGACCCGGCCGCCGTGACGCTCAGGTCGAGCTGATCGCCCGCGTTCAGCTGCAGCCTGTACAGGTCCACATCCTGCGTGCTGGCAATGACGCCGCCGGTGATGCTCACGCTCTCGTTCATGCCCAGGGTGACGTCCATGGCATCGGCCAGGGTGTTGCCCGCGTCGGCACTGGCGCTCAGCGCCGGCAACGCACTGGTCGTGATGGCCGTGCCGCGCAGCGTGGCCTGTCCGCCGGCGGTGGAGACCGTGATCACGCCGGCGCTCACCCCGGCAGGCACCGTCAAGGTGATGAACTGCTGGTCGGGGTTGCCGCCGTCGCCGTCGACGACGGTGGTGCGGCTGAAGCTGCCCACGGTGCGCGCGTCGATGCTGATGACCAGGTCGTCCTGGGTCAGCCCCGTGCCCTCGAGCACGAGGGTGTTGCCTGCGGCGATGGTGCCGCCCACGCCCTTGAGCGTGGGCACGATCTGCAGCGCGAAGCTGGTGTTGCTGCCCAGCACCGTCACCGGCCCGGTCCTGGCCAGCGCCGGCACCACCACGCTGAGCGTGGTGCCGTTCCAGCTGCCGGTGCGGGTGAGGGTGCCCACGCGGCCGGCGTCGTCGATGCCGCGGAACTGCACCAGCGTGCTGTTGCTCAGGCCTTGGCCGGTGAGCTGGATGGTCTGGCCCGTCACCGCCGAGGGCGTGCCCGCGGCTTGCGGCTGCCCCGCCGTGGCGCTGGCGGTGATGCCGGTGAACACGCTCACCGGCTGCGGTCCGAAGTCGAAGCCGGCGATCTCGTCCCAGCCCCCGTCGGTGGCCACGCGGATGGGCCCGTCCAGGCTGCGCGGGGCGACCATGCCCAGCTGGTTGTTCGCGCCACCGGAGACATCGATGGGGTTGTCGTTGGTGATGCGGTCTTCGCTGACCACGCCGCCCACGGTGACCGTGGTCGCGCCTTCCATGAAGCCCGAGCCGTTCAAGTAGAAGTACCAGTCGTCCTGGCCAGGGCGGCTGCTGCTCACGCTCTGCAGCTTGGGCACGACCTGCAGGCGGATGCCCTGGCTGGCGCGCAGGGTCTGCTCGCCATACTGCGGGTAGTTCGCCAGGGTCTCGCTGAGCAGTTCCTGCCCGTCGATGATCACCTTGAAGACATCGGGTGCGTAGCTGGCCGGCAGGCCGTTGCCCTCCCAGCTGTCGATGGCGTACAGGTCGAAGGCCAGGGTGTAGGTCTGGCCGGCGCTCAGGCCGCTCAGGCTCAGCGTCTGGCTGGTGTTGCCGAAGCGCCCGGAGAAGCGGGTGAAGACCGGGTTGGTGTTGTCGGTGGTGGTGTTGCTCCAGTTGGACTTGGCGCCAGCCTCGAAGTCGTCGGCGAAGACCTGGGTGGCGCCGTTGCGCACCACCACGTTGTCGATGCCCCAGCTCTCGTTGCTCAGGTCCTCCAGCCCGCCGTCGGTGAAGCGGATGCTGGCGCTGCCGTCGGGCTGCGCGGTGAAGGACACGCTCACCTGGCGGTAAATCGAGTCGACCCAGGCCCCGCCGTGGTGGGTGAAGCCCAGCGGCTCCAGCCCGCGGTTGACCACCCGCACATCGCCGGTGGTGGCCAGGTCGGGCACGCGCACCTGCAGGCGGGTGCCGTCGGGGCTGATCAGCAGCGGGTTGACCGCCACCACGCTGGTGGTGCCTGCGGCATCGCGCGTGCGGAACAGCACCGAGGTGCCGGCGTTGAAGTTCGCCCCGCGCAGCTCGATGACCTCGCCCACGTTGGCCGAGGCCTGGCCCGCATCGGCTGGCGTGCCGTCGCCGGCCAGGCCGATCACCGCATCGAGCCGTGCGGTCTGCGTCGCCGCCCAGTCGCGGTTCGGGTCGACCTTGTAGATCACGCCTTGCGTGCTGGCCACCAGCAACTGGCCGTCGGCATCGAAGGCCAGGCCGGAGACCTCGGCGTTGTTCACCAGCTGGCGGCTCAAGTCCACCGTGCGCAGCAGCGTGCCGTCGCGGTCGATCTCGAACAGCGCGCTGCCCTGGTAGTACGAGCCCACCCAGAGGTGGTCCGTGGCCGGATCGATGGCCAGTCCGGCATGCGCATCCAGGTTGACGTAGTTGCCCAGGTGGCTCGCCTTGAGCACCTCGCCGGTGACCGGGTCGATCTCCACCAGGTTGTGCCCGTTGCGTGCGAGTACCAGCAGATGGCCCGTGCTGGGATCGAACACCCCGCCCGTCAGGTCGTGGTTGCCCCCGAGCGTGCGGCTGGCGATGACTGCGCCGCTGGCCGGATCGATGGCCACCACCAGGTCCGGGTTGGGATGTCCGTTGAAGACCAGCAGGCTGCCCGCGGGCACCTCGGTGCTGCCCAGCGTCATCGCCTGGCCGAGCACCTGCAGCCCCGCATGGTTGACGGTGTAGGGCGTGCCCCAGGCCTCCGTCATGTCGATGCTCTGCAGCACCGCACCCGTGCCGCGGTCGATGCGCTGCAGCTTGCCCGGGTTGCCGTAGTCCAGCACCCACAGCGTGCCACTGGCATCCACCGCAAGATCGCCCAGCGACGTGCCGGCCACGTCCACGCGGATGACATTGAGGTCGAACGCCGCAGACGTGCCGCCGGCGGTGCTCACCGTCACCGTGCCCAGCCCGTGCTGGCCGATGGCTGCACGCTGGATGTACACGCTGTTGTTCTGGGCGCCGTCGTACCAGACGTTGACCGCACCAACTGCATCCTGTGCGTCGATCAGCACGTCGCTGTGGCTGTTCCCGCAAACGTGTAGGTGCTCGCGCCCTAGATGTAGCCCGAGCCGA
>CALMIF010000122.1 GCA_937864045.1 uncultured Aquabacterium sp. | reverse complement strand
TCACTTCCTTCTTGCCGCTGCCGGTGCTCTGCACATGCATGATGGCGCGCTGGATCACCCGCTGGAAGCCGAGCGTGGGCTGGGTGTCCACCTCGTCGGTGCCGCCGACGGTGGGCGTGTTTTCCTTGATGAAGGTGGTCAGGCTCTTGCGCAGGTCATCGATGTTGGCGGCGCAGGCCTTCAACACTTCGGCCGCGGAAGGGTTGTCCAGCAACGCCAGCAGCAGGTGCTCGACGGTGATGAACTCATGGCGCTGCTGGCGCGCCTCGACGAACGCCATGTGCAGGCTGACTTCCAGTTCTTGCGCAATCATGCGGCCTCCATAATGCACTGCAGCGGATGCCCGGCGCGGCGGGCCGCGGCGAGGACGAGTTCAACCTTGGTGGCCGCCACGTCCTTGGTATAGACACCGCAGACGCCACGCCCTTCGTGGTGGATCTTCAACATGATCAGCGTGGCCGCTTCGAGGTCAAGCCGAAAGTATTGCTGCAACACCATCACCACGAATTCCATCGGGGTGTAGTCGTCGTTCAGCAGCACCACCTGGTACATCTGCGGCGGCTTGGTGCGCGCCGTCTTGCGCTCGACCACCACCGCGCCACCGTCGCCGCGACGCGGCTGGGCCGGCGGTTTGGGCGGGGGGGAAGGCGGATCGTCCGAGGGCATGGTTCATTCTAGTGGCGGTGGCTGTCTGCCAAGGTCAGGCATGGGATATTGCGCCGGTTGAGCCGGTTGCAAGGCGTGAAAAGCACCGCGCCACGCCGCTTGATGGCGCGCTCCCCACCCCGGAGCCCCGATGTAGGGGATTCCCGACAGGCACCGGTCCAGAGCTCCGCCTTGAGCACGCCGAGACGGATTCGCATACTCAGAGGACGTCCCCGCTGTCATGGGGATCGCAGGAGTACATGCCATGTTCGTCGGAACTGTGAAGTGGTTCAATGATGCCAAGGGCTTCGGGTTCATCGAACCCGATGAAGGCGGCCCCGATGTGTTCGCGCATTTCTCGGCCATCGAGATGGAAGGCTTTCGCACCCTGAAGCAGGGCAGCAAGGTCAGCTTCGAGCTGGTGCAGGGGCCCAAGGGCAACCTGGCGCAGAACATCAAGCCACTGGTGATGCAGGACGCCTGAGCCGCCTGGCACGACGCGATTTCGAGTTTCCAAGCTTCCAAGCTCCATCCGTGTGAGCCGGCTGACGATGTCAGCCGGCTCTTTTTTTGGCCCTGTGCCGCCTGACGCGAGCGCGTCAGGCGCCCTGCCCGGGCCGGGCCAGAATCCGCGGCACCACCCACCGAGGAGCGCCCGATGTCCACCCGCCTGCCCCTGCTGACCGATGACCAGGTCGGCCCGCCCGACCTGGTCGCCGCCATCCGCAAGCGCCGCGGTGGCGAGCTGATCGACCTGGACCGGCTGCTGCTGCACAGCCCGCCGTTCGCCGCCGGCTGGAACGTCTTCATGGGCGCGGTGCGCACGGCGCTGACACTGCCGCCGTTGCTGAAGGAACTGGCGATGTGCGGCGTGGCCGCGCTCAATGGCGCCGACTTCGAGATGCACCACCACGCGCCGCTGTACCGCGCAGCCGGCGCCACCGAGGCCCAGCTGGCCGCGCTGATGCGCCTTGGCACGGATCCCGGCCTGGCCCACGACCCGGTGTTCGACACCACCCAGCAGGCCGTGCTGGCCCTGGTGGTGGAGATGACCCGCAGCGTGCAGGTGGCCGACGGCACCTTCGCCCGCGCCCGCGCCGCCCTGGGCAGCGACCAGGCGATGTTCGAGCTCATCGGCGTGACCGCCGCCTACAACATGGTCTCGCGCATCCTCGTGGCGGCGACGCTGACGCCTTGAGCTCCAGCCCCGGCCAGTCCGCCACCGACAGCGCCGCCGCGGCCCGGGTGTTCGCGGCCTTCTTCCTCTACGCCGTCGCCATCGGCGGCGTGTTTCCCCGGCTGGGCGAGCTGCAGCGCGCCCTGAGCCTGAGCGAACGCGAGCTCGGCCTGGCGCTGATCGGCACGGCCAGCGGCACCCTGGTGTCGCTGACCCTCGCCGGCCCCTGGCTGGAGCGCGTGGGCCACCGGCTGGTGCTGGTTGCCGGCATTCCGCTGATCGCCCTGGCCTATGCCGTCGCCAGCCATGCCGGCAGCGCGCTGGCGCTCTACTTGCTGCTGGTGCCTGCCGGGCTGTGCATCGGCGCGGTGGAGATCGTCGTCAACCTGGAGGCCGACCGCACCGAGCACCAGCTGGGTCGGCGCATCATGAGCCGGGCCCATGCCTTCTGGAGCATCGGCTTCTTCGCCGCCGGCTTGGCTGGCGCGGGCCTGGCCCAGCTGGGCGTGCCGCTGCGGGCGCACCTGCTGGGCATGGTGGTGGTGATCGGCGGGGCCGGGCTGTTCGCCCTGCGCGGCTTCGAGGCCGCCGGCCACCGGCCCGACGCCCACGCCGGCAGCGCGCCGCGCTGGGCCCGCCCCAGCCGCCACACGCTGCTGCTGGTGGCCGCCACGCTGGCGGCGATGGTGCTGGAAGGCGCCGGCGCCGAGTGGTCGGCGATCTACATGCGCGATGCCTTCGGCGCCACGCCCTTCCTGGCCGGCGCCGCGGTGGCCGTCGGCGCGGGCCTGCAGGCGGCGGCGCGCTGGGTGGCCGACAGCGTGGTGGAGCGCCACGGCCCGCTGCGGGTGGCGCGCACGCTGCAGGCGCTGCTGGGCGCGGGCGCAGCCCTGGTGCTGCTGGCGCCGCACCCGGCGCTGGCGCTGGCCGGTTTCGCGCTGATCGGCCTGGGCACCAGCGCGATGTTCCCGCTGGCGATGTCGGCCGCTGCCCAAGCCACCGACCGGCCGGCCGCACTGAACGTGGCCGCGCTGGCGCAGACCTCGTTCATCGCCTTCCTGGTCGGCCCGCCGCTGCTGGGCTGGGTGGCGACCAGCCTGGGCATCCGCTGGTCCTTCGGCATCACGCTGCCGCTCGTGGCGCTGGCCTTCTGGGCCAGCAGTGCGCTGGTGCCGCGCCGACCTGATTGAGGCCGCTCAACCTGCGTGCCAGGCGCGCAACTGCACCAGGGTGACGTCGCCCAGGCCGGGCAGGTCGGCGCGCAGCAACGCAGACGCCGGCAGCACGTCGTCCCGCGTGCAGCGGCTGCGCGTGACCACCGTGGCCAGGCCGGCAGCCACTGCGGCAGCGGCGGCGGGCGCCGAGTCCTCCAGCGCCAGCGCCTCGCCCGGTGCCAGGCCCAGGTGCCGCAGCACCCAGCGGTAGATGTCCGGCGCCGGCTTCTTGGCCGGCACCACGTCACCGGCACCGATGCAGGCGAACCAGCCTGGGCTGCCGGCGCCCAGCGCGGCCGTCGTGCTCGGTCTCGGCCAGCGTGCCGTCGACGTCCCAGACCAGCGCACGCAGCATGGCCCGGCCAAGGCTCAGTGCAGCCGCGCCGGGGCGGACCCTGCCGCCTCGCCCAGGCAGCGCTGCACGGCCGCCACCACCGCGCCGGCGGTGAAGCCGAAGTGCTGCATCAGCTGCGGCCCGGGTGCCGACTCGCCAAAGCGGTCGAGGCCGATCACCGCACCGTCGCGCCCGGTGTAGCGGTGCCAGCCATGCGGGTGGCCGGCCTCCACCGCCACCACCGGCAGGCCGGGCGGCAGAGGTCCAGCCCGGGGATCAGGCGCAGCGAGGCCACCTGCTCCACCGGCTGGTGGGTCGGGCCGTCCTCGCCCAGGCCGATGGAATCGTGGGTAAAGACCTGGACCACGCGCTGGCGCATCAGCGCGGCCATGCGGATCGCGTTGCGGCTGTCGTCGCTGAAGGTGAGGAAGGTGCCGCCGAAGGGCAGCAGGCCGCCGTGCAGGGCCATGCCGTTCATCACCGCGGCCATGCCGAATTCGCGCACGCCATCACTCAGGTAGTTGCCGGCACGGCCCGGCGCCACCGTGCGGCAGCCGGCGAAGTTGGTCAGGTTGCTGCCGGTCAGGTCGGCCGAGCCGCCGACCAGTTCGGGCAGCAGCGGCGCCAGCGCATCCAGCGCCAGCTGCGAGGCACGCCGCGTCGCCACCGGCCTGGTCGCCGACTCGGCCAGCGCCATCACCGCCAGGTCGGACTGCTCGGCCCAGCCCGCGGGCAGTCCACCCGCCATGCGACGACTGAATTCGGCGGCCAGCGCCGGGTGGGCAGCCGCATAGGCCGCGTACCGTTGCTGCCAGGCGGCTTCGCGCGCTGCACCAGCGGCACGGGCATCCCAGGCGGCACGCAGGTCGGCGGGAATCTCGAACGGCGGCGCCGTCCAGCCCAGGTGTTGCCGCAGCGCGGCGATGCCGTCGGCGCCCAGCGGCGCGCCGTGCACGTCGGCCGTGCCTTCGTGGCCGACCGCGCCCTTGCCGATGGTGGTGCGGCAGACCACCAGGGTCGGCTGGTCGGCTTGCGATCGGGCATCGCACAGCGCCGCGTCCAGCGCCGCCGGATCATGGCCGTCGACCGGCCCGATCACCCGCCAGCCGCAGGCCCGGAAGCGCGCCGGCGTGTCGTCGGCGAACCAGCCGGCCACGGCGCCGTCGATGCTGATGCCGTTGTCGTCGTACAGCGCCACCAGCTTGCCCAGCTTCAAGGTGCCTGCCAGCGAGATCGCCTCCTGGCTGATGCCTTCCATCAGGCAACCGTCGCCGACGATGATCCAGGTTCGGTGGTCGACCAGGGCCTCGCCGTCGCGGTTGAACTCGGCCGCCAGCAGGCGCTCGGCCAGCGCCATGCCCACCGCATTGGCCAGGCCCTGGCCCAGCGGGCCGGTGGTGGTCTCGACGCCGGGCGTGACGCCCACCTCCGGATGGCCCGCTGTGCGGCTGCCCAGTTGGCGGAAGCGGCGCAGGTCGTCAGCGGTCACATCGTGGCCGGTCAGGTGCAGCAGCGCGTACTGCAGCATCGACGCATGGCCGTTGCTCAGCACGAAGCGGTCGCGGTCGGCCCACAGCGGATTGGCCGGGTTGTGGGCCAGGTGCCGGCTCCACAGCACCGTGGCAAGCTCGGCCATGCCCAGGGGGGCGCCGGGGTGGCCGCTGTTGGCCTGCTGCACGGCGTCGGCCGCCAGCATGCGGATGCAGTCGGCCATGCGGCGGCTCAGCGCCTCGTCCAGAGGCGCGGGATTCAGGTCGGTCATGGAGGCTCCTTAGCCAGCCCTGCGCTTGAGGTCCAAGAGCCGCAGGATCATGGGCGTGAAGATCAGCTGCATCGCCAGGCCCATCTTTCCGCCGGGGATGACGATGGTGTTGGGCCGGGTCATCATCGAGCCGTGCAGCATCGACATCGGGTACGGAAAGTCGATGCCCTTGGGCTTGGCGAAGCGGATCACCACCATGCTCTCGTCGGCGCTGGGGATGTCCTTGGCGATGAACGGTCGCTGGTGTCCACCGTGGGCACACGCTGGAAGTTGACGTGGGTGCGGCTGAACTGCGGGCAGGTGTGGTTCACGTAGTCGGGCATGCGGCGCAGGATGGTCTCGACCACCGCCTCCTGGCTGTAGCCGCGCAGGTTCTGGTCACGGTGCAGCTTCTGGATCCACTCCAGGTTGATGATGGGCACCACGCCCACCAGCAGGTCGACATGGCGCGCCACGTCCACCACCACGCCGCTGTGGCCGGTGCCGACGAAGCCGCCATGCAGGCCCTCGTAGAACAGCGCGTCGCTGTCGGCCATGGCCTGCCAGTCGGTGAAGGTGCCGGGCTCGCCGCCCAGTTCCTTGGCCTCGACGGCATCGTGGATGTAGCGCCGCACCTGGCCGCGGCCACTGGCGGCATCACCCGCAAACGACTCGTCCAGCTCGGCCAGCAGGTTGCTCTCGGGGCCGAAGTGGCTGATGGGCGGGCCCTCGCCGTGGTCGGCGGCGCGCACCTTGGCGCGCATCTCGGCGCGGTTGAAGCGGTGGAAGGAATCGCCCTCGATCACCTGGGCGCGGATGCCCTCGCGGCGGAAGATGTGGGCGAAGCTCTTCATCACCGTGGTGGTCCCGGCGCCGGACGAGCCGGTGACGGCGATGATCGGGTGCTTCTGCGACATGGGGACAACGCCTGGATCAGATGAATTCGCGGGCCCGGAACAGCGAGCGTTCGTTGAACAGCGGCGACTCGTAGGGCCGGTCTTCGCCGCGGGCATGCTCGGCGTGGTAGCGCTCGATGCGCAGCACCTCGTTCTTCGAGCCCAGGATCACCGGCACGCGCTGGTGCAGGTGCTCGGGCGCCACGTCCATCAGCCGCCCGCGCCCGGTGCTGCTGCAGCCGCCGGCCTGCTCGACCAGGAAGCTGATCGGATTGGCCTCGTCCATCAGCCGCAGGCGGCCGGGCTTGCCCGGGCCCTTGGTGTCCCTGGGGTACATGAAGACGCCGCCGCGCACCAGGATGCGGTGCACCTCGGCCACCATGCTGGCGATCCAGCGCATGTTGAAGTCGCGCCCGCGCTCGCCCGCCTGGCCGGCCTGGCATTCGGTGACGTAGCGGTGCACCGGCGGCTCCCAGAAGCGGGCGTTGCTGGTGTTGATCGCGAACTCGCTGGTGTCCTCGGGGATGGCCAGGTTCGGATGCGTCAGGATGAAGTTGCCGATCTCGCGGTCCAGCGTGAAGCCGTGCGTGCCCTTGCCCACGGTGATCACCAGCATCGTCGCCGGGCCGTAGATGGCGTAGCCCGCCGCCACCTGGTGCGTGCCGGGCTGCAGGTAGTCGCCCACCACCGGCGGCTGGTGGCCGTCATGGCGCAGCACCGAGAAGATGGTGCCCACCGACACGTTGACGTCGGTGTTCGACGAGCCGTCCAGCGGATCGAACACCAGCAGGTAGGGGCCCCGGGTGAAGTTGGACGGAATGTCGTAGGGCGCCTCCAGCTCCTCGCTGGCCAGGCCGGCGACCAGGCCGCCCCACTCGGTGGCCTTGAGCATGGCGTCGTTGGCCAGCACGCCCAGCTTCTTCTGCTGCTCGCCCTGCACATTGGTCTGGTCCACGGCGCCCAGGAAGCCGCCGAGCGCGCCTTTGGCGGTCATCGCGGAAATGGCCTTGACGGCAGCGGCCATGTCCACCAGCAAGGCAGCCAGCTTGCCCTGGTCGCCGATGTCGGCCAGCTGCTGGATCAGGAACTTCGAGAGGGTGGTGCGTCCGAGGTGCATGGCGGGCTCTTGTCGTGTTGGAATCAGGTGGCGTGTTCAGGCAGAGGGCGCAAACACCCGGCTGGCTCGGATGTCCGCCTTGGCGATGGTGCGCAGGTCGTCGGCGCTCAGCACCCGGTCGCGGTCGGCGAACAGGCGGCTGGCCTGGCGCAGGCGCATGCGGTCCAGCGCATTGCGCACGCTGCGGGCGTTGGCGAAGTGCGGCTGGGCGATGCGCCGCTGCAGGTAGTCGGCGAACGCCGCGCGCGCACCATCGCCGAATCGGTCGTGGCCGGCGGCGAGCATCGCCTCGGCGATGTGCATCAGCTCGTCGGGGCCATAGTCGGGGAAGTCCAGGTGGTGGGCGATGCGGCTGCGCATGCCCGGATTGCTCTGGAAGAAGGTGTCCATGCGGTTCCTGTAGCCGGCCAGGATCACCACCAGGTCGTCGCGCTGGTTCTCCATCACCTGCAGCAGGATCTCGATCGCCTCCTGGCCGTAGTCGCGCTCGTTCTCCGGGCGGTACAGGTAGTAGGCCTCGTCGATGAAGAGCACGCCGCCCATGGCCTTCTTCAGCACCTCCTTGGTCTTGGGCGCGGTGTGGCCGATGTACTGGCCGACCAGGTCGTCGCGCGTGACGCTGACGACGTGGCCCTTCCGGACGTCGCCCAGGCGGTGCAGGATCTGCGCCATGCGCAGCGCCACCGTGGTCTTGCCGGTGCCGGGGTTGCCGGAAAAGCACATGTGCAGGCTGGGCTTGCTGCTGGCCAGGCCCAGGTGCTCGCGCAGGCGGGCGATGACCAGCAGCGCGGCGATGTCGCGGATGCGCGCCTTCACCGGCGCCAGGCCGACCAGGTCGCGGTCGAGCTCGTCCATCACCGACTCGACATGGCTGTTGCGCAGCACTTCGCCCACGGTGCGCGGGGTGGCGGTGGGCGCGGCGGGCGCCGGCATCGGCGCTGCGGCAGGCGCGGCAGGTGCAACAGCGGCCACGCTGCCCGGAATGGCGTAGAGCGGCGCCGTCATGCCGCCACCGGGCCGGTTTGGGCCAGGTCCAGCGCGTCGCGCAGGCGGCGCACCATCGCTGCGCGGTCGTTGGCGCCGAACAGTGCCCGGCCGATGACGATGTCGTCGACACCCGCCGCCGCCGCCGCGGCCACGTTGGCCGGGCCGATGTCGACGTCGGCCTGCAGGCGCACCGGTCGGCCGCCGGCCGCGATCAGGGCCCGGGTGTGGTGGATGGCCGCCAGGCTGGCGTGCACGAAATCGCGCGTGGCCGACGCCGGCCAGGCGCAGGACACATGCACCAGGCCCAGCCGCGGCAGCCTGGCGCCCAGGCCCTCGCGCGGATCGCCGGGGTCGAAGGCCAGGCCGGCCTGGCAGCCGGCGGCGCGCACGCGGTCCAGCAGCGCCGCCGTGTCCTGGCCCGGCGCCCACTGCACGATCACCAGGTCGGCGCTGGCCTCGGCAAAGCGGTGGATCAGGGCCCGGCTGGCCGGCACGCGCAGGTGCACCTGCACCGGCAGCGCGCAGGCGGTGCGGATCGCCGCGCAGCTGAGGTGGCCCAGGTCGAGGTTGGACCGGTCCTCGGCGCCGCGCACGTTCAGGTGCACCGCGTCGACGCCGGCCGCCACCAGCCGGCGCAGTTCGTCAGGCAGGCGGCGGCGGTCGGCCGACAGGATGGAAGCGGCGATGCGGTGCATGGCGGGGCCCTCCGGTGCGCGATGGTCAGGGAGCGGCTCAGCTGCCGTCGCGCTGGGCTTCGGGCTTGTCGGTGGCGTCGCTGTGGATGGTGTAGCGGATGCTGCGCCCGCCCGCCTCCTGCCGCGTCAGGCCGAACCCGGGCTCACTGGCCGGCCGGTTGACCATGAAACTCATCGCGATCGTCTCGACGCCCCGGGTCGAATCGAAGGCCATCAGCCGGACGTAGTGGTTCGGAAAGGCCTTGCGGCAGTCGTGCAGTTCCTGCAGCACGCCGGCGGCGTCGGCCAGGTCGAACATGGGCATGCCGTGCATCTCCCAGTAGGTGTTGCGCGGATGCGGGTCGTCGGTGTACTCCACGCTCCAGGCGTAGCCGCGCTGAAGGCCGTACGCGATCTGCAGCGCGATCTCGGCGTCGCTCAGGTCGGGCAGGAAGCTGAACTGGCCCTGGGTGATGCGGCCGGTGGGGTTGGTCATCATGGTGCGTTCTCCAGCAGGTGGGTTCAGGCGACCGAAGGCTGCACCGCGAAGTCGCTGGTGTCGGTGCTCTGGTAGTTGAAGCTGATCTCGCCCCAGGTGTCCAAGGCCTGCTTCAGCGGCGTGCAGAAGCGGGCCGCGGACCGCAGGATCTCGGGGCCTTCGTTGAGGATGTCGCGGCCCTCGTTGCGGGCCTTGACCATGCATTCCAGCGCCACCCGGTTGGCCACCGCCCCGGCCTGGATGCCGGCCGGGTGGCCGATGGTGCCGCCGCCGAACTGCAGCACCACGTCGTCGCCGAACAGGTCGATAACGCGAAAGCTCACGCCGTGGTTCTTCTGCCGCGTGTAGGTGCCGTGGCCGGCGCGGTGCATGTGCATGATCATGTCGTTGGCGCGGCACCACTCGGCCATGCTCCGGATCGCGGTCCAGCCGATCACGAGGTCGACCATCACGATCACGCTGCCCAGTTCCCTGGCGAAGTCGGCGCGCCGGACCATCTCCTCCATCGTGCCGGCGGTCACGTTCAGGTCGCTGCCCTTGACCTCACCCGTGGCGGCGCTGGCCTTGTTGACCGCGTCCATCACGTACAGGAAGCGGTCGCGCCAGTGCATGAAGGGCTGCGAGTTGATGTTCTCGTCGTCCT
>CALMIF010000121.1 GCA_937864045.1 uncultured Aquabacterium sp. | reverse complement strand
CCGGCGGCATCGACAGCCACATCCACTTCATCTGCCCGCAGCAGATCGACGAGGCGCTGTATTCGGGCGTCACCACGATGCTGGGCGGCGGCACCGGCCCGGCCACCGGCACGCTGGCCACCACCAGCACGCCCGGGCCCGAGCACATCCGCCTGATGCTGCAGGCGGCCGAGGCCTTCCCGATGAACCTGGGCTTCCTGGGCAAGGGCAACGCCAGCCGGCCCGATGCGCTGAACCAGCAGGCCGAGGCCGGCGCCATCGGCCTGAAGCTGCACGAGGACTGGGGCACGACACCCAGCGCCATCGACCAGTGCCTGCAGGTGGCCGACGCGCACGACATCCAGGTCTCGATCCACAGCGACACCCTCAACGAGAGCGGCTTCGTCGAGGACACCATCGCCGCCACCCAGGGCCGCACGCTCTGCGCCTTCCACACCGAGGGCGCCGGCGGCGGCCATGCGCCGGACATCCTGCGCGTGGTCGGCGAGGCCAATTTCCTGCCCAGCAGCACCAACCCCACGATGCCCTACACCGCCAACACGGTGGACGAGCACCTGGACATGCTGATGGTCTGCCACCACCTCGATGCGTCCATCGCCGAGGACCTGGCCTTCGCCGAGAGCCGCATCCGCCGCGAGACCATCGCCGCCGAGGACGTGCTGCACGACCTGGGCGCGATCAGCATGATGAGCAGCGACAGCCAGGCCATGGGCCGGGTCGGCGAGGTCATCATCCGCACCTGGCAGACGGCGCACAAGATGAAGACGCAGCGTGGTACGTTGGATGGCGACACGGTCCGCCACGACAACAACCGCGTCAAGCGCTATGTCGCGAAGTACACGATCAACCCGGCGTTGGCCAACGGCATCGCCCACGAAGTGGGCAGCGTCGAGGTCGGCAAGTGGGCCGACCTGGTGCTGTGGAAGCCGGCCTTCTTCGGCGTCAAGCCCAGCGTGGTGCTCAAGGGCGGCTTCATCGCCGCCGCCGCCATGGGCGACCCCAACGCCAGCATCCCGACACCGCAACCGGTGCACTACCGGCCGATGTTCGGCAGCTTCGGCAAGGCCGTCGGGCCCACGTCGATCAGCTTCGTCAGCCAGGCCAGCCTGGCCAACGGCGCCGCCGAGAGCTACGGCCTGGCCAAGCGCCTGGTGGCGGTCAAGGGCAACCGCACGGTCACCAAGCGCGACATGGTCCACAACGCCTACCTGCCCCGCATGCAGATCGACGCCCAGACCTACCAGGTGCGTGCCGACGGCATGCTGCTGACCTGCGAACCGGCCACCGTGCTGCCGATGGCGCAGAAGTACTTCCTGTTCTGAGCCCGGCAGGCGCCCGGCGGCGCGGCCGGCCTGGGTGAAAATCCGACGATGGAAACCCCCGGCAATCTCTTCGTGGTCGCCGCGCCCAGCGGCGCGGGCAAGTCCAGCCTGGTCAAGGCGCTGCTCGAACTCGATTCGCACCTGGACGTCTCGGTCTCGCACACCACCCGCGCCCCGCGCGGGCAGGAGCAGAACGGCCGCGAATACTGGTTCATCGCCAAGGACGACTTCCGCCGCATGGTCGATGCGGGCGACTTCTTCGAGTGGGCCGAGGTGCACGGCAACCTCTACGGCACCTCGCGCCGCGCCATCGAGGACCGCCTGGCCCGCGGCGAGGACGTGGTGCTGGAGATCGACTGGCAGGGCGCGCTGCAGATCAAGAAGCTGTTCGCCCACGCCATCCTGATCTTCATCCTGCCGCCGAGTTGGGCCGAGCTGGAACAGCGCCTGAAGCGCCGCGGCGAGGACGGCGCCGAGGTCATCGCCACCCGCATGGAGAACGCCCGGCTCGAAGTGGCCCAGGCACGGCACTTCGATTTTGTT
>CALMIF010000120.1 GCA_937864045.1 uncultured Aquabacterium sp. | reverse complement strand
AGCCGCCGCCACCGCCGCCCCACTGCATGGTCGCCGAGCGCAGGCGCGGCAGCCCGAGCGCGACAGCGAGCCGGGTGGCGTCGCTGCGGTCGTCACTGTACGAGGCGAAGCCATCGATTCGGTGTGGATGGATGCCGGCGTCGGCGCAAGCGGCCAGGATGGCCTGGAGCGCGAGCTTGAACTCCGCGTCGGGCGACTGGCCGTGCTTGTAGTAGGTGGTCTCGCCGATGCCGACCACCGCCACCTTGCCGCGCAGCGTGCGGGCCGTCATCAGGCCGGGTTCTCCGCGCCGCGCGGGACCCGGGTGCCGAACGCCCCGCCTTCGGCCAGCCCCGCGATCCGCTGCGCGTCGTAGCCCAGCAGGCGCACGCGGTACGGCAGGCCATCGGCCGGCACGTCGCGCGCGAGCAGGAAGGGAATCCAGTACAGCCGCATCAGCTTGCCCATCGGCGTTCCGGCGCCGACGCGAACCAGCAACTCGTTGTCTTCGTGGGACAGCATGTTTTACCTTTCAATTGATCCTACCATTGATGCAATGTACCACGAGTTCTGGTAAGCTGTCCACATGAAAACGCCGGACCCTTCCAAGCCGCTGGGCTACGCGCCCATGGACGCCGTGCATGCCGAGTTCGACACGCTCGTCGCGCAGGCCCTCGCCTGCCCAGACGACCGGTTGCACGCCTGCCTGGCGCGCTTGCAGGAACACCTGCTGTCGCACTTCGGGCAGGAGGACGACTGGATGCGGCAGACCGCCTTCCCGGCCGGCGATTGCCACATCGAGGAGCACGGCAAGGTGCTCGCGTCCGGCGTGCAGGTACTGGACCTGGTTGCGCAGGGGAACCTCGCGATCGGCCGCGACTTCGCCGCCGAACTCGAACGCTGGTTCCCCGGCCACGCCGACTACCTCGATTCCGCGCTGGCCGCGTGGATGTGCAAGCGGCAGTTCGGCGGCAAGCCGGTCGTGCTGCATGCGCGCAAGGCCCACGTTTGACTGCATTCCCAATTTTTCAGGAGACAAGCCCATGAAACCGCCCCGCCGCAATGCCCTGCGCACCGTCGCCGCCACCGTTCTCTCGACCCTCGCGTTCGGCGCGGCGGCGCAGGACGCCTATCCGTCCAGGCCGATCCGCATCGTGGTGCCGTACCCGGCCGGCGGCACCACCGACCAGCTCGCGCGGGCGATCCAGAAGCCGATGCAGGACTTCCTGAAGCAGCCGGTCATCGTCGAGAACAAGGCCGGCGCCGGCGGCACCATCGGAACCGACCAGGTGGTCAAGTCGGCGCCGGACGGCTACACCATCGTGTTCGGCAACTCCGGACCCAATGCGATCGTGCCGCTGATGCGCAAGATCCCGTACGACCCGCTGAAGGACCTGCGCCCGATCTCCACCGTGGCCATCATCCCGCACATCCTGGCGGTGCCGGCCGACACGCCGGCCAAGACCCTGAAGGAATTCGTCGCGCTGGCGAAGCAGCAGGACTGGAACTTCGGCTCGGTCGGCAACGGCTCCCAGTCGCACCTGGCCGGCGAGCACTTCAATGCGATGGCCGGGCTCAAGCTGACGCACATACCGTACGCAGGCGGGCCGCCAATGATGACCGCGCTCGGCGGCGGGCAGCTGCAGGCCGCGTTCGTCACCGGCCTGGACGGCGCCGGCATGCTGCAGGCCGGGAAGGTGAAGTACCTCGCCGTTGCCACGCCACAGCGCACGAACGTCGTTCCGGGCCTGCCGGCCATCGCCGAGGAAGTGCCCGGCTTCCGCAGCGTCGCCTGGTTCGGCGTGCTGGCGCCGGCCGGCGTGCCGGATGCCATCGCCGCCAAGCTGAACGCGGCGGTGGAATACGCGGTCACTCGGCCCGACGTGCAGAAGCTCTTCGCCGACCGCAACATCGAGACACGTGCCAGCAAGCCGGAGGAAATGGCGAAGCTGATCCGGGACGAGATGGCGCAATGGGGCGAGGTCGTCAAGCGCTCCAACATCAGGATGGACTGACGATGGCTGGACCGCTGCGCGGCCTGCGGGTGCTCGAGTTCGCGGGCCTGGGGCCGGCTCCGTTCGCCTGCATGCTGCTGTCGGACATGGGCGCCGAGGTCGTCTGCGTCGACCGGCCGCAGGCTCGCCTGGGCGATGCACGCAACGTGATGCAGCGCGGCCGCACCGTGGTCCAGGCCGACCTCAAGTCACCGGAAGGCCGGGGGCAGGCGGCGGAGCTCGCCGCGCGTGCGGACGTCCTGGTGGAGGGATTCCGCCCTGGCGTGATGGAGCGCCTCGGCCTGGGCCCCGAAGCCTTGCACGAACGCAACCCGGGCCTGGTCTACGGCCGCATGACCGGGTGGGGCCAGGAGGGGCCGCTGGCCCCCACGGCCGGCCACGACATCAACTACATCGCCCTCTCCGGCGCGCTCCATGCGATCGGCCCGCGGGAGCGACCGGTGCCGCCGCTGAACCTGCTCGGCGACTATGGCGGCGGCAGCCTCTACCTGGTCAGCGGCATCCTGGCCGCCCTGTTCGAGCGCGCGCAATCCGGCCGCGGCCAGGTGGTGGACGCCGCGATCGTCGACGGCGCGAGCAGCCTCATGACGCAGTTCGTCGGCATGGGGCATCGCGGACAGTTCGTCGAGCAGCGCGAGAGCAACATGCTCGATGGCGCCGCACCCTGGTACACGATCTACGAAACGTCGGACGGGCAGCACCTGAGCGTGGGCGCCATCGAGCCGCAGTTCTTCGCGCAACTCTGCGAGCGCATCGGGCTTGCGCCGGAGTGGCACGCGGCGCAGAACGATCGCATGCGCTGGCCGCAATTGCGGGAGGAAATGGCCGCGATCTTCCGCGGGCGCACGCGCGACGCCTGGGCGGCGCTGCTGCAGGACACGGACTGCTGCGTGGCCCCCGTGCTGTCGCTGGGGGAAGCGGCGCGCCATCCGCACAACAGCGTGCGCGGCACGTTCGTCGATGTCGCGGGTGTCAGCCAGCCGGCTCCCGCGCCGCGCTTCTCGCGCACGCCCTCGCAGGCGGGGCAAGTTGCCGCGCAAGCGACGGCGGGTGCTGAAGTGCTTGCACGCTGGACAAGGGAACCGGCTGCCCGGTCAGGGACCTAGGCCGCGGACCGCGCGTCCCACTGGTCCATGTACTTGGTCTGCAGGCGGGCCAATGCCTTCTTCATCTCCGCCGCGGCGGCCGCCGCGTCGCGAGCGCGCAGGTGCTTCATGAAGCGGCGGCGCGACGGCAGGATGAAGGTGTTGTCGCTCGGGCCGATCTGCGCGATGAAGTTGCCGAACACCGCCATGATGCTTTCCATCGTGATGACCATGATGGGGTTGCGCGTGGCGCGGGCCAGGATCACGTGGAACTCGCGGTTGTGGCGGGCGCGCTGGTCGAAGTCGGGCGCCTTGGCCGCGGCATCGATGTTGGCGTCGAGCGCCGCGAAGTCTTCGTCCGTGGCGCGCTCGCAAGCGATGCGCACGACGATCTCGCTCATCCAGACGCGGGCCTCGGTCAGTTGCTGCGGCGTGATGGCGCCCAAGTGGTAGAGGTCGCGCAAGCCGTTGACGATCACGCCGGAACTGCCGGGGCGCACGAAGGGGTCTCCTCGTTTTCAGTGCAATAAGTGACGGTACGAAAAGCTAGCACTG
>CALMIF010000119.1 GCA_937864045.1 uncultured Aquabacterium sp. | reverse complement strand
TGGCGCCGGCCAGCGGCCAGCGGCGGAAGTCGAGGAAGGGCTTGTCGCGGATGTCCTCGGGCAGGCCGGCCAGCAGCTTGGCGTCCTCGCGCTTGACGAGTGCCGCGTAGTCCTTCAGGCCGATCACGTACTCGGCGAACACGGCGTACACCGGCGCCTCGATGCGCGTGGTGGCGTGGCGCTTGAGGGCGTAGACGAAGTCCTCGGCCACCACCTCGCGTGTGCCCAGCTGGGCGAAGTCGAAGGGCGTGCGGCGCTCGCCCAGCGCGGCGCGGCTCAGCGGGTTTTCCGAGTGGTAGAGGTGACGGCCCTGGGCATCGACCGCGAAGGCCGGGTGCGGCTGGTAGCGCATGCCAGGCTTGATCGGCACGTCGTAGATGCTCTCGGCGATGCTTTCGCCGGGCGCGTCGTCGGGCAGGGCCTGGCCGTTCTTGTCCAGGTAGCGCGGCTTGACCACCGCCGCCGCCGACTTGGGCACCAGCTGGTACGGCCGCTTCAGATAGTGGTAGCCGTAGGGCGGGTCGTAGGCCTGCATGGTGTAGGCCGTCTCGGGGTTGGTGTACGACGCCGTCGGGTCCAGGTAGCGCGGCGAGCGCTCGTCGAACGAATAGAACAGCGTGTTCTCGCGCTCGGCGCCCACCGGGTAGGGGCTGTTGTTGCAGCCTGCGACGAGCGCAGCCGCCATGACGGCCAGCGCTGGCGCGGCCTGGCGGCCGAGCCGCGTCAGCAATTGGCGAAGAACAGCGATGCCGCGCATGCGGAAAGCTCCTGGAACCAGAGACAGCCGTGGGGCCAGGTCGACCCCACCGCCACAGCCATGAATGACATCGCCTCGGCAGGGCCCGCTTGTGGCCGACCCTTGCGAGGCGATCTCGGGATTCTAGAGGGGGGCCATGCCGGGTCTACCCGGGTTTCAGCCCATGGCCACCGCTTTGGAGGGGCGCCTCCAGAGCGCTGCAACCGCGTACCGGTCACCAGCCGACCAGCACCTCGCGGCCGTCGACGACCAGCTGCACCTTCGCCCCCACGGGCAGCGTCAGCTTGGTCGGCACATGGCCGAAGGGCAGGCCGGTGAGGATGGGCGTGGCACACACGCTGCGCAGGTGCGCGATGGCACTCTTGAGCGTGTAGCCGCGGTCCAGCGGGCTCTTGCGCCAGCCGCTGAAGTCGCCCAGCAGAACCGCCTTCTGCTTGGCCAGCACGCCGGCCTGGTGCAGTTGCAGCAGGCCGCGCTCGATGCGGTACGGGTGCTCGTTGACGTCTTCGAGGAACAGCACGCCGCCATGGACCTTGGGCCAGTGCGGCGTGCCCAGCAGGCTCAGCAGCATGGCAAGGTTGCCGCCCCAGAGCCGCCCCTTCACGTCCAGCCCGTCGAAGCCGGCCTCGGTGCGGAAGCCCACCGCCTCCAGCTCGCCACGCATCGCCTCGGTGAAGCAGCCCACCGTCACTTCGTCGGTGCCACCCTGCTCGTCGGTTCGACCGAAGTCGTCGCAGGCCATCGGGCCCTGCCAGCTGACGGCGCCGGTGTGGGCCAGCAGGCCCAGCTGCAATGCAGTGACGTCGCTGTGGCCGACCCAGCGGGTGCCCTGCTCCACTGACCCGGCCAGCAGCGGCCAGTCGATGTGATCGAGCAGCCGGCTCAGGCCGTAGCCGCCGCGGCAGGCCAGCGCCACCGATGGTGCTGCCTGGGCCACGCGGTGGATGGCGGCCAGGCGCGCAGCGTCGTCACCGGCAAAGCGCTGGTGGCGGCCGCGCAGGCCGGGGTCCATCGTCACCGCAAAGCCCAGGGCGGTGAGACGCTGGCGCGCCAGCTTCAGCGCGGGCGTGCGCAACTCGACGCCGGCCGGGGCGTAGACGTGGAGGCTGGAGGGTTCGGTCATGGCGGGGGCATCAAGAGGCGGGGACATCAGGGGGCAGGATCGGCAGGCGGCAGTTCGTTGGTCTCGCCGACCGGAATGGCCGGCGCATCGACAACGGCAGCGCTGCCCGCAGACGCCAGACCGCGCAGCGCATCGCGCTCGGCCCGCTGCTGGGCTCGCCGCTCGGCGAAGAAGCCGCGCAGCAGCGCCGCCGCCGGCCCGGCCAGCACGCCCCCCACCAACGTGGTGTGGTGGTTCAGCCGCGGCTCGGCGAACAGATCGGCCACCGAGCCGGCGGCGCCGGTCTTGGGGTCGGTGGCGGCGAAGACCACCCGCTTGAAGCGCGCATGCAGCAGGGCCATCGCGCACATGGCGCAGGGTTCCAGCGTGACATACAGCGTGCAGTCGGGCAGGCGGTAGTTCTGCAGCAGCTGGGCCGCGTGGCGCAGGGCCACGATCTCGGCATGCGCGGTCGGGTCATGCGTGGTGATCGGCCGGTTGTAGCCGGTGGCGATCACCTGGGGGCCCTGCCCTGTGTCGCGCACGATGACCGCACCCACCGGCACCTCGCCGGCCAGCTGCGCGTTCAGCGCCTGGTCCAGCGCCAGGCGCATGCCCTGTTCGTCGGCGGGAGTGGGGTCGGAAACCATCGGCAGGCAGCAGCACGGGCAGCGGGGCGGCCGATGGTAAGGGCTGTGTCCGCAGGCCGCGCTGCGGTGCCTTCAGCCGCGCCGCCGCGTCGTCGCCCGCACCTGCAGCCGTGGCGCCAGGTCGTCGTGGCCGGGCTCGGGTTGCGGGGCCTGGATGCGCGCGGCCAGGCGCCGCATCGCCACCTCGCCCATGCGCTCGCCGCCCATGTCCACCGTGGTCAGCGCGGGAAAGGCGTAGCGCGCGTGGAGGATGTCGTCGAAGGCGGCGATGGCCACCGCCTGTGGCACCGGCACGCCCAGCGCGTGGCTCTGGCCCAGCAGGCCCAGGGCGATCAGATCGTTGTAGGCCACCACCGCATCCGGCGGCTCGGCGCCCACCAGCACCGACGAGGCAATGCGCTCGCCCTCGGCAGCCACCGCGTCGTCCTCCGCGTGCTGCACCAGGCGGGCGTCGCTGCCGGCAAAGGCGTCGGCCAGGCCTTGGAAGCGGTCGGCGCTCCAGCGCGCGACGGGATAGCCGACGTTGCCGGTGCGACCCGTGATCATGCCGCGCGCCAACGGGTCGGCGCTGTAGCCCAGCTCGCGGATGGCCTGGCTGACGCGCTCCTCGACCTCGCGCGTGAAGTCCGCACCCCCTTTTTTACGGCTCGCGGGTAACCACGACCTCGACGCCTTTGCGGATGGGTGGAAGCCCCCCGGCAAGACGCAGCGCTTCGTCCGCGAAGAGCTTGATGATGCGCCCCGCACGAGCGACCTCGTCGATGCCCTCGCCGCGTGTCTTCCCCTCCTCGCGCGACAACGGGTCACCCGACTCCTCGGCGCGCAGCAGCAGTTCGCTGCCGGTGCGATCGAGTGCGTCCGAGCGCTGCTTGGCCGTCCAGCCCGCTCAAGCCGGCTTGGCTGCTGGGGCTGACCCGAACGCCTGGGTACCGGGTGCTGGTGGGCGCAGTCCGGCGCAGGGAGCCCGCCAGGCCTTGCTCTCTCCCGCTCTGCGCCAACGGCGCTGAGGCCGCTTTCCCCCAGGGGTACGCCGCATGCCTCAGCCGGGCGACGGTGGCTTGTGTTCGATCAAGGTGTCCGATTGGTGTCCCGCGTCGGACAACCTGTTCGATCGGTGCCCGGGGAAGGCGCGGAGGAGGGGCTCGACAGTTTTATGAGACCAAATGACAAGTCCGAAGTCCATGAGACAAACCGGTGGACACCACAGCAAGCCGCTGCGCTTCCGGCGTCCTAGCATCATCGACGGGGCAGGATAAGTGATCGCAAGACGCTGGTTCGCCCCCTCGGCTTGCCTGCAGGCAATACCCGGGACGTTCAAACAGCCACCCCATACACGACCAGGAGACTCCAATGCTTGCATCCACCCAAGCCCCCAGGGAAGCCGGCGTCGGCACCGAGAAGGTGTTCGAGAACGACAAGGTCATCGTCTGGAACTTCGAGCTGGCCCCGGGCGAAGAGACCCCCGTGCACACCCACGAGCGGTCGTACGTGTGGTACGCGATCGCAGGTGCACCGCTGCAGATCTACGACGAGCACGGCAAGGATATTGGCATTTTCGACGTGCCCACCGGCGGCGTGTTCTCGCTGAAGTGCGAGAATGGCATCATCGAAGTGCTGTCGGACAACGGCAAGGGTGCGACGGTGCCGGCCACCCACAAGGCCCGCAACGTGGGCTCCACGCACTACCGCGAAGTCCTCGTCGAATACAAGTAGTCGGTCGACTTCGGTTGCGCGCTGCCGCACCGGATGTCAGCATGGCGCCCTGGCCCGCCGGGCCGCCAGGAGCCGCGATGTCCGATCCGCTGCGAATTCTGCATGGCCCTTTCGGCCGCGCTGCTCTGCTGCGGCTCGACCGATCCATGGTGCTGCATGCGCATCGCGAGTGCCATGTCGTGCTCAAGATCGGCGGGCCCGACATCCTGTTCGGCATCGGCGAACGCGAACACCCGGTCACCGTCCGCAATGCCCTGCTGATCAACGCCTGGGAGCCGCACTTCTACCACCACCGCAGCAGCGCGGCGCCAACCATTCTTCTCGCGCTGTACCTGAACTCCCAATGGCTGAAGGAGGTCGACAGGCGGTTCTCACGCAGCGCGCACCCGAAGTTCTTCACCCGTCCGCTGGTGTCGATGACACCCCGGCTGGAGCGCCTGCAGGACGACGTGGTGGAGTTGATGCTGCAGCAGGTGGCACCGTCGAGCGACATCGTGGAGCAGTGGATCGCCTGGATCTTCGAGGAGGTCACCGCGCTGACGACGCCGCCGGACAGAGCCCTGCCGCTGGGCGTGCACGGCGAGCTGGGCTACGACGCGCGCATCCGGCACGCCATCGGACGCCTGCTGTCGGACAGCGTCGCGCCGGTCGATCTTCCGGCGCTCTGCGCGTCGAGCGGGCTGTCGCGCGCGCACTTCTTCCGCCTGTTCCGCAGTTCGACCGGACTCACTCCTCTTGCCTTCATCAACATGCTTCGACTCGAAGCCGCGGTCCTGTCCGTGAGCCGCCGTGACGCCCCGCTGCAGGACATCGCCGCGCAGCTCGGCTTCGACTCGGCGGCCAACTTCGCACGCTTCTTCACCGGCCAGCAGGGCGTCGCGCCGAGCAAGTACCGGAAGGTGGTGGAGTTCGTGGATCCGGGTGCAAAGCAACCCGGGATTGCAGCCCTTGAACAAGCTTTCACTTGAGCACACGCATGACCTTCGCCAGCTACCCTGACACACGCCTCTTGATCGCCAACGCATGCGTGGATGCCGAGAACGGCAACACCCAGGACGTGTTCAACCCCGCGACTGGCCAGCCCATCGGCCGGGTGGCGCACGCGAGCATCGCCGACCTGGAGCGCGCGCTCGCGGCAGCGCAGCAGGGCTTCGAGGCATGGCGCAGCCTGTCCGTCCACGAGCGCGCCGCGACCATGCGCCGCGCCGCCGCACTGCTGCGCGAGCGGGCGCCCGACATCGCCCGCCTGCTCACGCTGGAGCAGGGCAAGCCACTGGCCGAAGCCCGCGCCGAGGTCCTGGCGGGCGCCGACATGATCGAGTGGTTTGCCGACGAGGGTCGTCGCGTGTACGGGCGCATCGTGCCGGCACGCAATCCGGCAGCGCAGCAGCTCGTTCTCAAGGAGCCGGTCGGTCCGGTGGCTGCCTTCACGCCCTGGAACTTCCCAGTCAACCAGATCGTGCGCAAGCTTGGCGCTGCGCTGGCCTCCGGCTGCTCCTTCCTCGTCAAAGCGCCAGAAGAGACACCGGCGTCACCGGCGGCCTTGCTGCACGCGTTTGTCGATGCCGGCGTCCCGCCCGGCACCGTGGGCCTCGTCTACGGCAACCCCGCGGAGATCTCCAGCCACCTCATTGCGCACCCCGTGATCCGCAAGATCACATTCACCGGCTCAACCCCCGTGGGCAAGCAATTGGCCGCGCTGGCCGGCCAGCACATGAAGCGCGTGACCATGGAACTGGGTGGCCACGCCCCCGTGATCGTGGCCGAAGACGCGGACGTTCAGCTGGCGGTGCAGGCAGCCGGAGCGGCCAAGTTCCGCAACGCCGGGCAGGTCTGCATCTCGCCGACGCGCTTCCTGGTGCACAGCAGCCTCGTGAAGGAATTCAGCCAGGCGCTGACAAGGCATGCACAGGCACTGCGGCTGGGAGACGGCCTTACCGACGGCACCACGATGGGCCCCTTGGCCAATCCGCGCCGCGTGGCGGCGATGGCCAAGGTTGTGGACGACGCACGCCGACGCGGTGCCGAGATTCTCACCGGCGGCCAACGGATCGGTGAGGCCGGCAACTTCTTCGCGCCGACCCTGATCGGCAACCCTCCGCTGGATTCGGATCTGTTCAACAACGAGCCCTTCGGCCCCATTGCCGGCATCCGTGCCTTCGATCGACTTGAAGAAGCCATCGCCGAAGCCAATCGCCTTCCCTTCGGCCTTGCGGCCTACGCGTTCACACGCTCGTTCAGGAACGTGCAACTGCTGTCGAACGGCATCGAGGCAGGCATGCTCTGGATCAACCAGCCTGCCACGCCGTCCGCCGAGTTGCCGTTCGGCGGCATCAAGGAGTCCGGCTACGGCACCGAGGGCGGGCCAGAGGCCCTGGAGGCCTATCTGAACACCAAGGCCGTGTCGGTGATCGGTGTCTGAGTGCTCCGCCAATGCGGCTTTGCCGCGTTGCTTGAATGCCGTGGGAGGCGGTCAGAGGGCTCAGGACTCGTCGAGGCCTTGGACACCGCAATGGCCTTGCAGTGTGGGCGCCGATGCACATCTGAGCCACCGGCGGTGGCTCAGGAAGTGCGCCTGACTGGGCGCCACCCCACCCTTCAGCGAAGGGTTGCTGCTACGCATTCAACCAAAAGGCCTTCTTGTCCGACCTGAGCTGCGCCAGACCGGTGTGATCTCTGCCGCAGCGTCGCCTGCTGTGGGGGCATTTGTGGGGCAACGAAGCAACGAACGCCCATTCACCGAGCGCACAAAGAAAAACGGGCTAGCCCTTGTGGAGCTAACCCGTTGATCTAGAACGCTATGTTCTGGTGCGGCTGGCAGGAATCGAACCCACGACCCCTTGGTTCGTAGCCAAGTACTCTATCCAGCTGAGCTACAGCCGCGAAGCCTCAGACTATACATCGAAAATTCCGATTTGGGTAGTTCGACGTGCGTCTTGTTGAAAAAAGTGGGGCGCGGCGTGCGGGGGAGGCCGCTTCAATCTTGCTCGGCGGCCTGGCGCAGGCAGTCGAGCGCCCGGGCGTCATCGCCTTCGGCTTCGGCCAGCCGGGCCAGCGCACGCCACGCCAGGCGTCGCGCACGCGGCTGCAGCAGCGGGTCGCGGGCGGCCAGTTCCAGCGGACGGCGGGCCTTGCCCCACAGCCGGCATTCGGCCAGCACGGCGCCGGCGGCGGCCTGCACCGCCGGCTCGGTCGGCCAGGCGCGCTGGGCGGCTTCCACCCGCGCCAGCCAGTCCGGTCCCAGGCCGGCTGCGGCGTCGACCAGGGCCAGCGCCACCTCGGCGCGGCCATCGGCACCCAGCGTCTCCAGCCGCTCCCACAGCGGGCGCAGCCAGGCACGGCCGTCCTCGGCCGCCAGCAGTTGCGCGGCACGGCGGGCGGCGCGGGCGGCAACGAAGGGGTCGCGCTGGTCGGCTGCGTCGAACTGCTGCCAGGCGCGGCGCAGCTGGTCGGCGTCATGCGCCGACTCCAGCGCCTCGATCGCCAGCGAGCGCAGCAAGCCCTGGGCTGCGGTGGCCGAGAATGCCTGGTGGTTGGCCAGCAGGCGCGCGGTGTGCAGCGCGTCCATGGGGCGGCGCTCCATGCGGGCGGCCTGCAGCTTCAGGCGCAGCGCCTGGGTGCGGCGCGCCACCCCGGGCGGCAGTTCGGCCAGCAGGGCCAGGGCGCGGGGGCCGTCGCGGTCGTCCAGCGCCCATTCGGCGGCCAGCAGGCGAACGCCCTCGTCGACCACCTGGCCACTGCCGCGCCGCCCGCGCTGCAGCGCCTGGCGCAGCAGGGCGTCGCGGCGGCCGCGGTCCTGCAGGCGGTGCAGGCTCGCGGCGGCCAGCAGCAGGGCCAGGGTGCGGAAGTCCTGGTCCTCGCCCGGGTCATGGCGATCCTCCTGGATCGCGATGGCGCGCTGCGCGGCCTTGTGGGCGCGGCCGTAGCGGCCGGCGAAGAACTCGGCCTGCGCGTCACGCAGTGCCGCCTGGGCAGCGCGCTCCAGCCGCAGCATGCGCCACTCGCGGGCGCGCTTCGGCAGGCCGATCAGGGCGTTGACGGCCTGCACCGCCGTCATCAGCGCGAAGCCGGTGGCCAGCGCGGCCAGGATGAAGAAGTTCAGCGACAGGTCGACCCGCCAGCCGCCCCAGTAGAACGAGGCCATGCCGGTGTTGTCGCCCAGCGTCAGCGCGGCCACCACGGCCACGGCGAACAGCAGGACCAGCCAGACGACGTTGCGCATCGCGTCGGTTCGCCCGTCGCCCGCCTAGCGCCCGGCCTGCGCGGCCGACAGCGCCGCCAGCGTCTCGTCGGGACGCGGCAGGTTCAGCTGCCGGGCCTGGCCGGCCACCTGGCGCAGCAGGTCGGTGCTGAGCACCACGCGGCGCACGCTGCGATCGAAGTAGCGCTCCAGCGTGGCCACCGCGTCGCGCAGGTCGGCCTGCGCCGTGTCGTACTGGCGTGACAGCAGCGCGAGCCGGGCGTTGAGCAGGCGCAGCTTCAGGTTCTCGCGCAGGAACCAGGCCTGGTCAGGTGCCACCAGCACCGCCTCGGGATTGGCGATGCGGGTGACGCGCACCAGGCCGCGCACCTCGCTCCAGATCTGCTCGCCGGCCCAGGCAGCCTGCGCCTGCAGCCAGGTCCACCAAGCCATGCCGGGCAGGGCCAAAGGTGCCGACGCGGCCGATGCTGGCGCGGCGGCACGCGGTGCCGCGGCAGACCCCGGGCGCGGCGCGGCGGCCGGGCGCGGATCGGGTTGGGCCAGCAGCGGCATGTCGTCGACCGAGCGGATCGCCTCGTCGAGCTTGATCGTCAGGCTGGCCACGTCGCTGACGGCCACCGCCCGCACCCGCTCCAGGTCACGCGCCAGGGCGCGGCGCACGCGTTCCAGCCGCGGCTGGTTCATGCGCGACAGGCGCTCCTCGCTCTGGCGCAGCGCGGCGGCCAGCGGTTCGGCGCTGCCGGTGATGGCGCTCTGCTGCACGGCCACGCGCACCGCGGCGTCGACGTCGGCCAGCACGTTCTCGTCACGCGAACGCGACAGCTGCTGGATCAGTTCCTCGAGCTGGGTGCGCTGCAGCGCCGTTTCGGCGACACGGCCTTCGAGCAGGGCCACCTTGCCTTCGGCGGCGCGGGCCAGGTCCTGGGCCTGCTGGGCCAGGGCGCGGGCCTCGATGGCCTGGCCCTGGCTGTCCTGCTGGCGGCGCACCAGTTCCTGCTCCAGCGCCTTGATGCGCTGCTGGCCGATGAGGGCCAGCGTGATCGCCACCATGGCCAGCGCGCCGAGCACCGCGGTGCCGATCCAGAAGGGCGTGGACCCGGTCGCACGGGGCGCCGCGGCAGCCGCCGGTGCGGGTGCCGCCGCGGTGTCGGCAACAGGTGTGTCGGGGGTGGCGGCGGTGTCGTTCACGTTCGGCGGGATTGTATCGACGGCCCATGTGCCGACCGGGCGCCCAGCCAGGCCGCCACGGCCTCGGGCATGGGCTCGATCACCGGCACCGGCGGCATGCCCAGGGCCTGTGCCGCGGCGGCGATGCGCGGATGCGTGGCCAGGGCCTGCGCAGCCGACCAGTCGGCACCCGGCGCCAGCGTCGGCAGCTGGCCGACCGCCTCGCTGCTGGAAAACAACCAGCAGAAGGCCGCCGGCCGCGCCAGGGCCTGCGCCAGCAGCGCCTGCTGCGCCGTGGTGGGCACCGGCGCGGTGCGGCGGTAGGCCTCGACGAAGTGCACGGCCGCGCCTTGCTGGCGCAGCGCCTCGGCCAGCCAGTTGCGGCCGTCCTCGCCACGCACCACCAGGGCGGCGTGCCCGGGCCAGTGGCAGCGCGCATGAAGCACCGCCCACAGCGCCTCGGAATCAAAGCGTCCGCCTTCGGCCGGCGGGCTGCACAACGCGAGCGCTGGCACGCCGGCCTGCGCCAGCGCGTCGCGTGTGCCCTGCCCGGGCGCGGCGGCCAGCACATCGGCGGGCCAGGCCAGGCCGACCGGCCGCTGGGCGAAGAAGCGCTGCACCGCGCTGGGGCTGACGAACATCACCACCGCCAGCGGGCGGCCGGCGGCGTCCTGCCCGCGGACGATGGCCTGCCAGGCGGCGTGCACCGGCGCCGCGTCGGCCGGGGCGTCGATGCCCAGCAGCGGCAAGGCGCCGGCCGCCAGACCCAGGGCCTGCAGCCGCGCCACCCAGGCGTCGGCCTGCGGCTGCGGGCGAGTCACGATCAGGTGCGGCTGCGCGGTCATGCCGGGGTGGCGGGTCGCCCGGTCGGTGGCGCGGCCAGGCGCTCAGGCGCCGGGCGCGGCGGCCAGGTAGGCGTCGGCGCCCAGGCCCTGCAACTGGGCGGCGGCCTGGCGGCCCAGGGCGTCGGCGGCCTCGGTGGACGCGGCGCCACTGTCGGCGGCGATGGTGGCGCGGGCACTGGTGCGCAGCAGAGGCCGGGCCGTGTCCTCGGCATGGCCGAGCGCGGCCGTCATCACCAGCTCGCTGCCCTGCCACACCGCGTGCGCCGCCAGCGGCATGCTGCAGCTGCCGCCCAGCGCGCGCGACACCGCCCGCTCGGCATGCACCGACAGCCAGGTCGGCGCATGCACCATCTGGGCGAGCTGGGCGCGCAGCGTGGTGGCGTCGGCGCGCACCTCGATGCCCAGCGCGCCCTGGCCGGCGGCGGGGATCATCGCGGTCTCGTCGAACGGTGCGCGGATGCGCTCGGCCAGGCCCAGGCGCTTCAGCCCGGCGGCGGCCAGGATGATGGCGTCGTAGCCGCCCTCGTCGAGCTTGCGTAGCCGGGTGTCCAGGTTGCCGCGCAGCGGCTCGATGCGCAGGTCGGGCCGCAGGTTCTTCAGCTGCACCACGCGGCGCAGGCTGCTGGTGCCGACCACGGCGCCTGGCGGCAGGTCGGCCACGCTGGCGTGGCGCGGCGAGACGAAGGCATCGCGCGGGTCCTCGCGCTCCAGCACGGCCGCCAGCACGAAGCCCTCGGGCAGCTCCATCGGCACGTCCTTGAGCGAATGCACCGCCAGGTGGGCGCGGCCTTCTTCCAGCGCCACTTCCAGCTCCTTGACGAACAGGCCCTTGCCGCCGACCTTGCTGAGCGCCCGGTCCAGGATCTGGTCGCCCCGGGTCGTCATGCCCAGCAAGCCGACCTTCAGGCCGAAGCGCGCGGCGAGCAGGTCGCGCACATGCTCGGCCTGCCACAGCGCCAGGCGGCTCTCGCGGGTGGCGATCAGGGTGTCGAACCCGGAGGTGCTGGCGGAGGCATGCGTCATGGTGGCCCGATTATCGCTAGGCCCACCTGGCCGCCGCCCGGGGCCGACCCGGGTGTGCGGCCGGCCTGCGTCCACAACGGCGCCGGCACTGAAGATGCAGCGATTGGTAACATAGTTACCCCTTCCGGAGGTTCCCATGCCGATGTCCCCTGCCCCTGCCCGCCGTGCCGTCCGCCCGGCTTCACCAGCCAAGCCTGCAGTGAACGCGACCGACGCAGGTGACGCCGCGGCCAAGAATCGGCCGCTGATGGAGGACATCCGGTTACTTGGCCGGCTGCTGGGCGACGTGATCCGCGAGCAGGAGGGCAAGGAGGCCTTCGAGCTGATCGAGCGGGTGCGCCAGCTCAGCGTGGCCTACCGGCTGAAGAAGGACGCCTCGGCCGGCCGGGTGCTCGACCGGCTGCTGAAGAACCTGTCGGCCGACCAGACGGTCAGCGTGATCCGGGCCTTCAGCTACTTCAGCCACCTGGCCAACATCGCCGAGGACCGCCACCATGTGCGCCGCCGCCAGCACCACGAGCGCCAGGGGCACCTGCAGGACGGCAGCCTGGGCCTGACCTTCGAGCGCCTGCACAAGGCCGACGTGCGCGCCGCCGACGTGGCGCAGACGCTGACCCAGGCCTACATCAGCCCGGTGCTGACCGCCCACCCCACCGAAGTGCAGCGCAAGAGCATCCTGGACGCCGAGCGGGCCATCGCCGAGATGGTGGGCGAGCGCGACGACCTGCCCACCGAGCGCGACCGCCGCGCCAACGAGGCGCTGATGCGCGCCCGCATCACCCAGCTGTGGCAGACGCGCATGCTGCGCTACACCAAGCTCACCGTCGCCGACGAGATCGAGAACGCGCTGAGCTACTACCAGAGCACCTTCCTGCGCCAGATCCCGCGGCTGTACGGCGAGATCGAGGAGCAGCTGGCCGGCTTCGACGTGCCCAGCTTCCTGCGCATGGGCCAGTGGATCGGCGGTGACCGCGACGGCAACCCCAACGTGACCGCCGAGACCCTGCGCATGGCGCTGGCCCGGCAGAGCGAGGTGGCGCTGCGCTTCTACCTGACCGAAGTGCATGCCCTGGGCGCCGAGCTGTCGATCAGCCAGATGCTGGCCGGCGTGACACCGGCGATGGCCGCGCTGGCCGATGCCTCGCCCGACAAGAACCCGCACCGCGAGGACGAGCCCTACCGCCGGGCGCTGATCGGCATCTACGCCCGCCTGGCCGCCACGCTGCACAGCCTGACCGGCACCGAAGCCCTGCGCCACGCGGTGGCGCCTCAGGACCCGTACACCAGCCCGGCGCAGTTTCTGGCGGATCTGCAGGTGATCGAGGCCAGCCTGCAGAGCCACCATGCCCAGGCCCTGGTGGCACCACGCCTGGCGCCGCTGATGCGCGCGGTGCAGGTCTTCGGCTTCCACCTGGCCACGGTGGACCTGCGCCAGAGCAGCGACAAGCACGAGGCGGTGGTGGCCGAGCTGCTGCGCGAGGCCCGGCTGCACGCCGACTACAGCGCGCTGGACGAAGAGGCCAAGCGCGTGCTGCTGATGGGCCTGCTGAACGACGCCCGCCCGCTGCGGGTGCACGGTGCGGACTACAGCGACCTGGCGCGCAGCGAGCTGGCCATCTTCGAGACCGCGAAGGAGATGCTGGCGCGCTACGGCCGCGAGGCGCTGCGCCACTACATCATCAGCCACACCGAGAGCGTGAGCGACCTGCTGGAGGTGCTGCTGCTGCAGAAGGAATGCGGCCTGCTGGCCGGCCCGAATGGGGGTGTACTGCAGGGCGGCACGCTGGACGGCGGCGCAGTGAGCGCGCTGATCGTCGTGCCGCTGTTCGAGACCATCGGCGACCTGCGCCAGGCCGAGCCGATCATGCGCGCCTTCTACGCCCTGCCCGGCATCACCGAGCTGATCGTGCGCTCGGGCCGCGAGCAGGACGTGATGCTGGGCTATTCGGACAGCAACAAGGACGGCGGCTTCTTCACCAGCAACTGGGAGCTGTACCGCGCCGAGCTGGCGCTGGTGGGCCTGTTCGGCCCGCTGCGCGAGGCGCATGGCATCACGCTGCGCCTGTTCCACGGCCGCGGCGGCACGGTGGGCCGCGGCGGCGGGCCCAGCTACCAGGCCATCCTGGCGCAGCCGCCGGGCACGGTGAACGGCCAGATCCGCCTGACCGAGCAGGGCGAGGTGATCGGCAGCAAGTACGCCAACCCCGAGATCGGCCGGCGCAACCTGGAGCTGCTGGTGGCCGCCACGCTGGAGGCCACGCTGCTGAACAGCGGTGCCAGCAAGGCGGGTGCGCCCAAGTCCTTCCTGGACGCCGCGGCGGCGATCAGCGAGGCCAGCTTCGCCGCCTACCGCCGCCTGGTCTACGAGACGCCCGGCTTCACCGACTACTTCTTCGCCGCCACGCCGATCCGCGAGATCGCCGAGCTGAACATCGGCAGCCGCCCGGCCAGCCGCAAGGCCACGCGGGCGATCGAGGACCTGCGCGCCATTCCCTGGGGCTTCAGCTGGGGCCAGTGCCGGGTGGCGCTGCCGGGCTGGTGCGGCTTCGGCTCGGCGATCGAGGGCTTCCTGGGCAGCGACGCCCAGCGCGACGAGCGCCTGAAGCTGCTGCAGAAGATGCACAAGCAATGGCCGTTCTTCCGCACCCTGCTGAGCAACCTGGACATGGTGCTGGCCAAGAGCGACCTGCGCATCGCCGCCCGCTACTGCGAGCTGGTGGAGGACCCCAAGCTCGCCAAGCGCATCTTCGCGGCCATCAAGGCCGAGTGGGAGCGCACGCACGACGCGCTGGGCCTGATCACCGGCGAAGCCGAGCGCCTGCAGAGCAACCCGGCGCTGGCGCGCTCGATCGAGCACCGCTTCCCCTACCTCGACCCGCTGAACCACCTGCAGGTCGAACTGATGCGCCGCTACCGCAACCGCAAGGACGGCGCGCCCGAGAACGAGCGGCTGCAGCGGGGCATCCACCTGTCGATCAATGGCGTGGCGGCCGGACTGCGCAACACGGGCTGAGTCATGGCGACGCCCGCTGCCATCACCGCCCCTCTGCAGGCGCCGAACTGCCCCCTCTGCGGCCAGCCCAACCAGTGCGCCGCCTCGGCTGCCGGCTCGTTTGCCGTCGACTGCTGGTGCAAGGACGTCGCCTTCCCGGCGGCCCTGCTCGCCACGGTGCCGGCCGAACTGCAGGGCCAGGCCTGCATCTGCCGCCGCTGCGCCGAGGCCGCGCAGGTGCCGCAGGACTCGCTCAGCCCAACCGCAGCGCCATCACCCCGGCCACGATGACCGCGCTGCCCATGGCGCGCTGCAGCCCGAAGCGCTCCTTCAGCAATACCACGCCCAGCAGCGCGGCGAACAGCACCGAGGTCTCGCGCAGGGCCGCCACGCTGGCCACCGGGGCGCGGGTCATGGCCCACAGGGCGATGCCGTAGCTGGCGATCGACGCGGCGCTGCCCGGCATCGCCCGGCGCCAACGGCCGCGCACATAGGCCAGCGCCTGCGCCCGGCCGGCGGGGTTGCGCTGGCGCCACACCAGCAGCGGGTAGGCCACGCTGTTCAGCACGAACAGCAGCAGCACGTAGCGCGGTGCGCTGCCGCCGGCGGCCAGCTCGGCACGCACGCCCAGGCCGTCGACGACGGTGTAGCAGGCGATGATCCCGGCGTTGGCAAAGGCGTACAGCAGCGCCTTGCGGTGGTGCAGCGCCTGCGCGGGGCGCGACAGCCCCACCAGCGCCACGCCGCCCGTGATGCCGAGCACGCCGGCCCAGGCCAGCACGCTGGGCGACTCGCCGATCAGGCTGGCGCTGCCCAGGGCCACCAGCAGCGGCGCCGCGCCGCGCATGATGGGGTAGGTCAGGCTCAGTTCGCCATGCTGGTAGGCGCCGGCCAGGGCGATGAAGTAGCCGATGTGGATCAGCGCCGACAGGCCGATGTAGGGCAGCGCCGCCGGCTGCGGCGGGCCGATCACCAGCAGCACCGGCAGGGCCAGCAGCGAGCCCAGCACATGCACCAGGGCCGTGTCCAGCGGCTTGTCGCCACCGCTCTTGACCAGGGCGTTCCAGCCCGCATGCAGCGCAGCACCGCACAGCACGGCGGCCACCACCGGCCAGGTCAGGGCGAGCGGGGCGGCGGACGGCACGGGCAACAACGTGGGCAAGGCGTGGGTGGGCGGCCCCGGGGTTGTAACACCCGCCACAACGGCGGCGGCCCGGCGCCAGGGCACACTGCAGGCCATGCCCTACCGCGCCCGCCTCGGCAGCGAGACCTTTCGGTTCGACAGCCTGGCCGACCTGCTGGCCAAGGCCACGCCGCTGCGCTCGGGTGACCAACTCGCCGGCATCGCCGCGCACAGCACGGCCCAGCGCGTGGCTGCGCGCCTTGCGCTGGCCGATCTGCCGCTGGCCACCTTCCTGCAGCAGCCGGTGGTGCCTGACGAGGCCGACGAGGTGTCGCGGCTGATCGCCGACAGCCACGATGCCGCCGCCTTCGCGCCGGTGGCGCACCTGACGGTGGGCGCCTTGCGCGACTGGCTGCTGGGCGACGCGGCGAGCACCGCGGCGCTGGCCGCGCTGGCGCCAGGGCTCACGCCCGAGATGGTGGCCGCGGTGAGCAAGCTGATGCGCAACCAGGACCTGATCGCCGTGGCGCGCAAGGTGCGCGTGGTCACGCGATTCCGCAACACCCTGGGCTTGCCCGGCACGCTGGCGGTTCGGCTGCAGCCCAACCACCCGGCCGACCACCCGGCCGGCATCGCCGCCAGCATCCTGGACGGCCTGCTCTACGGCGCCGGCGACGCGGTGATCGGCATCAACCCGGCGGCCGACAGCGTGCCGGCCCTGGTCGACCTGCTGCACCTGCTGGACAGGCTGGTCCAGCAGCACCAGATCCCCACCCAGACCTGCGTGCTGACGCATGTGACCAACACGCTGCAGGCCATCGACCGCGGCGCGCCGGTGGACCTGGTGTTCCAGAGCATCGCCGGCACGCAGGCGGCCAACGCCAGCTTCGGCATCAACCTGCCGCTGCTGGACGAGGCGCATGCGGCGGCGCTGTCGCTCAAGCGCGGGCCCCTGGGCGACAACTGCATGTATTTCGAGACCGGCCAGGGCAGCGCGCTGTCGGCCAACGCCCACCACGGCGTCGACCAGCAGACCTGCGAGGCGCGCGCCTACGCCGTGGCGCGCCATTTCAAGCCGCTGCTGGTCAACACCGTGGTCGGCTTCATCGGGCCGGAATACCTCTACGACGGCAAGCAGATCATCCGCGCCGGGCTGGAGGACCACTTCTGCGGCAAGCTGCTGGGCCTGCCGATGGGCTGCGACATCTGCTACACGAACCATGCCGAGGCCGACGCCGACGACATGGACAACCTGCTGGTGCTGCTGGCCACTGCGGGGCTGAACTTCATGATGGGCGTGCCCGGCGCCGACGACGTGATGCTGAACTACCAGAGCACCTCGTTCCACGACGCGCTGTTCGTGCGCCAGCTGCTGGGCCTGCGGCGTGCGCCCGAGTTCGAGGCCTGGCTGCAGCGCCAGGGGCTGACCGATGCGCAGGGCCGGCTGCGGCCCGCCGAAGCGCTGCCGGCGCTGGCCGACGGGTTTGCGCAGTTGCTGCAGGGGCCGGACGCATGACCGACGCCATGCGCCACATCGGCGACCCGCTGCCTGACCCCTGGGCCGATCTGCGCCGCCACACGCCGGCGCGCATCGCCCTGGGCCGCAGCGGCGCCGGCCTGCCCACGCACGAGGTGCTGCGCCTGGCGGCTGCCCATGCCCAGGCGCGGGATGCCGTGCACATGGCGCTGGACGTGGCTGCGCTGCAGGCCGACCTGGCGGCCGCCGGCCTGCCGTGCGGGCCGGTGCTGCACAGCCAAGCCATCGACCGCGCCACCTACCTGCGCCGCCCCGACCTGGGCCGCTTGCTGGCGCCGGCCAGTGCCGATGCGCTGCAGGCCGACGAGCCGGTCGACCTGGCCCTGGTGCTGGCCGATGGCCTGTCGGCCGTGGCCCTGCAACGCCACGCCGTGCCGCTGCTGCAGGCGCTGCATGCGGCGCTGGCCGGTCGGCTGGCAATCGCGCGGCCGGTGATCGCGCTGCAGGCCCGCGTGGCCCTGGGCGACCCCATCGGCGCGGCGCTGCAGGCCCGGCTGGTACTGGTGCTGATCGGCGAACGGCCGGGCCTGAGTTCGCCCGACAGCCTGGGCGCCTACCTGACTCATGCACCGAAGCCGGGCTGCCACGACGCCCAGCGCAACTGCGTCAGCAACATCCGCCCGGACGGCCTGGCACCGGCCCTGGCGGCGGCACGACTGGCCTGGCTGGTCACCGAGGCGCTGCGCCGCCGATTGACCGGCGTCGGGCTGAAGGACGACAGCGCCACCGCCCTGCTGGGCGCCACCCAACCGGCCATCGACACCGAATGAGCATCCTGTCCCCGATCGAACTGCAAGCCCCCGACATCCGTGCCTACGCCGCCGGCAACACCGGCGTGCCCTATGTGCACCGCTTCGACTCGGGCCGCCCCGGGCCGGTGGTGATGGTGCAGGCCCTGACCCACGGCAACGAGCTGTGCGGCGCCATCGCGCTGGACTGGCTGCTTCGGGAGGGCGTGACCCCGCTGCACGGCAGCCTGGTGCTGGCCTTCGCCAACGTCGCCGCCTTCGAGCGCTTCGACCCGGCAAACCCGCATGTGGCGCGCTGTGTCGACGAGGACCTGAACCGCGTCTGGGCCGACGATGTGCTGTTCGGCCCGCGTGATTCGGTGGAGCTGCGCCGGGCGCGGGAACTGCAGCCGTTCGTGGACGCGGCCGACCTGCTGCTGGACATCCATTCGATGAGCGAGCCCTGCGTGCCGCTGATGGTCTGCGGCAAGCAGGACAAGAACGCCGACTTTGCCCGCGAACTCGGCATGCCGGCCGACCTGCTGATCGACACCGGCCACCCGGCAGGGCTGCGCATGGTCGAGCGCGGCGGCTTCGGCGATGCGGCCAGCCCGAAGCGGGCCCTGCTGATCGAATGCGGCCAGCACTGGGAACGTGCCGCGGTCGACGTGGCCATCGACAGCCTGGTGCGCTTCCTGGCGCTGACCGGCATCGTCAGCACCGCCTGGGCTGACGCACGCAGGCGGCTGCCGCTGCCGCCCGCGCAGCGCCTGGTGCGGGTGACCGAGGCGGTGACGGCGCGCAGCAGCGCCTTCCGCTTCCTGGTGCCGCCGGTGGGCCTGGGCGTGGTGCCGAAGGCGGGCACGCCGATCGCCCAGGACGGCGACCATGTGTGGCTGAGCCCGTACGACGACTGCGTGCTGGTGATGCCGGGCATGGCCCATGCCCGGCCGGGCAACACCGTAGTACGACTGGGCCGCTTCGACACCACCGGCCGGGCGCCGGCCTCCATGGCAGGCCAGCGCGGCCGATAGGGCGGGACAGCCCGTCCCGGCCGGCATTGCGGCATGGGCGAGGGCTGCGCCTGCCGGTGCACAGCGCGCCGGCGGTCTATGTGCCGCTGGCGCCGGTCGGCACCGAATCCACCGCCATGCTGGCGGTGAACCTGCATGCCGAGGGCTGCGCGCTGTGGAAGCCCGGGTTCACGCTGCCATTGCAGCCGGGCCAGCTGTTGCGCAGGGCGGACGTGCAGCTCGACGACGCGCGTTTCTTCGTCGCCGACCTGCGGGTGCTGCATGTCACGCCGCGCCGCGGCGACCAGGCCGGCACCCAGGCCGGCTGCATGTGGGAGACGATGAGCGCAGGCGCACGCCACACGCTGGACGCCTGGCTGGCGCGCCAGGCGGCCCCGCAGGGACTGGTGCCGGGCCTGCTGGCCGACCTTTGAACCGGTCCGACGGGCCAGGCTCAGACCAGCACGCGTTCGATGCCGCCGTTGTTGGCGCGGCCCACATAGTCTTCCAGCCAGGTGCTGCCCAGGATCTGGCGCGCCATCTCCACCACGATGTAGTCGGCCTCCAGCAGGCCGGTGGCCATGTCGTCCTGGTAGCGGCTCAGGCCCTGCAGGCAGCTGGGGCAGCTGGTCAGGATCTTGACGTTGGCGCCCGGTGCCACCGCACCCGAGGCGCGCAGCGCGGCCTCGTCACGCTTTAGCTCCTCTTCCTTGCGGAAGCGGATCTGCGTGCTGATGTCGGGGCGGCTGACGCCCAGCGTGCCGCTCTCGCCGCAGCAGCGTTCGCTCTTGCGCACGTTGGGCCCCACCAGGGCCTTCACCGTCTTCATCGGCTCCTGCAGCTTCATGGGGCTGTGGCAGGGGTCGTGGTACAGGAAGCCGCCCTGCTGATCGGCCAGCGTGATGCCCTTCTCCAGCAGGTACTCGTGGATGTCGACGATGCGGCAGCCGGGGAAGATCTCCTCGAACTTGTAGCCCTGCAGCTGGTCGTAGCAGGTGCCGCAGCTGACCACCACGGTCTTGATGTCCAGGTAGTTCAGCGTGTTGGCCACGCGGTGGAA
>CALMIF010000118.1 GCA_937864045.1 uncultured Aquabacterium sp. | reverse complement strand
CCTAGCTGCTGACCGGCCCGCCGCCCAGGTCGTCCAGGATCGGGCAGTCCGGGCGGTCGTCGCCGTGGCAGCAGGTGGCCAGCGTGCTCAGCGTGCGCTGCATGGCCTGCATCTCGGCGATGCGCCGCTGCAGGTCGGCCACATGCGCCAGCGCGATCTTCTTGACCTCGGCGCTGCTGCGGCTGCGGTTGCGCCACAGCGCCAGCAGCTCGGCGATCTCGGTGGTGGAGAAGCCCAGGTCGCGGGCACGGCGGATGAAGCGCAGGTGGTGCACCGTGCCGGCGTCGTACTGGCGGTAGCCCGCGCCGGTGCGCGCCACGCCGGGCACCAGGCCCAGCGCCTCGTAGTGGCGGATCATCTTGGCCGACACGCCCGAGGCGGCGGCCGCTTCGCCGATGTTCATCACGTCTTGTCCTCCACCTGCGGGCGCCAGCGGCCCAGCAGCAGCGCGTTGCTGATCACGCTGACCGATGACAGCGCCATCGCGCCGCCGGCCACCACCGGGCTGAGCAGGCCGAAGGCCGCCAGCGGAATGCCGACCACGTTGTAGGCAAAGGCCCAGAACAGGTTCTGGCGGATGCGCCGTGTGACGGCGCGCGAGAGCTGCAGCGCCTCGGCCACCAGGCGCGGGTCGCCGCGCAGCAAGGTCAGGCCGGCGGTCTGCATCGCCACGTCGGTGCCGCCACCGTCGGCATGGGTCATCGCGATGCCGACATCGGCGGCGGCCAGGGCCGGCGCGTCGTTGACACCGTCGCCGACCATCGCCACGCGGGCGACTTCGGCCAGGCCGGCGCGCAGCGTGCCGATCACGCGGGCCTTGTCGGCCGGCAGCACTTCGGCGCGCACCTCGGTGATGCCCACCTCGCGCGCCAGCGCCTCGGCCGCGCCGCGGTTGTCGCCGCTGACCAGCACCGTGCGGATGCCCTCGCGCTGCAGCGCCGCCACGGCGGCCCGGGCGCCGGGCTTGGCGTGGTCGCCGAAGGCCAGCAGGCCCAACGCGCGTGGTGGGCGGCCATCCACCCCGGCCTCGGCCAGCCACGACACGCTGCGGCCTTGTGCGGCCCAGTCCGCCGCCAGGCGTTGCAGCGCGTCGTCGGCCACGCCCAGCTCGGCCATCCACACGCTGCTGCCCAGCCTCAACGCCCGGCCGTCGACGACGCCCTCGATGCCGCGGCCAGCCACGGCGCGCAGGCCCTCGGCCTTGGGCGGGGCGATCCCCTGGTCGTCCGCAGCCTGCAGCACCGCACGCGCCAGCGGGTGCTCGCTGCCAGCCTGCAGGGCCGCGGCCAACTGCAGCACGGGCTCGCGGCTGCCGCCCGCCGCAGCCTGATGGTCGACCAGGCGCGGCTTGCCTTCGGTCAGCGTGCCGGTCTTGTCGAAGGCCACGACCTGCACCGCGCGCAGGATCTCCAGCGCCTGGGCGTCGCGCACCAGGATGCCGCGGCGCGCGGCGAGGCCCGTGCCCACCATCAGCGTGGCCGGCGTGGCCAGGCCCAGGGCGCAGGGGCAGGCGATCACCAGCACCGACACCGCGTGGATCAGCGCCGTGGCCCAGCCGGCCTCGGTGAACAGGCCCCAGCCGAGCAAGGTGAGCAGGGCGGCGGCGAACACCGCCGGCACGAACACTGCCGACACCTGGTCGACCATCTGCTGGATGGGTGCCTTCTTCGCCTGGGCCGATTCGACCAGCTGCACGATCTGCGACAACATGCTGGCGCCGCCCACCGCGGTGGTGCGCACCAGCAGCAAACCTTCGCCGTTGATCGCGCCGCCGGTCACGCGGTCGCCCGGGCCGCGTGCCACCGGCAGGCTTTCGCCGGTCAGCAGCGATTCGTCCAGGTGGCTGCGGCCGTCGACCACGGTGCCGTCGGTGGGCAGGCGTTCACCAGGCCGCACCAGCACCAGGTCGCCGGGGCGCACATCGGCCAGCGGCACGGTGGTGTCCTGGCCGTTGCGGCGGACGGTGGCGACATCGGGGCGCAAGGCGCGAAGTGCCTCCAGCGCCCCCAGCGTGCGGCGCTTGGCCCGGGCTTCCAGCCACTTGCCGAACAGCACGAGCGTGATCACCACCGCCGCGCTCTCGAAGTACAGGTGCGGCATGCCCCCGCCGCCTTGGGACTGGTCCTGCCACCACAGTGCCAGGCTCAGGCCGTAGGCCGCGCTGGTGCCGGTGGCCACCAGCAGGTCCATGTTGCCGCTGCCGGCGCGCAGCGCCTTCCAGCCGGCGACGAAGAAGCGGGCGCCGAACCAGAACAGCACCGGCGTGGCCAGCAGCCATTGCCAGAACGCCGGCAGCATCCAGTGGCGGCCGATCAGGTCGCCCGCCATCGGCAGCACCAGGGGTGCGCTCAGCGCCGCCGCTGCGGCCACCTTCCAGCCGGCGTCGCCACGCGGCGGCGGCGCGGGGGGCTGGTCGGCGTCGATCACCGCGGCCACGTAGCCGGCCTTCTGCACCGCCTGCAGCAGGGCGGCGTCGTCGGCGCTGCCGGCCAGGCGGCGCACGCGGGCGGTGGCGGTGGCCAGGTTCACCGTCGCCTCCAGCACGCCGGGCACCTTGCCCAGCGCCTTCTCGACGCGGGCCACGCAGCTGGCGCAGGTCATGCCGTCGATGCGCAGGTCGCGCTGCTGCTCGGGGATGGCATAGCCGGCCTTGGCCACGGCCGCCTGCACCGCCTGCACGGTGGCCGGTGCCGCCTTGGCATCCAGCGCCAGCCGCGCCTGCTCGGTGGCCAGGTTGACGCTCGCCTCGCGCACGCCGGGCACGCGGCCCAGCGCCTTCTCCACGCGGGCCACGCAGCTGGCGCAGGTCATGCCCTCGACGGGCAGGGTGAGAGTGCAGGTGTCGTCCATGGCAGGCATGCTGAACCTTTCCATCATGTCAGGGTCAAGCCCTTGACGCCGGTCAGGGTGTTGCCGCCCCGGGCCTTGACCTTGCCATCGTGGCAAGGTCGATACTGCCAGCATCCCACTTCAAGGCGCCTGCCATGACCATCGAACTGACCCTGCCGACCATGACCTGCGGCCACTGCGTGCGCACCGTGACCGCCACGGTGCAGCAGGTCGATGCCGACGCGAAGCTGCAGATCGACCTGCCCACGCACAAGGTGCAGATCGAGTCCAGCCAGCCCGAGGCCGCGTTCAAGGCCGCGCTGGCCGAAGAGGGCTACGCGGCGGCCTGAGCCGCTTCAGCCGGCCGTGGCTCGACGCCGCACCGCGTCGATGTAGGCGGGGCCGTCGGGCGGCAGGCCGCTGCGCTGGCTGGCCCAGATCATCTCGCCCAGGCACTCCATCACCTCGTGGTGGGCAGCATGCAGGCCGTCGCGGCGCGCGGCCAGCAGCTGCACCGCCTGGCGGATGCCGGTGGGCTGGTCGATGGCGCACTGCTCGGCAATGCTCAGGTGCATCGCCAGGTGCAGGAAAGGGTTGGTGCGGCCCTCGTCGACGGTGTAGACCGCCGCCAGCGCGGCGTCCTCATCGGCCAGGTCGGCGTGGTATTCAGGGTGCTCGCTGATCCAGTCGGCGGCCATGGCCTCCATCGGTGTCAGCGGCAGGGCCTCGCGCTGCTTGCGCCAGGTGGCGCAGAAGAATCGGCGCACATCGTGCTGGGAGGGTTGGAACATTCGACAATTGTCGGCCCTGCTCCTCTTCCAGCCCTCCGCTGTTCTTCCATGTCCCTGTCCAACGACGCCCTGGCCCGGCTGTTCACCGAGGCCCGCACCCAGAACGGCTACCTGCCCACCCCGGTCAGCGACGACACGCTGCGCCAGCTCTACGACCTGGTGAAGTTCGGCCCCACGGCGGCCAACAGCGGCCCGGCGCGCTTCCAGTTCGTGCGCTCGGCCGAGGGCAAACAGAAGCTGCTGGGCTGCGTGTCCGCCGGCAACGTGGCCAAGGTCACCCAGGCACCGGTGACGGTGATCATCGGCATGGACCTGGAATTCCACGAACAGCTGCCCCGGCTGTTCCCGCATGCCGACGCGCGCAGCTGGTTCGCCGGCAAGCCGCAGGCGATCCACGACTCGGCCTTCCGCAACAGCAGCCTGCAGGGCGGCTACCTGATCCTGGCCGCGCGCGCCCTGGGCCTGGACTGCGGCCCGATGAGCGGCTTCGACGCGGCCAAGATGGACGCCGCCTTCTGGGCCGGCACGGCGGTGAAGACCAACTTCATCTGCACCCTGGGCCATGGCGACGCGTCCAAGGTCTTCGGCCGCCTGCCGCGCCTGGGCTTCGATGACGCCTGCACGCTGGCCTGAGAGCGACCCCTTGCCCGTCATCACCGACCCCGCGTTCTACGCGGTGGCCGTGCCTGCCGTGCTGCTGGTGGGCATCAGCAAGAGCGGCTTCGGCGCCGGCTTCGGCGCCCTGGGCGTGCCGCTGATGGCCCTGGCCGTGCCGGTACCGCAGGCCGCGGCCATCATGCTGCCGCTGCTGCTGATCATGGATGCGCTCGGCCTCAAGGCGCTGTGGCGCGAGCGTGACGCGGCCCTGCTCAGCCTGCTGATTCCCGCCGGGCTGACCGGCACGGTGATCGGCACCCTGCTCTTCGGCCTGCTCAGCGCCAAGGCGGTGGCCGGCATCGTCGGCGCGATCACCCTGGTGTTCCTGGCGATCCGCACGGTGTTCCCACCCAAGGCCGATGCCCCGCCGCCGCCGCGGGCCGCGGGCTTCTTCTTCGGCGCGGTGTCGGGCTTCACCAGCTTCGTGGCCCATGCCGGCAGCCCGCCGATCGGCTTCTACATGCTGCCGCTGAAGCTCGACCCCATCCGCTTCACCGCCACGCTGGCGGTGTTCTTCGCGGTGGTCAACGTGTCCAAGCTGGTGCCCTACGGCGCGCTCGGGCTCATCGACTGGACCAACATGGCCACCGCCGCGGTGCTGGCGCCGGTGGCGCCGCTGGGCGTGCTGATTGGCGTGCGGGTGGTGCGGCACATCCCGCCGGTGCTGTTCTACCGGCTGTTCTCGATCGGCATGCTGCTGACCGGGGTGAAGCTGCTCTACGACGGCTTGAACTAGCCCCACCCCCTACGCGCTTCGCGCGCCCCCAAGGGGCAACGCCAGCGGCCCGGCATAGCCGGTTCCGCGGCGATCGCTTGGTGAACAGCCATCAGGGCCGGTCGGGGTCATCCGCATGCCAGCCCTGGCGGTTGCGCCTTGCGGTCTGCTCGGCGCGCTCCTGGGCCCACAGCGTCTCCAGCTGCTGGCGGCCCTGCTTGGCCACGGCGATCAGCTTCTGCTCGTCGCCCAGGTGCGGCAGCATCTGCTCGATCAGCGTGATGGTGTGGGCGCGGAAACGCAGCGCCTGGTTGCGCGCCTCGTGCGGCTGCCATCCCATCAGCTCCAGCACGCTGCGCCCGCTCATCAGCGAGGCGTCCAGCACCTCGCGCTCGATGCGCGTGATGCCCAGCTTGCGCAGGCCGTTGTAGTGGCTGACGTTGCGCGCCCGGGCGACGATTTCCAGCTGCGGGAAGTGCGCGCGCGCCAGCGTGGCCACCTTCAGGCTCTGCTCCACGTCGTCGATCGCCAGCACCAGCACCTTCGCCTGGGCCGCACCGGCCACGCGCAGCAGGTCGAGCCGGGTCGCGTCGCCGTAGAACACCCGCCAGCCGAAGCGGCGCACCGTCTCCACCTGGTCGGCGTTGTGCTCCAGCACCGTGGCGCTCAGCCCGCTGGCATTCAGCAGCCGGCCCACACCCTGGCCGTAGCGGCCGAAGCCGGCAATGATCACCGGCGCGGCCTGCGGCTCGCTGATCTCGGCCGGCCGGGCTGCACCGTGGCGGTCGGCCTGGCGCGCCAGCCGCGGCACCCACCAGCGGTCGGCCGCCAGCAGCAGCAGCGGCGTCAGCAGCATCGACACCGCCACCGCCGCGACGAGAAACGACGACTGCTCGGCCGTGATGACCCGCGATTGCTGCGCGGTCTGGAAGACGACGAAGCCGAATTCGCCGCCCTGCGCCAGCAGCACCCCGTACACCGGCCGCTCCAGCAGCGGCACCTCGGTCCAGTGTGCCAGCGCCCACAGGACCACCGCCTTCAGCACCAGGAAGCCCAGCACCACGCCGGCCATCGCCAGCGGATGGGCCAGCACCACGGCGAAGTCGATGCTCATGCCCACGGCGATGAAGAACAGGCCCAGCAGCAGGCCCTTGAAGGGCTCCAGGTCGGTCTCCAGCTCGCGCCGGTATTCGCTCTCGGCCAGCAGCACGCCGGCGAGGAAAGCGCCCAGCGCCATCGACAGGCCCACGCTCTGCATCAGCGCGGCGGTGGCCACCACCAGCAGCAGGGCGGCGGCGGTGAAGATCTCGGGCGTGTCGCTGCGGGCGATCCAGCGCAGGGCCGGGCGCAGCAGCAGCCGCCCGCCCAGCACGATGGCGGCGATCACGCCCAGCGCCTTGGCCGCGCCCAGCCAGCCGCTGCCGCCGTCATCGGCTGCGGCAGCGCCGCCCATGGCCATCAGCGGCACCAGGGCCAGGATGGGGATGGCCGCGATGTCCTGCAGCAGGGCCACGCTGAGCACGCCCTGGCCCGAGGCCGTGCCCATCAGGTTGCGCTCGGCCAGCGCGCCCAGGCCGATGGCGGTGGACGACATGCCCAGCCCCAGCCCGGCCACCAGCGCCAGCCGCCAGTCCAGGCCCAGCGCCAGCCCGGCGCCCAGCATCAGCAGGGCCGAGCCCAGCAGCTGCACGCTGCCGCCGCCGAAGATGGGCCGGCGCATTGCCCACAGCCGGCGCGGCTCCAGTTCCAGGCCGACGAGGAAGAGCATCAGCACCACGCCGAACTCGGCGAAATGCAGCATCGCCTGCGGGTCGCTGACCAGCTTCAGCCCCCAGGGGCCGATGACGATGCCAGCGCCCAGGTAGCCGATGATCGCGCCCAGCCCCAGCAGCCTTGCCAGCGGCACCGCCAGCACGGCCGCGGCCAGGTAGACCAGGCTGGTCGAGATCCAGGTGGGTCCGTGGTCCATGCCGTTCACTCCGCCGGCCGGGCGTCGGCCGGCACCTCGCAGACAGCGCATGCCATGTTGGCGATCTCGGGCCAGTCGGGCCAGGTGCGCAAGCGGTCCAGCCAGACGGCGCGGTGCGCCTGCACCTCATCGGCCGGCGCCCGGTGCGCGCCGTGCAGCACCAGCGGCGGCAGGAAGCGCATGCCGGCCAGGGCGGCGGTCTGCTCGTAGGGCGGCAGGAAGGCGTCGAAGAAGTGGCGGTTGTAGCCGCCCGGCGCATACGAGGCCTCGGGCCCGCCGGTGGAGCTGACCAGCCACAGGTCCTTGCCCGCCAGCGCCTGGCCGCCGGGCCCGTAGGCCCAGCCGAAGGCGAAGACCTCGTCGAGCCACAGCTTCATCAGCGGCGGCATGCCGTACCAGTGGATGGGGTGCAGCCACACCACCAGGTCGGCGTCGGCCAGAGCGGCCTGCTCGGCGGCCACGTCGACCAGGTAGTCGGGATACAGCGCGTAGAGGTCGCGCACGGCGTGGCCGGCGTCGCGTGCCGCGCGGGCCAGGTCGGCGCCGATGCGCGAATGTGCAAGCTGGGGGTGCGCCAACAGGATGAGGATGCGGGGCATGGCGGGGGTTCGTTCTAGGCGGTGGCGCGGGGCGCACTCTTAACATAGCAGCATTCCAACCAAGCACAGCCAGGGGGCGCGACATGCCGGTGTACGTGGTGGCCAACCCCAAGGGCGGAGCGGGCAAGAGCACGCTGGCCACCAACCTGGCCGGCTGGCTGGCCCAGGCCGGTCATGCGGTGGCGCTGGGCGACCTGGACCGCCAGCAGAGCGCCCGCCAGTGGCTGGCGCTGCGGCCGGCGGCGCTGCCCGCCATCCGCGCGCTGGACCTGGTGGACGACCACGTGCTGCGCGCCCCCAAGGGCGTCACCCACCTGGTGCTGGACACGCCCGCCGGCCTGCATGGCAAGCGGCTCGACGTGGTGCTGAAGATCGCCGACCGCATCCTGGTGCCGCTGCAGCCCAGCCCCTTCGACCTGGCGGCCACCCATGCCTTCCTGCAGGCGCTGGCCGGGCACAAGCGCGGCGGCAAGCTGGCGTTGGGCCTGGTGGCGATGCGGGTGAAGGAGCACACCCATGCCACCCAGCACCTGCACGAATACCTCGGCGCGGTGGCGCCGGCGCCGCTGAACATTCCCATCACCCACCTGCGCGACACCCAGAACTACGCGCACCTGGCCGCCCGCGGCCTGACCCTGTTCGACGTGGCACCGGGCCGCGTCGAGCGTGACCTCCATCAATGGCAACCCCTGACCGACTGGCTTTCGACATGAGCGACAACACAAGCACCGACACCCGCAAGCACTTCCCCCGCCTGGCCGAGATGGCCGCCCTGGTCGGCGAGCACCTGGCCACCAGCCCCTGGATCACGGTCGACCAGCAGCGCATCAACCTGTTCGCCGACGCCACCGGCGACCACCAGTGGATCCATGTCGACGTCGAGCGCGCCAAGGCCGGGCCCTACGGTGCACCCATCGCCCACGGCTTCCTGACCCTGTCGCTGCTGCCCGAGCTGAACGCCAGCGCGATGGTCATCGACGACGTCAAGATGAGCATCAACTACGGCCTGAACAAGGTGCGCTTCACCGGCCCGGTGCCCGCCGGCAGCCGGGTGCGGGCGCAGATCAAGCTGAAGGCCTACGACGTGATCGAGGGTGGCGCGCAGATGACCACCGAGGTCACGATCGAGCGCGAGGGCGCGACCAAGCCGGTGTGCGTGGCCGAGGCCGTCTCGCGCCGCTTCACCTGAAGCCACGCTGTCCACGGCAAGGGGAGACAAGACCATGAAGGTGCTGCTGATCGACGACCACCCGCTGGTGCTGAACGCGCTGACGGACATCATCCACAAGCTGGACCCGCGGGTGGTGGTGCTGACGGCCGAGGGCGCCGGCCAGGCCTTCGCCCACCTGTCGCTGGACGGCGGCGTGAACCTGGTGCTGCTGGACCCGCAGCTGGGCCGCGACGACGAGGGCTTCACCCTGCTGGCCGATCTGCGCCAGCGCCACCCCGAGCTGCCGGTGGTGGTGATGGCGGCCAACGACCAGCTGGCCGACATGGTGCGCGCCGTCGACCTCGGCGCCATGGCCTTCGTGCCCAAGCGCACACCCATCGCCGAGCTGCATGCGGCCCTGGCCCTGGTGCTGTCGGGCGGCGTCTACATCCCGCAGGCCCTGCTGGGGCTGATGCAGCTGCAGCAGGCCGCCGGCAGCGGCGATGGCTCGGAGGCGCCCGCCACGCCGGTGCTGCAGCCGCTGGGCACCGGCACGGTGCCGCCACCGCAGGGCACCAGCGTGGCCGAGATGCCGCGCCTGAGCATGGCCACGCTCGGCCTGACGCCGCGCCAGACCGACGTCCTGAGCCTGCTGCTCAAGGGCCTGCCGAACAAGCTGATCGCCCGCGAGCTGAATGTCGCGGTCGACACGGTGAAGGACCATGTGGCGGCCGTGCTGCGGGCGCTGGGCGTCAGCTCGCGCACGCAGGCGGTGCTGGTGGTCAGCCGGATGACGCAGCAGCCGGGCCAGAAGTAGCGCGCGTCGGCCCGCCTGCGCTACATCGGCAGCGGCGGCAGCCCGTGGCGGGCACGCGCCCGGGCGCAGGCTTCGTCGCCCTGGCCGAAAGGCGCCCGCGGGCCGAACTCGCGGCAGGGGGATGGCCGCCATTCGTGGATGCCGCACAGCACCCGCTGGCCCACCTGGCCCTGCAGCGCGGCGCAGCGCGGGCGGGCATGGTCGGTGCCGCGCAGGCGCCACAGCCGGTCGGTGAGCTGCAGGGCCAGGCCATCGGGCACGCAGCCGCCTTCGCTCTGCAGCTCGCTGGCGTCGAAGTCGACCCGGTAGCCCGCACAGCACGCGCCGCAGCGGGTGCAGGGGTTGTCGGGCTGATCAGCCGCCATGCGGCGCTGCTCCGGGCGCTGCTGCCGGTGCGGCGTCGCCACCTTCAGGTGCCCGCACCACGGTGACGGTGCGGTCGGCCTGCGCCACCACCTGCGACGACACGCTGCCCAGCAGCCGCCGCAGCGACGAGCTGGCGCGCGCCCCCATCACGATGTGGTCGACCTGGTTGCGCTGCGAGAACTCCAGCAGCGCGTCGGCCACGTCGGGCGCTTCCAGCACGTGGAAGGTGAGGCGGCCTTCGCCCAGGTCGAGCGCCTTGCTGATCGGCCGCGCCCAGTGCTTCAGCGCCACCAGCTGCTTGACATGCTTGCTGCGGCCGTCGGCGTCGACCAGCTCGTCCACGCCGATGCGGGCGATCTTCATCACGCTCACACACGCCAGGCGGGCGCCGGGCTCGGTCAGCACGATGCGGCGCACCGTCTCGCGCAACTGCTGCAGCAGGGCGGTGGTGGCGTTGTCGATGTCGACCGCGGCCATCACGATGGGGCTGCGCTCCAGCTGCTCGGCCACCTTGATGCGCTCGTTCGCCGGCTCGGCACCCAGGGCGAAGAACCAGCGCTTGAAGGTCTTCAGCATGCCGCTCTTCTGCAGCTTCTCGGCGCGGCGCGTCAGCGTCATCTGGCCCGGGTCCTGCAGGTCCAGCGCCAGCTGCGCGGCGGTTTGATACCGGCGCTCGGGCTGCACTTCCAGGCAGCGCAGGATCACCTCCTGCAGCCAGGGCGGGCAGTCGGGGCGCAGGCTGCGCGGCGGCACCGGGTCGATGTAGAGCCGCCGGCGCAGGCCGCGCACGCTGTCGGGCGCGCCGAAGGGCCGCTCGCCGGTGGTGAAGTGGTAGAGCATCACGCCCAGCGCAAACAGGTCGCTGCGCGGGTCGTTGCGCACGAACTGCACCTGCTCGGGCGACATGTAGGGCCCGGTGCCCATCGGCAGCGTGAACTCCTCGTCCAGCAGGTCGGGCAGGTGGTCGTGGCGCGACAGGCCGAAGTCGACCAGCACGGCGGTGCCGTCGTCGCGGAACATGATGTTGCTGGGCTTGATGTCCAGGTGCACCAGGTTCTGGCGGTGCAGGTCGTGCACCGCGGTGGCCACGCGCGAGCCGATCTCGATCACCTCGTCCAGCGCCAGCGGCGCGTCGTCCAGGCGCGGGCGCAGGCTGTGGCCCTCGATGCGCTCCATCACGATGTAGGGCTGGCGGGTGAAATCGCCCTTGGCGATGAACTGCGGCACATGGCGCCCGCGCAGCATCGGCAGGATCATCATCTCGACCTCGAAGCCGACGATGGTGGCCGGGTCCTCGCCGCCCTTGATGCGCGGCACCTTCATGATCAGCGGCAGCCGTGAATCACCCTGGTGGTTGACCTCCTGCACCTTCCAGATGTGGGCCATGCCACCCACGTGCAGCTTCTCCAGCAATTCGAAGCGGTCGACGATCGAACCGGGCTTCAGCGTGTTGACCGGGTTGTCGCCGTTCTGGCCGGTGTAGCCCAGGCTCGGGCTGTACAGCTTGCTCTCCATGGCGGCCTCAGTGCCCGTCTTCCAGCCGGCTGGCAAGGCGCTGCGGCAGGTCGGCCGCGCGGATCTTGGCGCCGGCCGTCTCATGGTCGTAGGGCACGCGCTGGAAGGTGAGGGTGCCCGTCGCCTCGTCGAGCAGCGCGTAGCAGGCGGCCGGGTTGCCGTCGCGCGGCTGGCCTGCCGAGCCGGGAATGATCAGCCACTGCCGGTGCGGCGGCACCGGGATCGGCACGCCCGGCGTGGGCACGAAGTCGCCCGCCTTGCCGGTGCCCGACAGGTTGAACAGCTTGGGCTCGTGCATGTGGCCGCAGAAGGTGTAGCGCGCTTCGGTGGCCTGCAGGCTGCGCACCGCGTCGCCGCGCGACTGGATGTAGTCCCAGCCGCCGGGCGCCCAGGCGTTGGCATGCACGTAGAGCTGGTCACCGTGCTGCTGCTGCATCGGCAGGCTGGCGAGGAAGTCGAGCTGGTTGGCGTCGAGCTGGGCGCGGGTCCAGTCGATCACGAAGCGGGCCTCGGGCCGCATGCCCGGCGCCGATCCGCGCACCACCGCCTGGTCGTGGTTGCCCATCACCGCCATCGCGCCCTGGCGCACCAGCGCGCGCACCTGGTCGACCATCCAGGCCGGATCGGCGCCGTAGCCGACGAAGTCGCCCAGCAGCACCCAGCGCTGCGCACCCTGGGCGCGGGCATGCTCCAGCACCGATTCCACCGCCTCGCGGTTGGCGTGCAGGTCGCTGAGGAAGGCGGTCTTCACGACGATGGCAGCCGGCTCAGCCGATGCGGCCGAGGAGCAGGTACTCCATCAAGGCCTTTTGCACGTGCATGCGGTTCTCGGCCTCGTCCCACACCACGCTCTGCGGGCCGTCGATGACCTCGGCCGCCACCTCCTCGCCGCGGTGCGCCGGCAGGCAGTGCATGAACAGCGCGTCTTTCTGCGCCAGCGACATCATCTGGGTGTCGACGCACCAGTCGGCAAACGCCTTCTGGCGCGCGGCGTTCTCGGCCTCGAAACCCATGCTGGTCCACACGTCGGTGGTGACCAGGTGCGCGCCCTCGCAGGCGGCGAACGGGCTCTTGAAGGTCTTCACGCAGCCGGGGTTGGCCACGCCGCCCAGCTTGGGGTCGACCTCGTAGCCGCCGGGCGTGCTGATGTGCAGGGTGAAGCCCAGGATGTCGGCCGCCTGCAGCCAGGTGTTGGCCATGTTGTTGCCGTCGCCGACCCAGGCCACCACCTTGCCCTGGATCGAGCCGCGGTGCTCGATGAAGGTGAAGATGTCGGCCAGGATCTGGCAGGGGTGGTACTCGTTGGTCAGGCCGTTGATCACCGGCACCCGGCTGTGCGCGGCAAAGCGCTCCAGCTTGGTCTGCTCGTAGGTGCGGATCATCACCAGGTCGACCATGCGGCTGATGACGCGGGCCGAGTCCTCGATCGGCTCGGCCCGGCCGAGCTGGCTGTCGCCGGTGGTCAGGTGCACCACCGAGCCGCCCATCTGGT
>CALMIF010000117.1 GCA_937864045.1 uncultured Aquabacterium sp. | reverse complement strand
AGACGCTGAGCGCCTCGGTCTCGCGCAGCAGCGTGTTGATCGCGGTGATCGAGCCGGACTCGGTGAGCGCACCGCCGACGGACAGGTCCAGCGCGTCGAGCGTGCGCTCCACCATCGTCCGGAACACGGTGCCGACGGTGGGGATGACCAGGGCATGGGCGGCCAGGGCCGACGTCTCCACGCGCGGCAGTGCCGCCAGCGGATGGTGCGCGCCGCAGACCACGACGACGCCTTCTTCCTCGGCGAACACGCGCTGGATCAGGCCGGACGTGGATGAGGCCGGCGGCACGGTGCCCACGACCAGGTCGAGCTGCTCCTCGTGCTGCATCTGCAGCAGGCGGTCCACCATGGCCTCGTGCAGCACCACGCGGCAGCTCGGTGCGCGTTCACGCAGGCGCATCACCGCGCGCGGCACCAGCACCGGCGCCGCCACCGGCAGCACGCCCACCCGCACGCGGCCGCCGGCACCGTGCTGCAGGTGCCGCAGGCGCTCGCCGGTGGCTTCCAGCCGCTGCAGCGTGTCGCGGCTGAGCGCCACCAGGCACTCGCCGTACTCGGTGGGCACGATGCCACGCGCGCCGCGTTCGGACAGGCGCAGGCCGAGCCCGCGCTCGATCTCCGACAGCGACTTCGAGACGGCGGGCTGGCTGATGTTGAGCAGGTCGGCCGCACGTCCGACATGGCGCATGTCGTCCAGCGCCACCAGCAGCTGCATGTGGCGCAGCTTCAGGTTGGCGCGGATGGACCAGTCGAGCCGGGCCATGCCGGGTGTTCTCGGACGGTCGTGGCGTTGCGCTCAGCCCGGTCCCGTCGCCGGCGCGATCGCCAGCAGCGCGCCGGCGCTGCACAGCGCCATGGCCGCCGCGATGGCGACCATCGCCGTGGCGGGCGGGCCGGCGACCGGAGCCGGCCCGGCCAGTGCACGTCCGCGCGCACGCGCGACGCCCTGCATCCCGGCGGCTGCGGCCAGCAGCAGGACGCCGAAGCCCACCAGCAGGCGGTGGTCGCCGACCAGCCCGGCACGCAGCAGCAGCAGCGCGTTGACGAGCATGGCCAGCGCCGTGCGGCTCCAGGCCAGCGCGGTGCGCTCGGGCTGCAGGCCGGGGTCGCGGGCCACGTCAGCGGGGCCAGACGGCCACCGCGATGGCCGCGGACACCAGCCCCGCCAGCAGCGCCAGCAGCGGGATCGCGATGCTCGGTGGCAGCGGCCGGGCGTGGCGCATCGCGATCTCGTTGGCGCGCCACTGCCGATAGGCGGCCAGGCTCAGCCCTCCGGCAAAGGCCGCCAGCGCGATGGCGATGGCGGCCAGCAGCCAGGGCGGCGCCAGCCGGGTGGCGAACTGCACCAGCAGCACCGCACCGGCCAGCAGGGCCAGCGCGCTGCGGATCCAGGCCAGGAAGGTGCGCTCGTTGGCCAGCGAGAAGCGGTCGTCGGGCTCCTGGCCCGAGCGGCGCCATGCGGGTTCCCACATCGCCGTCAGCGCCTCACCACTGGCCGTAGAACACGCCGGCCTTCTTGTGCGTGTCGGTCCGGCTGGCGACGAACTCGTCGCTGACCGAGGTGCGGTGCTTGCGCCGGGCCAGGAAGTCGAGCAGGCGGTCGCGCAGCTGCGCGCGCAGGCCGGCGCTGCCGGCATCGCGGCCCAGGTCGGCGAACTCGTCCGGGTCGGCGCGCAGGTCGAACAGTTGCTCCGGCAGGTCCAGCCAGTTCACGTAGCGGTGCGTGGCGGTGCGAATCGAGAAGGCACGCGCTTCCTGCGGCGTGCGGCCCAGGCGCAGCCGCGCGCCCTTGAAGCCGTAGTCCAGCTCGCTGTAGACGACGTCGCGCCAGGCCGGCGTCTCGCCGCGCAGCAGCGGCAGCAGGCTGCGGCCCTCGATGCGGTGGCCGGGGACGGGCACGCCCAGCGCCTCCAGCACCGTGGGCACCACGTCGACGCCTTCGACGAAGCGGTCGTCCACCGTGCCGCGGGTGGCATCGGCGGCGGCGCGCGGGTCGGCCACGATGAAGGGCACGCGCTGCACCGTGTCGTAGAACAGCTCCTTTTCGCCCAGCCAGTGGTCACCCAGGAAGTCGCCGTGGTCGGCGCAGAAGATCACCAGCGTGTCGCGGCTCAGGCCCTGGCGGTCCATGAACTCGAACAGCCGGCCCAGGTGGTCGTCGAGCTGGGTGATCAGGCCCTGGTAGGCCGGGCGCACATGGCGCACGACCTCGTCGCGGGCAAAGGTGGCGCTCTCCTCGTGCTGGCGGTAGGCCGCCACCGCGGGGTGCGCGTCGCGCAGCTCGGCCTCGCGCTTGACGACCGGCAGGCACTGGTCGGCCGTGTACATCGCGTGGTAGGGGGCCGGGGCCATGTAGGGCCAGTGCGGCTTCACATAGCTCAGGTGCAGCACCCAGGGCCGGTCGCCACGCTCGCGCATGAAGTCGATCGCCCGGTCGGTGGTGTAGGCCGTCTCGGAGTGCGGCTCCGCCACCCGCGCGGGTAGGTGCACGTTGCGCATGTGCCAGCCGCTGACCACGCTGCCGCCCTCGTCGACCGCCGAGATCACGTAGTCCGACCACGGCGTCGGGCTGTCGTAGCCCTGGCGGCGCAGCCAGCCGGAGTAGCCGTCGGCGTCGCGCGTCTCGTGGTGGCCGTCGTGGCGGTCGATCTCGCGGAAGCCGCCGCTGCGCAGCAGGTGGCCGAGCTCGCCCTCGGCCTCGATCGCCAGCCGCGCCAGGCCGTCGTCGTCGGGCAGCACATGGGTCTTGCCGGCCAGCCACAGGTCGTGACCGGTGCCGCCGGCGCGGACGTACTCGCCCAGCGTGCGCTCGCCCAGGCCCAGCGGCACGCGGTTCCAGGTGGCGCCGTGGCTGATCGGATAGCGGCCGGTGTAGTAGCTCATGCGGCTGGGGCCGCAGACGCCGCTGTTGACATAGGCCTGCGAAAAGCGCACGCCGCGCCGGGCCAGCGCGTCGAGGTTGGGCGTGCGCAGGTACGGGTGGCCGGCGCAGGACAGGTGGTCCCAGCGCAGCTGGTCGGCCATGATGAAGAGCACGTTCATGTCAGATCACCAGGGTCGAGACCGTCTTGGTGTTGAGATAGCTCTCCAGCGACTCGGGGCCGCCTTCGCTGCCATGGCCGGAGTCCTTGACGCCGCCGAACGGCAGCTCGGGCCAGGCCGGCGCCGGCTGGTTGATCCACAGCATGCCCACCTCCAGCCGCTGGGCCAGTGCATGGGCGGTGCGCAGGTCGCTGGTGAAGGCGTAGGCAGCCAGGCCATAGGGCAGGCGGTTGGCCTCGGCGATGGCCTCGTCCAGCGTGTCGTAGCCACGCACCGCGGCCACCGGGCCGAAGGGTTCCTCGTTGAAGACCAGGCTGTCGCGCGGCACATCGTCCAGCACGGTCGGCAGGTAGAAGTGACCGGTGTGGCCGAGCCGCTCGCCGCCGGCGGCCACCTGCGCGCCGCGTTCGACGGCATCGCCGACCAGCCGCTGCACCGCGTCGAGGCGGCGCGGGTTGGCCAGCGGGCCCATCCTCGTGGCTGCTTCCAGGCCATGGCCCAGCTGCAGGGTGCGCGCCGCAGCGGCCAGACCGGCGACGAAGCGCGCCTTCACCGGCTGCGCGACCAGGAAGCGCGTCGGCGAGATGCAGACCTGGCCTGCATTGCGGAACTTGGCGGCAGCGGCGATCTTCGCCGCGCGGTCGACGTCGCAGTCCTCGGCCACGATCACAGGCGCATGGCCGCCCAGCTCCATCGTCACCCGCTTCATGTGCGCACCGGCCAGCGCCGCCAGCTGCTTGCCCACGGCAGTGGAGCCGGTGAAGGTGACCTTGCGGACCACCGGGTGCGGGATCAGGTGGCTGCTGATCGCCTCGGGCCGGCCGTAGACCAGGCCGATCACGCCGGCCGGCACGCCGGCATCGACGAAGGCACGCACCAGCTCGGCCGGCGACGCGGGCGTTTCCTCGGGCGCCTTGGCGATCACCGAGCAGCCGGTGGCCAGCGCGCCGCAGAGCTTGCGCACCAGCTGGTTGATCGGGAAGTTCCAGGGCGTGAACGCGGCCACCGGGCCCACCGGCTCCTTGAAGACCTGGGCGATCTGGTGTTCGCCGCGCGGCGCAACGATGCGGCCGGCGACGCGCTGCCCCTCGGCGGCGAACCAGTCGACGATGTCGGCGCCGAAGCGCACCTCGGCCTGGGCCTCGGCCAGCGGCTTGCCGTTCTCCAGCGTCAGAAGACGGGCGATGCCGTCGGCGCGCTCGCGCAGCAGGCGCGCGGCGGCCTGCAGCCGCTGGGCGCGTTCAGCCGCCGGCACACGGCGCCAGAGGGCGAAGCCGCGCTCGGCAGCGGCCAGCGCCTCGTCGAGATCAGCGGTCTCGGCCACGGCCACGCTGCCGATGCGCTGGCCGGTGGCGGGGTCGTGCACCGGCAGGGTGGCGCCGGCGCGGCCGGCGCGCCACTGGCCGTCGATGTGCAGCAGCACATCCGGGTAGTCATGCATGGCGGTGTCCTTCAGATGTCGAGCACCAGGCGCCGCGTCTTCGAGCGCGAGCAGCACACGGTGATGGTGCGGTTGGCCGCCTTCTCGGTGGCGGTCTGCACGTGGTCGCGGTGGTCGGGCATGCCGTCGATCACCCGCGTGACGCAGGTGCCGCAGACGCCCGACTGGCACGACATGCGCACGTCGATGCCGTGGGCGATCAGCTGGTCGGCGATGCGCTCGCCGGGCTGCACCTCGAAGGTGACGTTGCTGCGTGCCGCCACCACGGTGAACGGCGCGCCGTCGGTGTTGACCTCGGCGCCGAAGCGTTCCAGGTGCACCGTGTCGTCGGCCCAGCCCAGGCGCTGTGCGGCGTGGGTGACGAAGTCCATGAAGCCGTTGGGCCCGCAGACGTAGAGGTGGCGGTCGGCGGCCGGCGCGGCGAGCACCTGGTCGATGTGCAGGCGCTGCGCTTCGGGGCCGTCGTCCAGGTGCACCTGCACACGATCCCCGAAGGTCTGCAGCTCATCGAGGAACGCGAGCCGCGCGGAGCTGCGGCCGCAGTAGTGCAGCTCGAACGACCGCCCGGCGGCCTGCAGCGCATGGGCCATCGCCAGGATCGGCGTGATGCCGATGCCGCCGGCGAACAGCACCGTGTGGGCCGCATCCAGCCGCAGCGGGAAGTGGTTGCGCGGCCGGCCGATCTCGATGATCTGGCCGACTGCCAGGCCGGCATGCACCGCGGCCGAGCCGCCGCGCGAGTTCGGGTCCAGCAGCACGCCCAGCCGCCAGCGGCCCAGCGCGCCGGGCGGGTTGCACAGCGAGTACTGCCGCAGCAGCCCGCCTGGCAGGTGCAGGTCGACATGGGCGCCGGGCTCGGACGGCGGCAGCGGCGTGCCGTCGGCCGCTTCCAGATCGAGGGCGACGATGTCCTGCGCCACCGCGCGGCGCGCGACCACGCGCATCGCCAGGGTCTCGCGCTCGGTGGACGCGGGTCCGTCGAGGGCCGCCGTGGCCCGCGCATCGGCCGTCACCACCACCGGCAGCGACGCATAGGCGCGGATCGTGTTGTTCATCGCCACGACGGGCTCGCCGTCCAGCGCGATCGTCCGGACCCGCCGCGCCAGCGACTGCAGCAGGCTGACGATCTCCAGCCGCGCCAGGTGCATGCCCATGCACATGTGCACCCCCGAGCCGAAGCCCAGGTGGTCGTGCACGTCGCGCGTCACGTCGAAGCGGTCGGGGTCGGCGAACTTGCGCTCGTCGCGGTTGGCCGAGGCGTACATCACCATCACCCGGGCACCTTGCGGGATCGGCACGCCGGCGATGGCGCTGTCCTCGGTCACGAAGCGGGTGAAGGCGCGGATCGGCGAGGCCAGCCGCACCACCTCTTCCACCGCGTTCGGGATCAGCTCGGGCCGGGCGCGCACCAGCGCCCACTGGTCCGGCGCGTCGGCGAAGAACTTGATGGCCTGGCCGGTCGACGAGATCGTCGTGTCCAGGCTGGGGTTGATGTAGTCGCGCATCAGCTGCGCGCAGGTCTCGAACGGGATGCCGCGCTCGGCGCCGACGTGGAAGATGCGCTGCGCCCAGCCGCCGGGCTTGAGCTTCTCGGGCGTGCCGTGTTCGTCGAGGAAGGCCTTCAGGTCGCGCAGGTCGTCGAAGGCGGCCTTGGCGCGGTCGTTCTCGGGCCCGAAGAGGTTGAAGGTGGCCGAGGCCCAGGTCAGCATCTTGGCCCGGGCTGCGTCGGGCAGGCCGACCAGTTCGGCGACGATGCTCACCGGCAGGTGCTGGGCGAAGTCGCTGACCGCGTCGAAACGGCCGCGCGCGGCGAGGTCGGCCACCAGCGCATCGGCGGCGCGGCGGATGCGCGGTGCGATGGCCTCCAGCGCACCGGGCAGCAGCGGCTCGGACGTGATGGCCCGCGTCGCGTCATGCTCCGGCGGATCCGAGTTCAGCGTGCTGCCGACCAGCATCCGGTTGGTGCGCTCGTTCAGCGACACGCCGCGTGCGCTGCTGAACCGCTTGGGCTGGCGCAGCACGCTGGCCACCTCGGCATAACGCGGCAGCGCGTAGACCTGGTGCTGCGCGAGCCAGACCACGGGGCCCAGCGCCCGCAACTGCGCGTAGACCGGGTACGGGTCCTGGATCACGGCATCGGCGTACAGGTCGCCGTCCCAGACGGGCAGCTGCATCGTGTCGGTCTGCATCGTTCTTCTCCTCAGAGCCGCAGCGCGGCCAGGCCGAGCGCATCGCTGGCGGCGAAGGCGCCCATGCCGCCGTCGGGCGAGATCTCGGCGCCGCGCAGCCAGCTGCTGTCGGGGCCGAGCAGGAAGTCGGCGACGGCGGCGATCTCCTCCGGCTGACCGGGCCGGCCGGCGCGGGCCAGGTTGCGCGCCATCGCCTCGCCGAAGGCGGCGGCGAAGTCGGTCAGGAGGCCGGTGGCCACGGCGCCCGGGCACACCGCATTGATGCGCAGGCCGCGCGCGGTCATCGCCTCGCTCTCGCCCACGGTCCAGGCGATCAGCGCTTCCTTCGACAGGTTGTAGGCGCGGGTGGCGTCGATGCCCTCGTCGCGCACGAAGGCGGGCAGATCCCGCGGATCCAGCGCGGCCAGGCGCTGCACCTGGGCGAGGTTGTCGCGCCAGCGCGCGCCGGCCCGCGATGCCATGTTCACGATCGAGGCGCCCGGTGCCAGGCGCGGCAGCAGCGCGCGGGTGACGGTGCGCTGCGCAAAGTAGTTGATCGTGAGAATGGCCACTTCCTGCCCCGGGCGGGGCGAGACGCCGGCGTTGTTGCACAGGCCGTCGAACGGGCCGTCGGCGGCCGCCAGCGCGCTGTCGATGCGGCCGAGGTCGGCCAGGTCCACCGCATGGCAGGGAAAGGCCGCATCGGCCGGCGGGCGGACATCGAAGCCGGTCACGCGGCAGCCGCGGTCCAGCAGCCGGGCGGCCAGGGCAGCGCCGATGCCGGACGCGACGCCGGTGACGGCGTAGTGGGGGGTGGTCATCGCGCGCTGCCTCAATCGGCGCGGAAACCGGTGGCCTTGACCACCGGCGCCCAGCGGGCGTTGCTGCTGCGCTCCAGGGTCGACAGGTCGGCCGGGCTGCCGCCGCCGGCGTCCAGCCCCAGCTTGGCAAAGCGGTCCAGCACGTCGGGCTGCGCCAGCGCCTTGTTCAGGGCCCGGTTGGCCGCGTCGATCAGCGGCTGCGGCGTCTTCGCCGGCGCGTACATGGCGAACCAGCCCTGGGCCACCAGGTTGGGATGGCCCTGCTCCTTGAGCGTCGGCACGTCGGGCAACACGCTGCTGCGCTTGTCACCCGATGTCGCGATCACCCGCACCTTGCCGGTCTTGTGGGCCTCCAGCGTCTCCAGCACCACGTCGATGCCGACGCTGACCTGGTTGCCCACCAACGCACCCAGCAGCGCGGCGCCGCCGGCAAACGGCACGTGCACCATGTCGGCCTTGGCGTCGCGGCTCAGCATCTCGCCGAAGAAGTGCGGCAGGCTGCCCGGTGCCGGCGAACCGAAGTTGGCCTTCTGCGGGTTGGCCTTCAGCCAGCCCACCAGCTCGGGAATGGTCTTCACCGGCAGGGCCGTGGGCACGGTGACCGCGAAGCCGTAGTTGCAGACATGGCCGACCGGCGCGAAGTCGGTCGCCGCGTTGTAGTTCAGCTTCGAGAACACCAGCGGCGCCAGCACCGGGACCACGACCGGCGTGATCATCAGCGTGCTGCCGTCGGCCGGCGCGGACTTCAGCAGCTCGGCGGCGATGCGGCCGCCGGCACCGGCGCGGTTCTCGACGGTGACGTTGGCCTTCAGGTCCTCCTTCATCTTGTCGGCCAGCAGGCGCGTGACGATGTCGATCGAGCCGCCCGGCGGAAAGCCCACCAGGATGCGGATCGTCTTGTCGCCTTGCGCCTGGGCGGCACTGCCGAAGCCGGCGAGGCTGCCCGTCAGGACGGCGGCGAGGGTGGTGAGCTGGCGGCGGTTCATCGGGCGTCTCCTTGTTCGGTGCTGAAATCTAGGCCGCCGATCATCCATTGATCTAATCAATCATCCCTGGGGTTGACCCGATGCCATCTGCCGATCGCGCCGAGCGCTTGCGCCATCCCGAGGTCCTGGGTGACCTGCTGATCTACCGGCTGGGGCAGCTGTATGCGACCGCCGGCACGATGACGCTGCGCGTGTGCGAAGGCGAGTTCGGCATCCCGCGGCGTGAATGGCGGCTGCTGGCGGTGCTTGGACAAGGCGGGGAGCTCCAGCCTTCGGAGCTGGCCGAGCGCGCCGAGCTGGACCGCGCGCGCACCTCGCGCGCGCTGGCCAGCCTGCAGGCGCGGGGGTTGGTCGAGCGGCGCACCGTCGCCAGTGACAGGCGTCTGGCATTGGTGGGCCTCACGGACGAAGGCCGCGCGCTCCATGGGCGCATGCTGCCGCGCGTGGCTGCCATCAACGGCGCCTTGCTGACACGATTGACCGACGCGCAAGTGGCCGCGCTGGATGTTCTGCTCGGCGCACTGCAGCAGCAGGCGACCCAGTTGCTGGGTGCGTCGACATGGCCCAAGGCCGATCGTCGACGCGGGCACCGACCTTCGACCTGAGCCGCGTGTTGCCCTGGCGTCCAAGCGAATCCCTCATCCGGTCCGGTTCCGACTTGCATCCATCTTGCACTTGGCAACGTCGTCTCCCGAAAGACCAGCGGCTTCAGAGTCGCTTATGCAGCCGGGCAAGCGCCGGGCGTTGGACCTGACGAAGAAGTGGGCGCAACTGCTGGAGAAGGCCGAGCAGTTGAAGGCCAGCGTGCGGGCCAAGGTCGAGCACCCGTTCCATGTGGTCAAGAACCTGTTCCGCCACCGCAAGGTCCGCTACAAGGGGCTGGCCAAGAACCAGGGGCAGTTGTTCGCGCTGTTCGGGCTGGCCAATCTGGTGATCGCCAAGCGATCGTTGATGGACCTACATGCCCGAGGTGTGTCTTGATCGGGCGGAACGGCCCGATAAGGGCCGAAAACGAGTGCCTGCGGCCTGGCAGCGGCACCGACTTCGCCTTCGCTGGCCGCGCGCCGGACTGCAGGTCGACGTTGGCCGCTCAGCTTGGCCATTGATCAGCGCGTCCCTAGGGCATTGGCATGCACCGACAGCAAATCGCTTCATTGCACCTGCGCACAGTGCCACAAGGTCAGGGCAGGATGGTGCATGCCGGGTCCCCTAAAATCTCAGAGGGCACGCGGCTGGTGTGCAGCGCCCGACAAATGGGCGCGCGCCCATTCCTTTCGATCGGAGAAGACCGCTTTGAAATTCGCCCATCTCGACGACTTCCTGGCCGCAGTGGCGCGGCGGGACCCTCACCAGCCCGAGTTTTTGCAAGCCGTCCAGGAAGTGATGGTCAGCTTGTGGCCGTTCATCGAAACCCACCCGCAGTACGGCGAGTACGCCCTGCTCGAGCGTCTCGTCGAGCCCGAACGGGTGATCCAGTTCCGCGTGGCCTGGCTCGACGACCGGGGCCAGACCCAGGTGAACCGCGCCTTCCGCATCCAGCACAGCTCGGCCATCGGCCCTTACAAGGGCGGCATGCGGTTTCATCCATCGGTGACGCTGTCGATCCTGAAGTTCCTCGCGTTCGAGCAGACGCTGAAGAACTCGCTGACCACGCTGCCGATGGGTGGCGCCAAGGGTGGTTCCGACTTTGACCCCAAAGGCAAGAGCGACGCCGAGGTGATGCGCTTCTGCCAGGCGTTGATGAGCGAGCTTTACCGCCACCTGGGCCCCAACACCGATGTGCCCGCGGGCGACATCGGCGTCGGTGCACGCGAGGTCGGCTTCATGGCCGGCGCGATGAAAAAGCTGTCGAACGACACCGGCGGCGTGTTCACCGGCAAGGGCATCGCGTTCGGGGGCAGCCTGATGCGACCCGAGGCTACCGGCTATGGCACGGTGTATTTCGCGCAGGAGATGCTGCGCCGCGCCCATCGCAACTTCGACGGCCTGCGGGTCTCGATCTCGGGGTCGGGCAA
>CALMIF010000116.1 GCA_937864045.1 uncultured Aquabacterium sp. | reverse complement strand
CCCAGGTCTGCGGGTTCATCGCCACCATCATGTCGATGCCGCCGCGCCGGCCCAGCCAGCCGGCCTCGGTCACCCGCACCTCGTACCAGGTCGGCAGGCCCTGGATGTTGCTGGGGAAGATGTTGCGCGGTGCCACCGGCACGCCCATGCGCAGCACGGCCTTGGCGAACAGCTCGTTGGCCGAGGCCGAGCCCGAGCCGTTGACGTTGGCGAACTTGACGACGAAGTCGTTGGTCGCTTCGATGCGGTTCATGCGCGCACCTCCTGCTTGGCTGCGGCGTTGATCGGCGTGCCCTTGCCATCGCGGCAGGCCGGGCCCGCCTTGGCCGTCAGCAGCAGGAACTTCTGCATGTCCCAGGCGCCGGTCGGGCAGCGCTCGGCGCACAGGCCGCAGTGCAGGCACACGTCCTCGTCCTTGACCATCACCCGGCCGGTCTTGAGCGCGCCGCTGACGTACAGGTCTTGCGCCAGGTTCATCGCCGGCGCCTTCAGCCGCGTGCGCAGGTCGGCTTCCTCACCGTTCTCGGTGAAGCTGATGCAGTCCATCGGGCAGATGTCGACGCAGGCGTCGCACTCGATGCAGGCCTTGTCGGCGAACACCGTCTGCACGTCGCAGTTCAGGCAGCGCTCGGCTTCCTTGATCGCCGTCTTCAGGTCGAAGCCCAGCTCGACCTCGATCTTGATGCTGGCCAGGGCCTTCTCGGCATTCGCCCAGGGCACCTTGAAGCGCATGTCGTTGGTGGGCGCGTTGGCATAGCTCCACTCGTGGATGCCCATCTTCTGCGACACCAGGTTCACATGCGGCGGCGGGCGCTGCGTCACCGCTTCGTCGTGCAGGAAGCGGTCGATGGACACGGCCGCCTCATGGCCGTGGGCCACCGCAGTGATGATGTTCTTCGGGCCGAAGGCCGCGTCACCACCGAAGAAGACACGCGGCACGCTGGCCTGCAGCGTCTTGGCATCCAGCACCGGCAGGCCCCATTGGTCGAAGGCGATGCCGGCATCGGCCTCGATCCAGGGAAAGGCGTTCTCCTGGCCGACGGCGATCAGCACCTCGTCGCAGTCGAACACCACGTCGGGCGCGCCGGTGGGCTTGAGGCTGCGCCGGCCCTTGTCGTCGTAGACCGACTCGACCAGCTCGAAGCGCATGCCGACCAGCACGCCGTCGCGCACGATGAATGCCTTGGGCACATGGCAGGGGTGGATGGGGATGCCCTCGTGCTCGGCATCCTCCTTCTCCCAGGGTGAGGCCTTCATGTCCTCGAAGGTGCTGCGCACCACCACCTTGACGCTGTCGGCGCCCAGGCGGCGCGCCGAGCGGCAGCAGTCCATCGCGGTGTTGCCGCCACCCAGCACCAGCACCCGCTTCTTCACGCTGGTGATGTGGCCGAAGGACACCGACGACAGCCAGTCGATGCCGATGTGGATGCTGCCGGCGGCGGCCTCGTTGCGGCCGGGAATCTGCAGGTCACGCCCGCGCGGCGCACCGCTGCCGACGAAGACGGCATCCCAGGGCTCGGCCAACAGGGCCTTCATCGAAGCGATGCGGTGGTTGGCCTTGAACTCGACACCCTGGTGCAGGATGTAGCCGACCTCCTCGTCGATCACCGCCTCGGGCAGGCGAAAGCGCGGCACTTGCGTGCGCATGAAGCCGCCGGCCTTCGGGTCGCCGTCGAACACGGTGACGCTGTAGCCCTGGTTGGCCAGGTCGCGTGCCACCGTCAGCGACGCCGGACCGGCGCCGACGCAGGCCACGCGCTTGCCGTTCTTCGCCAGCGGGCGCGGCATCATCGCGCGCACCTCGGGGCCCTTGAAGTCGGCGGCCACGCGCTTCAGGCGGCAGATGGCCACCGGCTCCGGTTTGGCGAGGTTCTCGTCTTCCACCCGGCCGCGCCGGCAGGCGGGTTCGCAGGGCCGGTCGCAGGTTCGACCGAGAACGCCGGGGAAGACGTTGGACACCCAGTTCACCATGTACGCCTCGTCATGGCGGCCCTGGGCGATCAGGCGGATGTATTCGGGGACAGGGGTGTGGGCGGGGCACGCCCATTGGCAATCGACGACCTTGTGGAAGTATTCCGGGTCGGCCACGTTGGTGGGACGCACTGGCTTCGGTCTCCTGCTGCGGCGTGTCCGCGTTGCATGGTCGCCTCAAGCCGGCTGACCAAGATGGGCACACCCTTGTGATGAACCCAGTCTAAGCCCGCGGCAGGGCCCTTGGCCGCCCGGGGCAACCCGTCGTCGCGCGGGTGACAGGCCGCCTCAGCGCTCCCCCACCGTGATCCTGTGCAGCAGCCGGCGATGACCGTCATAGCCACCCGTGGCCGCGTGCACCAGGCAGCGGTTGTCCCACAGCAGCAGCGTGCCCTGCTGCCAGACATGGCGGTAGACGAATTCCGGCTTGGCCTGATGGCGGAACAGTTCCAGCAGCAGCGGCTGGGCTTCGGCATCCGGCATGCCGTCGATGCCGATGGTGTAACCGGGGCTGACGAACAACGCGGTGCGGCCGGTCTCGGGGTGCACGCGGGCGATGGGCTGGGTCTGCGTGGCCAGGGCCGAATCGTCGAAGCGGATCGCCATCGAACGGCCCTTGTCGCCCTCGCCATAGCGCCCGTTCCTGGCGTAGCCGCGGCGGGCCGAGTGCACGCCCTGCTTGTCCTTCAGCAGGGCCTGCATGGCGGGCGACAGCCCATCCCAGGCCGCGTACTGGTTGGCGAACAGCGTGTCGCCGCCCACGGGCGGGATCACATCGCCGTACAGCAGCGTGGCCGCAGGCGGGCGGGCCAGGAAGCTCCAGTCGGAGTGGAAGTTGTCGGCAAAGATGGTGCTGGTCTCGTCGGCCTCGCGCTTGACCTGCGCCACATGCGGATGGCCGGGCACGGACTCGAAGTACGGGTCCTGTCCATACGGGCCGATGCACAGCGCGAAGCGCTCCAGGTCCTCCAGCGTCAGCGTCTGGTCGACGAAGGCCAGCACCTGGTGCTGCAGCCAGGCGGCGCGCACGGCGGCCAGGGTGTGGGCGTCGAGGGTCTGGCGCAGGTCGATGCCGCGCACCACCGCGCCGCAGGGAGCGGGCTGGGCCGTCACGTTCAGGGTCATGGGGGTGTCTCCTGGGAGGCGCCTCGGTGCGAGCGCTGCGGTCAATATACGGGCCGCACCGGGACGCCACGATCAGGCGCATCCCGACACCCGCCACCCACCCGGAGCCCGTCGATGATCACCGTCCACCACCTGAACGATTCCCGCTCGCAGCGCGTGCTGTGGCTGCTGGAGGAATTGGGCACGCCCTACGAGATCGTGCAGCACGCACGAAACGCCACCACGCGGCTGGCGCCGCCCGAACTGCTGGCGGTGCACCCGCTGGGCAAGAGCCCCGTGATCGTCGACGACGGCACCACGGTGCACGAGTCGGGCGCCATCGTCGACTACCTGATCCGCCACCACGGCGGCGGCCGGCTGCAGCCGGCGGCGGGTACGCCCGACTTCGAGGTCTACAACCAGTGGCTGCACTACGCCGAGGGCTCGGCCATGCTGCCGCTGATGCTGCGCCTGTACGTGGGCCGCCTGGGCGATGGCGGCGCACCGCTGAAGCCGCGCATCGACAGCGAACTGGCCAACCACCTGGGCTACGTGGACAAGTCGCTGGAAGGCCGCGACTTCCTGGTCGGCGACAGCCTGACCGGCGCCGACATCCAGATGAGCTTCGTCGCCGAGGCCGCGCGCGACCTGCGGGCGCAATACCCCGCGATGGACGCCTGGATCCGCCGGCTGTGGGCGCGCCCGGCCTACCAGCGCGGGCTGCAGCGCGGCGGTCCCTACGCGCTGGCAACACCCTGATCCGGTTCAGCCGGGCAAGCCTTCGCGGCGGATCACCTGGCTGGCGACCGCCGCCACCGCCAGGCCCGCCATCACCACGGTGAAGAAGAAGGCCGCCACACCCGGGCCGTGGTGCTCGGCCAGCCAGCCGCACAGCGCCGCGCCCACCGGGTACAGCACGTTGGCGGCGAAGCGGAAGGCGCTGTTGACCCGGCCCTGCAGCCCGTCGGGAATCATCGCCAGCCGGCGGCTCAGCTGGACCACGTTGTAGACCGGGCCGCAGAACGCCAGCACCGCATAGACCACGCCCAGCGTCCAGGCGCCGGGCGCGACCACCATCAGCGGCAGCATCAACGCCTGCACCGCCAGCACGCCGGCGATCACCTGGCCGAAGCTGAAGCGCCGGGCGAACCAGCCGCCGGCCAGCGCCCCCAGCAGGCCACCCAGGCCGCCGGCGCTGAAGACCAGGCCGATCTGCGCCTCGCTGGCGCCGAAGCCCTTGGCCAGCACGATCACCAGCAGCGGCGCAGCCGCCATCACGAAGTTCGACAGGCTGGTGATCACCGCGATGCGCCGCACCAGCGGCTGCTGCCACAGCCAGCGCAAGCCCACGGCCATCTCGGCGCGCAGGTTCCTCGGTGCATCGGCAGGCTGGGCCGATGCCAGCGGCGTGCGCAGCCGCCACACGCACCAGGCCGACACCAGGTGGCCCAGCGCATCGGCCGCGAACGGCAGCGAACGGCCGCCCTGCTGCAGCATCCAGGTGCCCAGCGCCGGGCCGGCGATGGCCGCGCCCGAGTGCCCGGCCTGGTTCTGAGCGATGGCCTGCGGCAGCTGGGCGGTGGCCACCACACGGGGCAGCGCCGCCACCTCGGCCAGGTTGAAGAACACCATGCACACGCCCTGCACCACCACCACCGCGTACAGCAGCGGCAGCGTCAGCGCGTCGAACAGCAGTGCGGCCACCAGCACGCCGCAAGCCAGTGCACGCCCGATGTCGCAGACCACCATCACCCGCTGCCGGTGCCAGCGGTCGACCAGCACGCCCACCGGCAGGCTCAGCACGATGTAGGGCACGATGCCCAGCGCCGAGGCGATGCCCGCCGCGCTGGCCGAGCCGGTCATCGCCAGCACCAGCAGCGGCACCACGATGCCCGAGGCGCTGCCGCCCAGCGTGGACGCGACCTGGCCGCTCCACAGGAGCATGTAGTCCCGTTGCTTCCAGAGCGGAGGCAAGGCGGGGGTGTCGCTCATGCGGTGGTCATGCCAGGCGCAGCACCTTCTTGAAGCCGTCGACCGCCTTGCCCTTGCGCGCCCGCTTGCCGACATGCGCCGCCAATGCGGTGTTTTTCAGAAGCTCTTCCTTGGGCTTGTCGCCGCGGGTGGTGCCGATGACGGTCACGCTGTCGGCCATGGCCGCCACGGACAACAGCGGCGTCTTGTCATCCACGTCCATCAGCGTCAGCCCCTTGCCGCCACCCGGCTGGTGCTTCAGCTCGTCGAGCGGGAACACCAGCAGCCGGCCATCGGCCGCCAGGCAGGCCACCTGGTGATGGCCGGCCTGCACCAGCCGCGGCGGCAGGATCTGCGCGCCCTCGTCGACGGTGAGGAAGGCCTTGCCGCTCTTGTTGCGGCCGTGCATGTCGCCGGCCTTGGCCAGCAGGCCGAAGCCGGCCGAACTGGCCAGCAGCAGCGTGGTCTCGGCCGGGCCGGCGAACCAGTGCGCCGGCGTCGTGCCCGCCTCCAGGTCGATCAGGCTGGTCACCGGCACGCCGTCGCCCCGCCCGCCCGGCAGGCCGCTGACGGCCACCGAATACACCCGCCCCGTGCCCTTGGCCGCGCTGCCGAAGACCAGCAGCGTCTCCACGCTGCGGCAGGCGAAGGTCGCGCCCAGCGCATCACCGGCCTTGAACTGCAGCGCTGCCGGGTCCACCTCGTGGCCCTTCAGCGCCCTAACCCAGCCTTTCTGGCTGATCACCACGGTGACCGGCTCGTCGACCACCTTGATCTCGGCCACCGCCCGCTTCTCGGCCTGGATCAAAGTGCGGCGCTCGTCGCCATGGGCCTTGGCATCGGCCTCGATCTCCTTGATCAGCAGCCGCTTCAGCGCCGCCGGGCTGCCCAGGATCTCTTCGAGCTTGCCCTGCTCCTCGCGCAGCGTTTTCAGCTCCTGCTCGATCTTGATGGCTTCGAGCCGCGCCAGCTGGCGCAGGCGAATTTCAAGAATGTCCTCGGCCTGGCGGTCGCTGAGGTTGAAGCGGGCGATCAGCGCCGGCTTGGGCTCGTCGCTCTCGCGGATCAGGCGGATCACCTCGTCGATGTTCAGCAGCACCAGCTGCCGGCCTTCGAGCACGTGGATGCGCGCCAGCACCCGGTCCAGCCGGTGCTGGCTGCGACGCGCCACCGTCACCTGGCGGAAGTCGATCCACTCGGTGAACATCTGGCGCAGGCTCTTCTGCGTCGGCCGGCCGTCGCGGCCCACCATCGTCAGGTTGATCGGCGCGCTGGTCTCCAGGCTGGTGTGGGCCAGCAGCTGGGTGATCAGTTCGTCCTGCGCCACGGTGCGGCTCTTGGGCTCGAACACCAGGCGCACCGCGTCCTGCTTGCCCGATTCATCGCGCACCGCATCCAGCACCTGCAGGATGCTGGCCTTCAGCTGCACCTGGTCGGCGCTCAGCGCCTTCTTGCCGGCCTTCACCTTGGGGTTGGTCAGCTCCTCAATTTCCTCCAGCACCTTCTGGCTGCTGACGCCCGGCGGCAGCTCGGTGACGACCAGGTTCCACTGGCCGCGCGCCAGGTCCTCGATCTTCCAGCGCGCCCGCACCTTCAGGCTGCCGCGGCCGGTGGCGTAGGCGTCGCGGATGTCGGCCGCGCTGCTGATGATCTGGCCGCCGCCGGGGTAGTCGGGGCCGGGCACCAGGGCGTACAGCTCGTCATCGCTGAGCGTGTCGTTCCTGATCAGCGCCACGCAGGCGCCGGCCACTTCGCGCAGGTTGTGGCTGGGAATCTCGGTGGCCAGGCCCACGGCGATGCCCGAGGCGCCGTTGAGCAGCGCGAACGGCAGGCGCGCCGGCAACTGCTTCGGCTCTTCGGTGCTGCCGTCGTAGTTGGGCACGAAGTCGACCGTGCCCTCGTCGATCTCGTCGAGCAGCAGGCGGGCGATGGGCGTCAGCCGTGCCTCGGTGTAGCGCATGGCGGCCGCGCCGTCGCCGTCGCGGCTGCCGAAGTTGCCCTGGCCGTCGATCAGCGGATAGCGCAGCGAAAAATCCTGCGCCATGCGCACCAGGGCGTCGTAGGCGGCGGTGTCGCCATGCGGGTGGAACCGGCCCAGCACGTCGCCCACCACGCGGGCGCTCTTCACCGGCCGCGGAATGCCCGCCGCGCCCGGCCCCGTGTGGCCCAGGCCCATGCGCTGCATGCTGTAGAGGATGCGGCGCTGCACCGGCTTGGCGCCGTCGCACACATCGGGCAGCGCCCGGCCCTTGACCACGCTGAGCGCGTATTCCAGGTAGGCGCGCTCGGCGTAGTGCG
>CALMIF010000115.1 GCA_937864045.1 uncultured Aquabacterium sp. | reverse complement strand
GGCTTCACAGGCGCAAAGCCCACGCCGCAGTTGCCCATCACCGCCGTGGTCACGCCATGCCAGCTGCTGGGCTGCATGCGCGTGTCCCAGCTGGCCTGGCCGTCGTAGTGGGTGTGGATGTCGACGAAGCCCGGCGTCACCAGCTTGCCGCGGGCGTCGATCTCCTCGGCGCCGCTGCCGGGCACCGTGCCCACCGCGGTGATGCGGTCGCCGTCGATCGCGATGTCGGCCTCACGCAGCGGGCCGCCCGAGCCGTCGGCCAGGGTGCCGCCGCGGATCACCAGGGTGTGGCGCATCGTGTGTCTCCTGTGCGTTTGCGGCGCAGTCTGCGCGCCGCAGCGCCGCCCAGGAAGTCGCCTGCCTGACCTGAACGGTCAGCGTCGCCTCAACGGGTGAGCGGCAGCGCCGCACCCATCGCCACGAACATGCCGCCGCACGCCCGGTTGAAGCGCCGGCCCAGCCGCTGCAGCCAGCGCCGCACGCGGTGGGCCATCAGCGCCAGCACCCACTCGACGGCGATCTCGATCACGACGAACACGGTGGCCATGACCACGAACTGCGTGGCCAGGTCGCGCTGCGGGTCGATGAACTGCGGCAGGAAGGCGCCGTAGAACAGCAGGGCCTTGGGGTTGGACAGCGCCGTCAGCGCGCCCTGGCGGAACAGGCCCGCGGCGCTGGCCTGCGGGGTGCCGGCCGGCAGGTCGAGCTGGATCGGCGGCGCACGCCACAGCTGCACGCCCAGCCAGGCCAGGTAGGCACCGCCGACCAGCTTGAGCACCAGCAGCGCATGGGCCGAGGTCTGCAGCAGGGCGCCGATGCCGGCCATCGACAGGCCGATCAGCGCGGTGAAGCCGACCGCGCCGCCGGCCACGGTCCACAACGTGCGGCGGTGGCCGTGCAGGGCGCCGTGGGTCAGCACCAGCAGGCTGTTGGGGCCGGGTGTCAGCGACAAGCCGATGGCGGCGACGAGGTAGAGCAGCCAAGTGTGCAGGGCCATCGGCCAAGTCTAAGCCGGCCTGTCGCAGCCGGGACAAGCGAGGCCGCCGCCCCGGTGCCACGATGCCCGACCCTTTGCCCGAGCCCCACCCGCGATGCCCGTCACCGATGGCCTGATCGTGATCGCCAAGCGCGACTGCCCCACCTGCCTGCTGGTGGAGCCGCTGCTGGGCGCGCTGGCCGCTGCCGGCCCGCTGACCGTGCTGGTGCAGGACGACCCGGCCTACGCCGCCGGCGTGCCCGGCGCCGAGCTGGACGCGACGCTGGAACACAGCTTCCGCCTGAACACCGAGTTCGTGCCCACGCTGATCCGCATGCAGGGCGGCCGCGAGGTGGCCCGTGCCTACGGCTGGCACCGCGGCGACTGGCGCGAGGTGTCCGGCATCGCCACGCTGGGTGAGGGCCTGCCCGAGCTGCGCCCCGGCTGCGCCAGCAAGACGCTGGACCCGGGCGTGGCCGAGGCGCTGCAGCTGCGCTTCGGCAACACCGGCCTGACAGCCCGGCAGGTGAGCATCGGCGATGCCGAAGACCCGGTCGAGGCCTGCTTCGCCCGCGGCTGGACCGACGGCCTGCCGGTGGTGCCGCCCACGCCGGAGCGCGTGCTGCGCATGCTGGCCGGCACCACGCGCCAGCCCGGCGAGGTGCTGGGCCTGGTGCCGCCGGATCTCGCGCCCTGCACGGTGGAGAAGGTGGCGATCAACGCGGTGATGGCCGGCTGCAAGCCCGAGTACATGCCCCTGGTGCTGGCGGCCGTGGAAGCGGCCCTGGTCGACGAGTTCGGCATGCACGGCGTGCTGTGCACCACCATGTTCTGCGGGCCGATGGTGATCGTGAACGGCCCGCTGGGCCGGGCGGTGGGTGTCAATTCGGGCGTGAATGCGCTGGGCCAGGGCCACCGGGCCAACGCCAGCATCGGCCGGGCACTGCAGCTGGTGATCCGCAACGTCGGCGGCGGCCGGCCGGGCGAGGTCGACCGGTCCACCCTGGGCACGCCGGGCAAGTACAGCTTCTGCTTCGCCGAGAACGAGATTCCCGAGTGGGAGCCGCTGCATGTGCAGCGCGGCTTTGCGCGCGAGGCGTCGACCGTCACCCTGTTTGCCGGCGAAGGTGTGCAGGGTGTGGTCGACCAGAAGAGCCGCACCCCCGAGTCGCTGGCCAAGAGCTTCGCCGCCTGCCTGCGCGTGGTCGACCACCCCAAGCTGGCGATGGCCGGCGACGCGGTGCTGGTGGTCTCGCCCGACCATTGCCGCGTCTTCCTCGAAGCCGGCTGGAGCAAGCAGCGCCTGCACGACGAGCTGATGCGCCTGCTGACGGTGCCGGCCGATGCCCTGCTGGCCGGCGCCGACGGCATCGCCGAGGGCCTGCCCGCCGCCCTGGCCGGCAAGCAGATCCCCAAGTTCCGCCCCGGCGGCCTGCTCATCGTGCGCGCCGGCGGTGGCGCCGGGCTGTTCTCGGCCATCATCGCCGGCTGGGCCGCGTCCGGCTCCGTCGGCTCCATTCCCGTTACCCAGGAGATCACTGCATGACCTCTCCACCGATCCTGCTGGATCCCACCTCCGAGCGATCACCCGTCGCCCGGGCCCTGTCACCCCGGCCAGACAGCCTGGCCGGCAAGTCGGTCGCGGTGCTCGACATCTCGAAAGCCCGCGGCGACGTCTTCCTCGACCGCATCTCGGCCTTGCTGGCCGGGCAGGGCATCACCGTCAACCGCTACCGCAAGCCCACCTTCACCCGGCCGGCACCCGTCGCGCTGCGCCAGCAGATCGCGGCGGAGAACCAGCTCGTCATCGAAGGCCTGGCCGACTGAGGGTCGTGCACGTCGTGCTGTATGCATGACATCGCAGACCTGGAGTCGCGGGGCCTTCCCGGAGTGGGCATTGCGTCGACCGAGTTCATCCAGGCGGCCGCCGCGCAGGCGCAGTCGCTGGGCATCGATGCGGCGATGGTGTTCGTCGCGCATCCGATCCAGGACCGCAGTGACGACGAGTTGCGCGCGCTGGCGGATGCCGCGCTGCCGGGCATCCTCGCTCGCCTCGTGGACGCGCCGAAGGCCGGTTAGCACTGCAGCCAAGGGCGGGGCGGCGTGATCGTCGCCACCGCCGGCCATGTCGACCATGGCAAGACCACGCTGGTCCGTGCGCTGACCGGCATCGACACCGACCACGCGCGCGAATCGGCGGCGCGTGGCATGACCATCGACCTGGGCTTTGCCGGCGGCTGGCTGGATGCGCAGACGCAGGCCGCCTTCATCGACGTGCCCGGGCATGAGCGCTTCATCCGCAACATGCTGGCGGGCGTCGCGGCCATCGACCTGGCCCTGCTGGTGGTGGCCGCCGACGACGGCCCGATGCCGCAGACCCGCGAGCACCTGG
>CALMIF010000114.1 GCA_937864045.1 uncultured Aquabacterium sp. | reverse complement strand
AGCCGGTTCCGCGGCGGCCGCTTGACGGCGTGCGGACGTTGGTGGATCAGCGCCTTGCCGCCATCACGTGCCGCGCCTGCACGTAGCCGAAGGCGAAGTCGACCGACTCGTCGACGTTGCGGCGCGTGGCCTGGCGTTCCTTCTCGGTGCTGAAGAAGGCGAGGTCGGCGCTGTGCCGGATGTAGTGCGGCGGCATGCGGTTCAGCGCCACGCAGGCCACGTCGGCCAGCAGGTCGGCGTCGTCGGCAATGGCCGGATAGCGCGGCGCGGCGGCGGCCACGGCCTCGAAGATCGTCTTTTCGTGGATGTTGTAGACCGAAGAGAAATCCATGGCTTGGTGCTCCTGAACGGCAGGACTGCTGATCCGCCGTTATCGGCACCGGGCCCGCCGTTCTTGAGCGCCGCGTTCAACCCAGGATGCGTTCGGCGTCCAGCAGCTTGAAGCGCAGCAGGGTCAGGTTGGCGCGGCGGCGGTCCAGCACTGCCACGAAGCCCAGCCGCGCGGCGCCCGGCAGGCGGCGCAGCAGGGTCTGGCGGGTGCCGGTGGTCACCAGCACCTCGTCGGGCGCCGGCTCGTCGGGCGCCACGGCCTGGTGCGCCAGGCGGGCGGCGCACATGGCCTCGGCCAGGGCGTGCAGGTCGGATGGTGGCTCGCCGTTGTGCTGGCTGGCGCGCAGGTCGCCGCTGTCCAGGTCGACGATGGCGCAGGCCAGCAGGCCCTCGCTGCGCGCCAGCGGCAGCAGCAGGCGGTTCAGCACCACCAGGGGCAGGCCGGCATCGGGCGCTGGCGGCCGGGCGGCCGCTGCATCGGCCGGCTGGCCGGTCGGCGGCTGGGCCGCCGCGGCAGCAGAAGCGTCGGCAACAGGTGCAGTTGCAGCAGGTGCGGTGTCGGCCAGGCGGTGCTGGCCGGCCTCCCAGACCTCGAGCACCCGGTTCCAAACGCCGGCGGCGCTGGCCAGCGAATCGGCCAGCGCATGGGCGGTGACGCCGGCCGGCCAGTCCTGCGCCAGGATGCGCTGGCGCAGCGCCGCCGCAGCCGGCGGCAGGATGAACACGATCTGCGGGCAGCGCCACTCGGGCCGGTGCGTGGCCTCCACCAGCGCGCGCAGCAGGGCCACCAGGGCATGCGGCTGCATCGCGCCGACGATCACCGCGGTCAGCTGGCTGCCCTCGGCCAGGGCGGTGGTGATTTCCTCCGGTGCCACGCCGGCCGCGCTGGCGCCGCCGCGGATGTCGGCCTGGTAGACCCGCAGCGCCGGCGCGCCGCGCCGCGGCACCAGGGTGCGCTCGATCACCGCCAGCGTGCGCAGCGAGGTGCGCTCGCGCAGGTTCAGCCGCTGCACCGGCTGGCTGCCGGCGGCGGCCAGGGCCTGCAGCACCTGCGGTGCCCACAGCCGCGAGGGGTCGAGCAGGGTCACCATCGCGCTGGCGCGCTGCAGGTCCTGGCGGTGGGCGTGGAAGTGGCGGCGGATGGCCTCGGTGGGCGAGTCGTCGACCACCACGTCGATGCTGTCCACCGCGGGTGTCCTGACGAGGGCGGTGCCGCCGTCGGTGGCCACGGCCGGTGCGGTCGGGCTCGCTGGCGTGGCAGGAAGGCGGCGCGGCACAAGATCGCCGAACAGGCTGCTGAGCATGGGAACAACTCCTGGAGGACCGGGTTCCGACCACTCTAGGCGGCACAGGTGAACCCCGCGTTTCGTGATGTTGTGCGCCGGTGGCCCCGGCCCCGGGGGCAGGGCGGGGCGGCGCCGCACCAGTGGTTACAAGCTGCTGCCGCGGCTTCACGGGGGCTTGACGGCGCGGAAGCCCGCCGCACCGGGGTTTTCCCGGCTGCGACAAGCCCGGCCCGGGCCCCGGCCTACCATCGCCCGATGACTGCCGCCACCCTGCCATCCACCCCACCGGCGCCGCCGCTGCGCCAGGACGCCGGCACCATCGGCCTGGTGGGCATCGCCCACCTGGTCAGCCATTTCAGCCAGCTGGTGCTGGCGCCGCTGTTCCCGTGGCTGAAGACCGAGTTCGGCCTCAACTACACCCAGCTCGGCGCGCTGCTGACGGTCTTCTTCGTCGTCTCCAGCGCGGTGCAGACGGCGGCCGGCTTCGTCGTCGACCGCCATGGCCCGCGCCCGGTGCTGCTGGGCGGCCTGGGCCTGCTGGGCCTGGCGGCGCTGGGCTATGCCACGGCCGGCAGCTACGCCATGCTGGCCGCCAGCGCGGTGGTCGCCGGCATCGGCAACGGCGTGTTCCACCCGGCCGACTACACCCTGCTCAACCGCAATGTGCACGCCAGCCGCCTGGGCCACGCCTACAGCGCCCACGGCATCACCGGCACCCTGGGCTGGGCGCTGGCACCGGCGCTGATGGTGCCGGTGGCCATCGCCTTCGGTTGGCGCGCGGCCATGGGCACGGCCGCGGCCGTGGCCTTCGGCGTGCTGGCCCTGCTGTGGTGGCAGCGCGGCCGGCTGGTGCTGGCCGATGCGCCGCCGCCTGCCGCTGCGGCGGGTGCGCCGGCGCCGGCGGCCGAGGGCGCGTTCGACTTCCTGCGCATCCCGGCGGTGTGGATGTGCTTCGCCTTCTTCTTCTTCTATGCCGTCGCGCTGAGCGTGGTGCAGTCCTTCGCGCCCGGTGCGGCCCAGGCCCTGCACGACGTGCCGCTGGCCTGGGTGGCGGCCTGCCTGTCGATCTACATGGTGTGCAGCGCGGCCGGCATGGTGGGCGGCGGCTTCCTGGCGCGCGACCCGGCCCGCTGCGAGCGCATCGTCGCCGGCGGCATGGGCCTGGCGGCCTGCATCGCGCTGTGGATGGCGCTGGGCCCGGTGCCGGGCTGGGCGGTGCCGCTGCTGTTCGGCGCGATGGGCCTGGTCAGCGGCAGCGCCAGCCCGTCGCGCGACATGCTGGTCAAGCGCAGCACGCCGGCCAATGCCAGCGGCCGGGTGTTCGGCGTCGTCTACTCGGGGCTGGACATCGGGCAGGCGCTGGCGCCGCTGCTGTTCGGCCGGTTGATGGACCTGCACCAGCACCGCGCCATCTGGATCGGCCTGGCGGCGGTGCAGGGCGTGCTGATCGTCAGCGCCTTCCGCGTGCAGCGGGTGCGGCGCACGGTTCGGCGGGCCGACAATCCAGCGCCGCTTGCTTCCAGCCGTTGAATCCGATGACCACTTCCCGTTTGGCCGGCCACGCCCTCGTCGAAGCCCTGATCGCCCAGGGCGTCACCACCTGCTTCGGCGTGCCGGGCGAAAGCTACCTGGCCGTGCTCGACGGCTTCCATGCCCACCGCGAGCAGATCCGCTTCATCGCCTGCCGTCAGGAGGGCGGCGCCGCCTTCATGGCCGAGGCGCAGGGCAAGCTGGGCCCGCGGCCGGGCGTGTGCTTCGTCACCCGCGGGCCGGGGGC
>CALMIF010000113.1 GCA_937864045.1 uncultured Aquabacterium sp. | reverse complement strand
AGGGCTTGGCCGTGGCCCACAGGTCCAGCTCGGGGTCGAGCTGGCGGCCCAGGCCCTCGATGTTGAGCAGGGTCTTCTGCAGCAGCACCAGCTGCGGCTGGATCTCGACGTTGAAGCGGCGGCTGGTCTGGAACAGCCGCATCAGCACCTGGCCCAGCGAGATGTCCTTCAGCGGCCGGTCGAAGTGCGGCTCGCACACGGCGCGGATGGCGCTCTCCAGCGCGTCCACGCGCGTGCCCGGCGGCACCCAGCCGGACTCCAGGTGCAGCTCGGCCACGCGCTTGTAGTCGCGGCGGAAGAAGGCCAGGAAGTTCTGCGCCAGGTATTCCTTGTCGTTGTCGGTCAGGGTGCCGACGATGCCGAAGTCCAGCGCGATGTAGCGCCCGAAGCTGCGGGGGTCCAGGCTCACCTGGATGTTGCCCGGGTGCATGTCGGCGTGGAAGAAGCCGTCGCGGAAGACCTGGGTGAAGAAGATCGTGACGCCGTCGCGCGCCAGCTTGGCGATGTCCACGCCCGCCTCGCGCAGACGGTCGAGCTGGCTGATCGGCACGCCCTTCATGCGCTCCATCACCAGCACCGTGGGGGTGCAGAAGTCCCAAACCATCTCGGGCACCAGCACCAGGTCCAGGCCTTGCATGTTGCGCCGCAGCTGGGCGGCGTTGGCGGCCTCGCGCACCAGGTCCAGCTCGTCGTGCAGGTAGCCGTCGAACTCGGCCACCACCTCGCGCGGCTTCAGGCGCTTGCCGTCGGCCCAGGCCCACTCGACCGCCCGCGCCAGCGTGTGCAGCAGGCCCAAGTCGTGCTCGATGACCTCGAGCATGCCCGGACGCAGCACCTTCACCGCCACCTCGCGGCCGTTCTTCAGCGTGGCGAAGTGCACCTGGGCGATCGAGGCGCTGGCCACCGGCGTGGTGTCGAAGGTCTCGAACACCTCGTCGATGCGCTTGCCGAAGGCCTTCTCCACAAGCGCCACCGCCAGCGTGCCCGGGAACGGCGGCACCCGGTCCTGCAGCAGGGCCAGCTCGTCGGCCACGTCCAGCGGCATCAGGTCGCGCCGGGTGGACAGCACCTGGCCGAACTTGACGAAGATCGGCCCCAGCCGCTCCAGCGCCATGCGCAGGCGCGCACCGCGCGGCGCGTCCAGCCGGGCGCGGCGGCCGATGGTGGCCACCCGCACCAGGGCGCGCACCCAGCCCTGGCGGAAGCGCGACAGCGCCACCTCGTCCAGGCCGAAGCGCAGGACGGTCAGGCCGATGGTGACCAGCCGGAAGAAATGCCCCATGACCGAGCGCCGCGGGCCTGGCGTCAGCGCCCGCGCATGCGGCCGGCGGCGGCCTCGGCGCCCTGCATGGCCTTGCGCAGCGCGCCGGCCAGGCCGCTGCCCAGGCGGTGCAGCTCGTGCGCCACCGTGGGGCCGAACAGGCGCTGCAGGTCGTCGGCGACATCCCAGCGCAGGTTCTTCAGCAGCCAGTCGACGTCGGCGGCCAGCAAGGCATCCCCCTCGATGACCAACGGCGGCATGCTGCCGCCCAGGGCCTGCAGCGCCAGCGCGGCGGGGTTCGACGCCTCCAGCCGCACGCGCAGGTCGGCGTCCACCGGGTCGCGGCACCACTCCACCAGCCCGGCCGGGGTGATGCGGAAGGCCAGCGGCGGCGGCGCCGGCAGCAGGCGCGGCAGTTGCAGCAGCTCCAGCCGCAGCACCTGGCCCTGGTGCGGTAGCATGCGGGCCACCGCCTGCGGCTCGGCCGCCATCACGTGGTTGACCACCAGGACCAGGCGGTCCATCAGTGCCGGCGCGAGCAGCGCGTTGAGGTTCTGCAACATCGTCCGGATTGTAGGCAGGGGCCATCCCGGCCCCGGGTTGTCACCGGGATCGCGTCGAATATCAACGAGAATCGCCCGCAGCCTTTTCCGGTGGCCAGGCCACCGCCGACGCCCAGCCCTGTTCCCCGCCGACCCCGCGCCACGAGCCTGATGTTCGATTCCCGAAGCACCCGCAACTTCAACAGCGCCCCGCAGTCGGTCACGGCCTTCATCGCCACCGTGCTGGAGCCGGCGATCACGGTGATGGTCTACCTGGGTGCGATGGCCTGGGAGGACGAGAGCGTCGGCCGCGCCGACCTCACGCTGTGCTTCCTGGTGCTGGCGCTCACCTTCCCCGGCATCAACCGCTTCCGCGACCGCCTCAGCTCGGCGGCCGTGGGCATCCTGGGCTCGTGGATCACGCTGCTGGCCATCCTGCTGGGCTTCGGCTACGGCACCCGCAGCCTGGACCTGTTCGACACCGAGGTCATCCTCTTCTGGGCCCTCGTCACCCCGGTCATCCAGCTGGCGGCGGTGCGGCTGGGCCACGGTGCCATCCGCCGCCAGGCGATGAACAGCGGCAACCGCCGCTCGGCGGTGGTGATCGGCGCGTCGGCGCTGGGCGTGAAGGTGGCGCATGCGCTGACCCAGAGCCCGGTGCAGGGCGTGGACTTCCTGGGCTACTTCGACGACCGCACCGGCGAGCGCCTGCACGAGGCCACCACCGGCAAGCGCCTGGGCAACCTGCTGGACGCGGCGCCCTACATCCGCAGCCACGGCGTCAAGGAGGTGTTCATCACCCTGCCGCTGGGCTCGCAGCCGCGCATCATCACCCTGCTCGAGCACCTGCAGGGCACCACCGCGTCGATCTACTTCGTGCCCGACGTCTTCGGCATCAGCATCATCCAGGGCCGGCTGCAGGACATGAACGGCGTGCCGGTGGTCGGCATCTGCGAGACGCCGTTCACCGGCACCAACCGCCTGATCAAGCGCCTCAGCGACATCGTGCTGTCGCTGCTGATCCTGGTGCTGATCGCGCCGGTGATGCTGGCGGTGGCCATCGGCGTCAAGCTCAGCTCGCCCGGGCCTGTCATCTTCCGCCAGCGGCGCAACGGGCTGGATGGCGAGGAGATCATCGTCTACAAGTTCCGCTCGATGACGGCGATGGACAACGGCCCGGTCGTCAAGCAGGCCACCAAGGGCGACCCGCGCATCACGCCGTTCGGCGCCTTCATCCGCAAGACCTCGCTGGACGAACTGCCGCAGTTCATCAACGTGCTGCAGGGGCGCATGAGCATCGTCGGGCCGCGCCCGCACGCGGTGGCGCACAACGAGATGTACCGCCAGCTGATCAAGGCCTACATGGTGCGCCACAAGGTCAAGCCGGGCATCACCGGCTGGGCCCAGGTCAACGGCCACCGCGGCGAGACCGACACCCTGGAGAAGATGCAGGCCCGCGTGGAATACGACCTGGAGTACCTGCGCAATTGGTCACTCGGCCTGGACCTGGTGATCATCCTGCGCACGGTCAAATCGGTGCTGGCGGACAGCAAGGCGTACTGACACCCCCTTCGACCCTCCGCGCCCGGCCGCCGCGCCAACGGCCGACGGCCACCCGCGCTCACCCCCTGTTCCGGAGATCCGATGCCCGCTCCCCTCCACCGCCCGCTCCGCACCTTGGCCGCCGCGTGCGCGCTGCTCGCCGCCGGCCCCGTGCTGGCCCAGAGCAGCCCCTACTACATCGGCGTGGCGCAGTCGATCACCCATGACTCCAACCTCTACCGCATCGGCGGCGGGCGCGGCCTGCCGGTGGGTGCCCAGTCCAAGTCCGACACCGTCTCCACCACCTCGCTGGTGGCCGGCGTCGACCAGACCTGGGGCCGCCAGCGCCTCAGCGGCAACGGCTCGCTGCAGGCCAGCCGCTTCGCCAGCAACGACCAGCTAAACAACGAAGGCTACGGCCTGGCGCTGGGCCTGGACTGGGAGACGGTCAACCGCCTGTCGGGCCGGCTGGGCCTCAATGCCGACCGCAGCCTGCGCAGCTTCGACCCCGCGGTGCTGGGCGGTCAGCGCGCCGAACGCAACATCGAGGACAACAACCTGCTCAGCGCCGTGGTGCGCCTGGGCGTGGTGACGCGGCTGACCGCCGAGGCCACGCTGAGCCACCGCCAGGTGCGCTTCAGCAATGCCCGCTACGCGGCCAGCGAATACGACCAGGACACCGGCTCGCTGGGCCTGCGCTACCGCCTGGGCGGCGCCACCACCGTCGGCCTGGCCTGGCGCCAGTCGAAGGTGGACTACCAGTCGATCGACGACCCGTACAAGCGCCGCGACATCGACTTCACCGCCACCTGGGTGCCCAGCGGCCTGACGACGCTGAACGCGCGCATCAGCCACACCAGCACCGACCATGCCCGCAGCGCCCAGCGCGACTTCTCCGGCGTCACCGCCGAACTGCGCGGCAGCACCCAGGCCACCGGCAAGATCCGGCTCAACGCGCGCCTGTCGCGCGACCTGGGCCAGAGCTCGTCCTTCATCGACCTGCTGCCGCTGAACCGCGACTTCAGCCGCACCACCACCGGCCTGCGCCTGGGCGCCGACTACGAGTTGAGCGCCAAGATCGCGCTGAACGCCAGCATCGACCACCAGCGCCGCAGCTTCACCGGCGCGGTCGACCTGTTCGGCCAGCCCATCGACGGCAGCGACCGCACGACCCGCCTGGCGCTGGGTGCGCGCTGGGTGCCCACCCGCGCCATCCAGGTGGGCTGCGACCTGACGCACGAGACCCGCAGCGTGCAGCGCGTGGGCAACGCCTACGACGCCAGCGGCTTCGGCTGCTCGGGCCAGTTCGTCTTCCAGTGACGGCGCGGCCGATGCCCACCGTCCTGCTCACCGGCGCTGCCGGCTACATCGCGTCGCACACCTGGCTGGCGCTGCAGGCGGCGGGCTTCTCCGTCGTCGGCGTCGACGACTTCAGCAACAGCAGCCCCGAGGTGCTGAACCGCCTGCAGCAGCTGGGCGGCCAGGTGCCGGTGTTCGAGCGCGCCAGCGTGTGCGATGCGGCGGCCATGGCCGCCATCTTCGGCCGCCACCGCATCGACGCCGTGGTGCACTTCGCCGCCTTCAAGGCCGTGGGGGAGTCGGCCGCGCAGCCGCTGGCCTACTACCGCAACAACATCGGCGGCCTGGTCACCACCTGCGAGGCCATGCGTGCCGCGGGTTGCCGCCGCCTGGTCTTCAGCAGCAGCGCCACCGTCTACGGCGACCCGCAGCGCCTGCCGATCACCGAGGACTTCCCGCTGTCGGCCACCAACCCCTACGGCCAGACCAAGCTGATGGGCGAGACCATCCTGCGCGACCTGGGCGCGTCGGACCCGCAGTGGCAGACCGCCTGCCTGCGCTACTTCAACCCGGTGGGCGCGCACGAGAGCGGCCGCATCGGCGAAGACCCGCGCGGCACGCCGAACAACCTGATGCCCTACGTCGCCCAGGTGGCCGTGGGCCGGCGGGCGCAGCTCAGCGTCTTCGGCAACGACTACCCCACGCCCGACGGCACCGGCGTGCGCGACTACATCCACGTCGTCGACCTGGCCGAGGGCCATGTCGCCGCGCTGCGCCGGCTGCTGGATGCGCCCGGCGCGTTCACCGTCAACCTGGGCACCGGCCGCGGCTACAGCGTGCTGGAGCTGGTGGCCGCCTATGCCAAGGCCAGCGGCCGGCCCGTGCCCTACGAGATCGTGGCCCGCCGCCCCGGCGACGTGGCCGCCTGCTACGCCGACCCGGCGCTGGCGCAGCAGCTGCTGGGCTGGCGCGCGCGCTTCGACCTCGACCGCATGTGCGCCGACAGCTGGCGCTGGCAGCAATCCAACCCGAACGGCTTCGCAGCATGAGCATTTCCGTCCAACCCGTGATCATGGCCGGCGGCTCCGGCACCCGGCTGTGGCCGCTGTCGCGCGCCGGCTATCCCAAGCAGTTCCTGGTGCTGGCCGGCGGTGCCGATGAGCGCCACAGCCTGTTCCAGCAGGCTGCCCTGCGCCTGCGCGGCCTGGCCGAGCCCGGCATCGCGGTGGCCGCGCCCTGCATCGTGGGCAACGAGGACCACCGCTTCCTGGTGCTGGACCAGCTGCGCGAGCTGAAGCTGGAGCCGAAGGCCGTGCTGCTGGAGCCGGTGGGCCGCAACACCGCGCCGGCCGTCACCCTGGCCGCGCTGGCGGCGCTGGACCAGGGCGAAGACCCGGTGCTGGTGGTCAATTCGTCGGACCAGACGGTGACCGACACCGCCGCCTTCACCAGCGCGCTGCGCCAGGCCGTGCGCGAGGCCGCCGCCGGCCGCATCGTGATCCTGGGCATCACGCCCGACCGGCCCGAGACCGGCTACGGCTACATCCGCGTGGCCGCTGCCCGTAGCGACGGCCAGGCGCCCGCCGTGGCGCAGTTCGTCGAGAAGCCCGACGCCGCCACCGCGGCGCGCTACCTGGCCGACGGCGGCTACTTCTGGAACGCCGGCATGTTCGTGCTCAAGGCCAGCGTGTGGATGGACGCGCTGCAGCGCTTCCGCCCCGACATCGCCGCCGCCACCCGCGCCGCCTGGGCCGCCCGCAGCACGGACGCCAAGTTCGTGCGCCCGGGCAAGGCCGAATTCACCGCCGTGCCCAGCGAATCGGTGGACTACGCGGTGATGGAGCAATGCCCCGGCAGCGGCATCGACATCCGCATGGTGGCGCTGGACGCCGGCTGGAACGACCTGGGCGCCTGGGAGGCGGTGTGGCAGGTCGCGCCCAAGGATGCCGACGGCAATGCCAGCGTCGGCGACGCCATCGTCAAGGACAGCCACAACACCCTGGTGCATGCGCACAGCCGCC
>CALMIF010000112.1 GCA_937864045.1 uncultured Aquabacterium sp. | reverse complement strand
CCCGCATGCCCACCTTCGCCCCGCTGGCTCGCACCGCCCTGCTCTGCACTGCCGCCCTGCTGGGCAACACTGCCCGCGCCGACGAGGTGCTGGTGGCCGTGGCCGCCAACTTCGCCGGCCCGCTGGCCGCGCTGGCCGAAGGCTTCACCGCCGCCACCGGCCACACCCTGAAGGCATCGGCCGGCGCCACCGGCAAGTTCTACAGCCAGATCGCCAGCGGCGCGCCGTTCCAGGTGCTGCTGGCCGCCGACGACGAGACACCGCGCCGGCTGGTCGCCGAAGGCCACGCCGTGGCCGGCAGCCAGTTCACCTACGCCATCGGCGTGCTGGTGCTGTGGAGCGCCCAGGCCGGCATGGTCGACGACCAGGGCGCGGTGCTGGCCGGCGGCCGCTTCGCCAGGCTGGCGGTGGCCAACCCCAAGCTGGCGCCCTACGGCGCTGCCGCGATGGAGGTGCTGAAGGCGCGTGGCCTGGCCGATGCGCTGGCACCCAGGCTGGTCACCGCCGAGAGCATCGCCCAGGCCTACCAGTTCGTCGCCACGGGCAATGCCGAGCTGGGCTTCGTCGCGCTGTCGCAGGTGGCCGTGCCGGGCCGGCCGCCCACCGGATCGCACTGGAAGGTGCCGGCCAGCCTGCACGGCGAGATCCGCCAGGACGCCGTGCTGCTCAAGCCCGGCGCGCAGAGCGCCGCCGCCAGCGCGCTGCTGTCCTACCTGAAGAGCCCTGCAGCGCGCAAGCTGATCCAGGCCTGGGGCTACGGCGCCTAGCGCGGCATGGACGCAGCCACCTGGACCGTCGTGCGCCTGACCGCCGAGCTGGCGGCACTGAGCACCGCGCTGCTGCTGCTGCTGGGCACGCCGCTGGCCTGGTGGCTGGCGCGCACCGCCTCGCCGGCCAAGCCGCTGCTGGCGGCGCTGGTGGCCATGCCCCTGGTGCTGCCACCGTCGGTGCTGGGCTTCTACCTGCTGCTGCTGATGGGGCCGCAGGGGCCGGTGGGCCAGTTCACCCAGTGGCTGGGGCTGGGGCGCCTGCCCTTCACCTTCAGCGGCCTGGTGGTGGCCTCGGTGATCTATTCCATGCCCTTCGTGGTGCAGCCGCTGCAGCAGGCGTTCGAGGCCATTCCCGAGCGCACGCTGGAGGCCGCGGCCACCCTGCGCGCCGGGCCGCTGGACCGCTTCTTCACCATCGCCCTGCCGCTGGCCCGGCCGGGGCTGGTCACGGCCAGCGTGCTGGGCTTTGCCCACACGGTGGGCGAGTTCGGCGTGGTGCTGATGATCGGCGGCAACATCCCGGGCCAGACCCGGGTGCTGTCGGTGGCGCTGTTCGAGCATGTGGAGGCGGCCGAGTTCGCCGCCGCCCACCGCCTGGCCGCCGGCATGCTGGGCTTTGCGCTGGTGGTGCTGGTGCTGCTGCACCTGGCCAACCGCTCGGCGCGCGGGGCCCGCGCGGCATGACGCTCACCGCCTGTCTGCGCCTGCCCCGACGCGATTTCACGCTGGACGTCGATCTGCAGTTGCCCGGGCGCGGCGTCACCGCGCTGTTCGGCGCGTCGGGCTGCGGCAAGACCACCCTGCTGCGCGCCCTGGCCGGGCTGGAGCGCGCCGCCGGCCGCGTGGCGCTGGACGAAGCCGTCTGGCAGGACGACGGCCGGCGCCTGTTCGTGCCGCCGCACCAGCGTGCGCTGGGCTACGTGATCCAGGAGGCGGCGCTGTTCCCGCACCTGGACGTGCGCGCCAACCTGGCCTATGGCCGACGCCGCGCCGGGCCGGCGGCGCAGGGCTTCGCGCTGGATGCGGTGATCGACCTGCTGGGCATCGGTGCGCTGATGGCGCGCCGGCCGGCCACGCTGTCGGGTGGCGAACGCCAGCGCGTGGCCATCGCCCGGGCCCTGGCCACCGCGCCGCGCCTGCTGCTGATGGACGAGCCGCTGGCCGCGCTGGACGCGCCGCGCAAGGCCGAGATCCTGCCCTACCTGGAACGCCTGCAGCGCGAGCTGGCCCTGCCCGTGGTGCTGGTGACGCATGCCATGGACGAGGTGGCGCGCCTGGCCGACCACCTGGTGCTGCTGGACGCCGGCCAGGTGCGCGCCGCCGGCCCGCTGGCCACCCTGCTGGCCCGGGCCGACCTGCCGCTGGCCCGGCAGGACGATGCCGGCGTCGTCATCGCCGCCCGGGTCGACCACCACGACACCGCCTACGGCCTGAGCCGCGTGGTCTTCGATGGCGGCGCGCTGTGGGTGGGCGCCACCAGCGCCGCCCCGGGGGCGCCGGTGCGCGCACGGGTGCTGGCGCGTGACGTCAGCGTGGCGCGCGTGCGCCCGCAGGAGAGCAGCGTGGTCAACGTGCTGCCGGTGCGGCTGGACAGCCTGCAGGCCGACGGCCACACCACCCTGCTGCGCCTGCGCCTGGGCGGCGCCGCGCCGCAGGACGCAGCGCAGGCCGCACCGACATGGCTGCTGGCGCGCATCACCCGCCGCAGCGCCGACACCCTGGCCCTGCAGCCCGGCGATGCGCTGTTCGCCCAGGTCAAGGGCGTGGCGCTGATGTGAGCGCCGACCCGACTTCCACCACCAACCACCACCTGATCACCATGACCCGATAGCGCCTGCTGTTCTCGCTGGGATGCCTGCTGCTGTCCGGCTGCATCGTCAACACGGCGCAGCCCCAGTTCCAGGAGAACATGCTCGTCGACCCGCCCTTGCCGACGGGCTACGACCTGCTCGGTGAGGCCGGCGACGAGATCGAGGGCGTGCAGCTCACCCGGTCGCCCGACCGCGACCGCGTCCTGCTGGCAACGCCGCACAAGGCGCCGGTCGCCGCCACGGCACCGGCGGCGGCCGGCGCCGTGGCGGCGCGACCGGCCACCCTGCGCTTTGCCGCCCTGCCGGGCGGGCGGTTCCTGATGGAACAGTCGGAACCGGACAAGCTGCGCCCGTTCCACGCCTACCACCTGATCGAGCCGGACTGGACTGCCCAGCGCATCACCGTGCTCCATCCGCTGCCGAAGGAGTCGGCCGAGTTGCAGGCGCTGTTCCGGCGCTTCGGCTTCGATGCCGAAGGCGACGAGCTGACACCCGGCGCCCGCCATGACATGGTCGGCCTCTTCCGCGCTGTGCTGGGCCTCGTGGACGCAGCGCCCAAGCTGCTGGACCGCAGCATCGTCTACCGGCGCGTCGGCGAAGCCGAATGGCAGGCCGCGCTGGCGCGCCTGCATGCCAAGGCGCAGCGCCAGGCGGCAGAAGAAGCACGCTCGGCGCAGGCCGCGCGCGACGCGGAGCAGAAGGCCATGCTGGCCCTGCGCGCCACGCTCCAGGCCTTGCCGGGCTGTGCCCGCTACAAGGTGCGGCCCGGCGATTCGGTCGCCGCCATCGCTGCGGCCGCGGGCCTGCCGCTGGCGCAGCTGCAGGACTTCAATCGCCAGCTGAACCTGCAACGGCTGGCCGTCGACGATGCGCTGAACGTCCGGCCGTCGTGCCCCGGCGGATGACGCGCCGGTTGCTCCGGCCAGGCGTGCACAACGCCCGGCCCGGGCCGCTTCCACCATCAAGCGCGGGGCGCGCCTGCCGACACACCGGCATGGGCCGCCGCGGCGGCCGGTTCGTCCACCTCGTCACCGATGTGCCAGCTCTTCGCCCTGAACAGCAGCGCGCCCAGCGCGGCCACCTTCGCGTTCACCGGTTTCTCGGCACGCGGCGGCGGCACGGCCGACCATGCCGACGGCTGGGGCATGGCCTTCCTGGGCGACGGCGGCTGCCGGCTCTTCATCGACGACGCCCCGGCCTGCCGCTCGCCGCTGGCGGCCTTCCTGCGCCAGCATCCGATCCGCGCCACCACGGTGCTGGCCCACATCCGCAAGGCCACGCAGGGTGCCGTGCAGCTGAACAACTGCCACCCCTTCCAGCGCCAGTGGGCCGGCCGGCCCTGGGCCTTCGGCCACAACGGTAACCTGAAGCAGGTCCACCCGCCGCTGGACGGCCACCACCAGCCGGTGGGCAGCACCGACAGCGAACGCGCCTTCTGCTGGCTGCTGCAGGCCCTGCGCCAGCGCCTGCCGCCGGGGCCTGACGCCACGACGGTGGCCACCGCCACCACCCCCGCATGGCGCCGGCTGGCACCGGTGCTGGCCCAACTGGCCGGCGACATCGCCCGGCACGGCCCGTTCAACTTCCTGCTGAGCGACGGCGATGCGCTCTATGCCCACTGCAGCACACGCCTGCACTGGCTGCAGCGCCGCCACCCCTTCAGCGCCGTGCGCCTGGTCGACGCCGACCTGAGCCTGGACCTGTCCCGCGACAACGCCCCCGCCGACCGCATGGCCCTGGTCGCCACCGAGCCCCTGACCCACGGCGAACCCTGGGCCGCCCTGCAGCCGGGCGAGCTGGTGGTGTTTGCCGGTGGAGAGCTGGTGTGGCGGCAGCGCACCGGCGCGGGCGTGGAGGCTGCAGCGGCGCTGGCCTGAGCAGCCCCGACCGCACCCGCAGCCGGTCGGGCAGCACCACCATCGCAGCCGCTCAGGCCAGGGCCCGCGTCAGGTCATCGACCAGGCGCTGCAGATCCTCG
>CALMIF010000111.1 GCA_937864045.1 uncultured Aquabacterium sp. | reverse complement strand
GCCGCTTCCACCGCCGCGTTCAGCGCCAGGATGTTGGTCTGGAAGGCAATGCCGTCGATGGTGCCGATGATGTCGCCGATGCGCCGGCTGCTCTCGTTGATGCCCTGCATCGTGGCCACCACCTTGCCCACCACCTCGCCGCCCTGCGCGGCCACGGCCGACGCGCCCTGCGCCAGCTGGTTGGCCTGGGTGGCGTTGTCGGTGTTGTGGCGCACGGCGGTGCCCAGCTCGGTCATGGTCGCGCTGGTCTGCTGCAGGGCGCTGGCCTGCTCCTCGGTGCGGCTGGACAGGTCCTGGTTGCCCTGGGCGATCTGGGCGCTGGCGGTGGCCACGCTCTCGGCGTTCTGGCGCACGTTGGCCACCACCTGGCCCAGGTTGGCCTGCATGTCGGACAGGGCGCGCAACAGCTGGCCGGCCTCGTCCAGGCCGCGGGCGTCGATCTGGCCGCTCAGGTCGCCGTCGGCCACGCGCCGGGCGGCGGCCAGGGCCTGTGCCAGCGGGCCGGTGATGGCGCGCACCAGCCACACCGCGGCCGCGATGGCCGCCAGCAGGCCCGCTGCCGCACCCACCAGCAAGGTGTTGCGGGCGCTGGCGTAGATGGTGTCGCTGTCCTTCGACTTGGCGACCGCGCCGTCGTGGTTGATCGCCACCAGCTTGGCCGTCGATGCCGACAGGCGGTCGAAGCTCTGCTTGCCCTCGCCGTCGATCAGCGCCCGGGCGGCGTCGGTCTCGTTCTTGCGCGACAAGGCGATCAGCCGCTCATGGATCTCCAGGTACGTCTTCCACTCGGCCACGAAGACGTCGTGCTCCTTGCGCTCGGCATCGCTGCTGATCAGCCTGGCATAGGCGGCATGCGTCTCGTCGAAGGTGGCCTTGGCCTGGGCGATGTCCTTCTCGATCCCGGCCATCGCCTTTTCTTCGGTGTTCAGCACGTGGCTGTATTCGGCGACACGCACGTCGGAGGCACTGGCGTCGAGCTTGTTGACCAGCTCCACGCTGGGCAGCCAGTTGGTGGTGATCTCCAGGGTCGAAGCCCGCATCAGGTTCAGCTGCCACAGGGCCAGGCCGGCCAGGCCCAGGAGCAGTGCGGCCAGCAGGCCCAGCGTGGCCTTCAGGCGGGTGGCGATCGTCAGGTTGTTCAGCATGGTGGCGCTTGTCTCGGGCAGCGGTCAGTGGGCGTGCAGCAGCGCACGCAGACCGGCGGCGAGCCGGTTCCATCGCACTTCGGCACCGGGCCGCACCAACTTGAGACACCGCATTGCGCTGTTCGCGGGATTTCTCACATCCCGTTGCAGCCGCCTGGCTGCGCGCGCGGCCGTTCAGACGCCCAGGAAGCCCGCCAGGGCCGGATCGTCGGCCACCGCGTCGGCCGCGCCGGCCAGCACCGCCTGGCCCTTCTGCAACACCAGGGCCCGGTCGCTGCGCGCCAGCACCTTGCGGTAGTCGCGGTCGACGATCAGGGTGGCGATGCCGGTGTTGCGGATCTCGCCGATCACGCGCCAGATCTCGGCCACGATCAGCGGCGCCAGGCCCTCGGTGGCCTCGTCCAGGATGATCAGCGACGGATGCGTCATCAGCGCGCGGCCGATGGACAGCATCTGCTGCTCGCCGCCCGACAGCTGGTTGCCCAGGTTGCCCAGGCGCTCGGCCAGCCGCGGAAAGGTGGCCATCACGCGCTCGAACGACCAGTCGGCCTGGCCGTCGCGCCCGGGGCGGGCGGCCATCACCAGGTTCTCGCGCACCGTCAGGTTGGGGAACACGCCGCGGCCCTCGGGCACGTAGGCCACGCCCAGGCGCGCCATCTCGTGCGGCTTGCCACGCGACAGGTCACGGCCGAACAGGCTGATCTGCCCTTGCCGCTGCACCACATGGCCCAGCAGGCTGCGGATCAGCGTGCTCTTGCCCATGCCATTGCGGCCGAGCAGGCCGACGGTCTCGCCGCGGGCGATCTGCAGGTTCACGCCGTGCAGCACGTGGCTGCTGCCGTACCAGGCGTGGATGTCCTTGGCATCGAGGATGAGGTCGCCAGCCATTTCAGTGCCCCCCCAGATAGGCCGCCTGCACTTCCGGGCTGGCCCGCACCGCATCGGGCGCACCGCTGAAGATCACCGTGCCGTTGACCATCACCGTGATCACGTCGGCAATGCGGAACACCGCGTCCATGTCGTGCTCGACCAGCAGGATGGCGTGGTCCCGCTTCAGTTCGGCCAGCAGGGCCAGCATGCGCTCGGTCTCCTCGGCGCCCATGCCGGCCAGCGGCTCGTCCAGCAGCAGCACCTGGGGCGCAGTGGCCAGGCACATCGCGATTTCCAGCTGGCGCTTCTGGCCGTGCGACAGGCTGCCGGCGGGGCGGTCCAGCACATCGGCCAGGCCGGCCTGCTGCGCCGCCTGGCGGGCGGCGCCGTTGCTGGCCTGGCAGGCCGCCGCGCTCTGCCACCAGTGCCAGGGCTTGGGCGTGCGCGCCTGGGCCGCCAGGCGGCAGTTCTCCAGCACGCTGAAGCCGGGGTAGATGGTGTTGCACTGGTAGCTGCGGCCGAGACCCGCGCGGGCGCGCCTGGGCTGCGACCAGGCGGTCACGTCCTGCCCCAGCAGCTGCACCGTGCCGGCCGAGGGCGGGATTTCGCCAGAGAGGATGTTGATCAGCGTGCTCTTGCCCGCGCCGTTGGTGCCGATCACGGCATGCACCTCGCCGCGCCGCAGGTCGAGCGCCACGTCGTTGACGGCGACCAGGCCGCCCCAGCGGCGGGTGATGCCTTGGCCTTTCAGCAGGATGTCCGTCATGCCTGCTCTCCTGCCGCGCCGCGGGCCTTGCCCAGCAGCCGCTGCCGCCACTGCGCCGGCAGGCCGACCAGGCCGTCCGGCAGCAGCGCCACGCTGGCGATGATGGCCAGGCCCAGGCCCAGGTGCCAGTGCTTGGCGAAGTGGCCGAAGATGGCCTCGCTCTTGAAGAACTCCTGCAGCAGGGCGAAGGCGAAGGCGCCGATCAGCGCGCCGCGCAGGTGGCCCAGGCCGCCGAGGATGATCATGATCAGCACCGCGCCCGACAGGTGCCAGGCCATCAGCTCGGGGTTGACCACGCCGTCCTTCACCGCGAACAGGAAGCCCGCCAGCCCGGCCAGCGCGCCGGAGACGACGAAGGCCGCCAGCTTGTACGGGTAGGTGGCGAAGCCGGTGGCACGCATGCGCTGCTCATTGGCCTTGATGCCGGCCAGCGCCCGGCCGAAGCGCGAGCGCAGCAGCACCGCCAGGAAGGCGAACACGGCGGCCAGCAGCACCAGGGTGAAGGCGTAGAAGCTGCCCGCCTGGGCCAGGTCGAGCAGCATGTGGCCGCCGACGCTCAGCACCGGCTTGACGTTCAGGTAGATGCCGTCGGTGCCGCCGCCCAGCGGCGTGTCATGCACCACGTAGTAGGCCATCTGGGCGAAGGCCAGGGTCACCATGATGAAGTACACGCCCTTGGTGCGCAGGCTGAGCGCGCCCATGAAGGCGGCGTACACCGCCGCCGCCAGCACCGCCGCCGGCAGCAGCCACAGCAGGTTGGCCGCATCGTTCTCCGGCGACAGCATCACCGCCGCATAGGCGCCGATGCCGAACAGCGCCGCATGGCCGAAGCAGACCAGGCCGGTGGTGCCGACCAGCAGCTCCAGGCTGAGGGCGAAGATGGCGTAGACCATGGTCTTGGTGACCAGGTCCACCGCGAACTGGCCGGCCAGCAGCGGCACCAGGGCCAGCGCGGCGAAGACCAGCAGCACGAAGACCAGCTTGC
>CALMIF010000110.1 GCA_937864045.1 uncultured Aquabacterium sp. | reverse complement strand
CTTCAGCCGGGCTTCATCGGCAGGCGGCACACTGCGCGCCGTCTGCCCTGCCCTGCCCTGCCCTGCCCTGGACCCCGGATGCCGCTGCCTGCCCGCCCCGCCTGCCTGCTGATGCTGAGCCTGCCCTTCTGTGCCGCAGCGCAGGCCGTGGACACCACCCCGGCACCCGAGGCGCCGGCCCCGGCCGGCCTGACCTATGCGCTGGGCCTGGCGGTGATCGATTCACCCACCTATGCCGGCGCCAGCGGGCGCGAGCAGAAGCTGCGCCCGCTGTGGTCGCTGCGCTACGGGCGCTTCCAGATCAGCGGCGCGCGCTCGTCGGGCCTGCTGGGGGCGCCCAGCACCGAGAAGCATTCGGGCGCCAGCGCCGACCTGATCGAGAGCGACCGCCTGTCGCTGGCCCTGGGCCTGCGCTTCGACAACGGCCGCTCGGCCGGCGACGATCCGGCACTGGCCGGCCTGCCCGACATCCGCAGCACGCTGCGGGCGCGGCTCAACGGCAGCCTGCGCCTGGGCGGCGGCTTCAGCACCAACCTGGCGTATTCGGCCGACATCCTGGGCCGCGAGGGCGGCGCCCAGGTCGGCTGGGGTCTGGGCTATGGCTGGGCCCCGTGGCCCGCGGCGCGGGCGTCGGTGGGCGTGGGCGCCACCTGGGCCGACAAGCGCCACATGCAGACCTACTTCGGCATCGCGCCCGAGGTGGCGCTGCGCACCGGCCGCACGGCGTTCACGCCGGGCGCGGGCATCGTCGACCTGAATGCGGGGGCGGTGCTGCGCGTGCCGCTGGGGCCGCGCTGGGCGCTGACGACCGGGCTGGCGCTGTCGCAGCTGCAGGGAGACGCCGCCGGCAGCCCGCTCACACGCCAGGCCTTCGGCGCGACGGCCAGCGTGGCGCTGGCCTGGCGCTCGCGCTGAGCGAGCGCGGCTGCGTCAGCGGCGGACCGGATCGGGCCCGCGGCGCTCGATGTGGCGGAAGGTGATGCGGCCCTTGCTCAGGTCGTAGGCCGACAGTTCCAGCGACACGGCATCACCCGCCAGGATGCGGATGTGGTGCTTGCGCATCTTGCCGGAGGTGTAGGCGATCAGTTCGTGGCCGTTGTCCAGCGTCACGCGGTAGCGCGAGTCGGGCAGGACTTCGGTCACCTTGCCCTGCATCTCGATCAGTTCTTCTTTGGCCATCTGGCGGAAATCTCCTGCGTGCGGTCTGCTTCGGGGGTGCCGGTCGGTGTGGATTGGTGGATCTGCATGGCCCCGGCGCGTCTCGTGCAGAACCCGGCATTGTACTGCGGCCGGGTGCCAGGCGCTGTGTCAGCGCCGCCGGGCGAGCTTCGGGTCCAGCAGGTCACGCAGGCCGTCGCCCATCAGGTTCAGGCCCAGCACGCTCAGGGCGATGGCCAGGCCGGGATAGACGGCCAGCATCGGCGCCTGGAACAGCAGGGTCTGCGCCTCGTTGAGCATGCGGCCCCAGCTGGGCTGCGGCGGCTGCGTGCCCAGGCCCAGGTAGGACAGCGCCGCCTCGGCCAGGATGGCAGTGGCGAACGAGATCGTGGCCTGCACGATCAGCACGCTGGCGATGTTGGGCAGCACATGGTCGAGCGTGATGCGCCACGGTCCGAAGCCGGCTGCGCGGGAGGCGAGCACGTACTCACGTGCCCACACCGCCTGTGCCGCGCCGCGGCTGATGCGGGCGAACACCGGGATGTTGAAGATGCCGATGGCGAGGATGCCGGTGAGCAGGCCGGGGCCGTAGATGGCGCCCAGCATGATGGCCGACAGCAGGGCCGGGAAGGCGAAGGTGAAGTCGGCGGCGCGCATCACCAGCTCGTCCACCCAGCCGCGGCGGGCGGCGGCCAGGCAGCCCAGGGCCACGCCGATCACCAGGCCGATGCCCACTGCCACCAGGCCCACCACGATGGCGTTCTGCGCGCCCACCAGCAGCTGGCTGGCGATGTCGCGGCCCAGGCTGTCGGTGCCCAGCCAGTGCGCGGCCGATGGCGGCTCCAGCTTGTTCGGGATGTCGATCTCGGCCGGCGGATACGGCGCCCAGACCAGGCTGACCACGGCCGCCAGCAGCAGCAGCGCCGACAGCGCCGCGCCGATCAGGAAGCTGGGGTGGCGCAGTGCGCGGGCGCCGAATCCGACGGCCGTGCGCGGTGCGGAAGCGATGGCGGCGCTCATGCGTCGCTCGCCTTGAGGCGCGGGTCGACCACCGCGTACAGCACGTCGACCAGGAAGTTGACGATGACCACCACCGCCACCAGGCCCATCACCACGTCGCGCACCACCACCAGGTCGCGGTTGGCAATCGCCTGGAACACCAGCCGGCCGATGCCGGGCAGCACGAACACGTTCTCGACCACGATGGTGCCGGTGATCAGGTTGGCGAACTGCAGGCCCATGATCGTCAGCACCGGGATCATCGCGTTGCGCAGCACATGGCGCCACAGCGTCTGCCGGCGCGTCAGGCCCTTGGCGCGGGCGGTGCGCACGTAGTCCTCGCGCATCACCTCCAGCACGGCGGACCGCGTGACGCGCGCCAGGATCGCCGCCTGCACCAGGGCCAGGGCGATGGCCGGCAGCAGCAGCGCCTTCAGGCCGTCGATGAGGCCGCCGCCGTCGTCCTCGCTCCAGCCCGGAAAGCCGCCGGCATTGACCCACTGCAGCTTCACCGCGAACAGCAGGATCAGCAGGATCGCGAACCAGAAGCTGGGGATGGCGATGCCCAGCTGGCTGGCGGCCATCACGCCCACGTCGCCCAGCCTGTTGTGGCGCGAGGCGGCGTAGATGCCCAGCACCAGGGCCAGCACCGTGGTCAGCGCCATCGCCAGCACGCCCAGCGGCAGGGTGACGTGCAGCCGCTCGGCGATCAGCTCGGCCGTGGGCGTGTCGTAGGAGAAGCTGTTGGCCGTGCGCCCCTGCAGCAGGCCGCCCACCCAGTGCGCATAGCGCTGCAGCGGCGGGCGGTCCAGGCCCAGCTTCTTCTCCAGCGCGGCGATGGATTCGGGCGTCGCCGTCTCGCCCAGCATCACCTGGGCGACGTTGCCGGGCAGCAGCTCCAGCACGGTGAACACCAGCACCGAGGCGACGGCCAGCGTGGCCAGGAAGGTGATCAGGCGCTTGAAGAGGAAGACGCTCATGCAGGGGTGGACAACGGGGCAGGTGCAGCGCGGGATGATGCCCGATCGTCGCGGGCGTTCCGGCCGGCCGCGTCTGCATCAAGAATCGCCGACATACCGGCACTGCGCCGGTGAACGCCGTTGGAGGATGGAGGACTGCATGCCTGAACTGTTGGACCTGGCCCGGGTGGCCGCCGTCGCCCTGCTGGCTGCGGGCAGCGTGATCGGCGCCGCCGCCCAAGCCACCGCCCAGACTGCCGCCGGGCCGATGGCCCCGCGTGAACCGCGCGACGTGACGGTGCACGGCGACACCCGCATCGACGACTGGTTCTGGATGCGCCAGCGCGACGACCCGCGCCTGTTGCCGCACCTGCAGGCCGAGAACGCCCATGCCGATGCCTGGCTGGCGCCGCACCGGGCGCTGCAGAAGACGCTGTACGACGAGATGCTGGCCCGCATCCAGCAGGACGACGAGGCCGTGCCGTACCGCGATGGCCGCTGGTGGTATTCCACCCGCACGCTGCAGGGCGCGGCCTATCCGCTGCACATCCGCCGACCGTCCGTGGGGCCGGACCGCCGCTTCGACCCCCGGGCGCCCGAGCAGGTGCTGTTCGACCTGAACCGCATGGCCGAGGGCCGCAAGTTCCTGGCGCTGGGGCTGAAGGAGATCAGCCCCGACGGCCGGCGCGTGGCCTACACCACTGACAGCACCGGCGGGCGCGACTACGTGCTGCAGGTGCGCGACATCGCCAGCGGCGCCGACCTGGCCTGGCGCATCCCCGAGGTCACCAGCGCCGCCTGGGCGGCCGACGGCCGCACGCTGTTCTACGTGACCATGGACGCCGCCAAGCGCAGCCACCGGCTGTGGCGCACGGTGCCCGGTGGCGCCGCCGCGCCGGTGCTGGTGCACGAGGAGCCCGATGCCGAGTACGACATCCAGGTGCGCCGCACCCGCGACGGCCGCTGGCTGGTGCTGGAGACCGGCAGCAAGGACCAGTCCGACAGCCGCGTGCTGGACGCCCGCCGGCCCGCCGGCCCCTGGCACACGGTGCTGCCGCGCCGCCCGGGCGTGGTCTACGACCTGGACCACCGCGACGGCCTGTTCTACCTGCGCATCAACGACACCGGCCCCGACTTCCGCCTGGTGACGGTGGATGCCCGTGCGCCCGAACGTGCGACGCCGAAGGAGCTGATCGCCGCTGCGCCGGGCCTGGTGCTGGAGCAGGTGGACCTGTTCCGCCACCACCTGGTGGTGACCGAGCGCCGCAACGGCCTGCATGCGCTGCGCGTGCGTGACCTGCGGCAGGGCCAGGCCGGGGCCGAGCACCTGGTGCAGTTCGACGAGCCCGCCTTCACGGTGGCGGGCCAGCAGAACGCCGAGTTCGACACGCAGCGCTTCCGCTTCAGCTACCAGTCGATGGTGACGCCGGCCACCGTCTACGACTACCAACTCGACACCCGCGAACGCCAGCTGCGCAAGCGCCAGCCGGTGCTGGGTGGCTACGACCCGGCGCGCTATGCCACCGAGCGCATCAGCGCCCGCGCGGCCGACGGCACGGCGGTGCCGATCTCGTTGGTCTACCGGCGGGATCTCAGGCGCGATGGCGCGCAGCCGCTGCTGCTGTACGGCTACGGCAGCTACGGCGCGCCCACCGACCCGGGCTTCAACAGCGCCCGGCTGGCGCTGCTGGACCGCGGCGTGGTGTACGCCATCGCCCACATCCGCGGTGGCGGCGACCTGGGGCGCAGCTGGTACCAGGCCGGCAAGCTGGCCAGCAAGCAGAACACGTTCAGCGACTTCATCGCCTGCGCCGAGGCGCTGGTGGCGCGCGGCTTCACCAGCCCGCCGCAGCTGGCCATCATCGGCGGCAGCGCCGGCGGCCTGCTGATGGGCGCGGTGGTGAACCAGCGCCCCGACCTGTTCCGCGCGGTGGTGGCCGAGGTGCCGTTCGTCGACGTGGTCAACACCATGCTCGACGAAAGCCTGCCGCTGACCACCGCCGAGTTCCAGGAATGGGGCAACCCGAAGATCGCCGCGCAGTACCGCTGGATCCGCGCCTACAGCCCCTACGACAACCTGAAGCCCGGCGCCTACCCGGCCATGCTGGTGCGCACCGGGCTGAACGACACCCAGGTGCCGTACTGGGAGCCGGCCAAGTACGTGGCCCGGCTGCGCACGCTGAAGACCGATGCCAATCCGCTGCTGTTCAAGGTGAACCTGGCCGTGGGCCACGGCGGCAGCTCGGGCCGCTTCGATGCGCTCAACGAGCGGGCCGAGGCCTATGCCTTCCTGCTGGCGCAGTGGGGCATCGGCAAGTGATGGCCGGCCCCGCTCAGACGTCGAACTTCACGCCCTGCGCCAGCGGCAGGCTGCGCGAGTAGTTGACGGTGTTGGTGGCGCGGCGCATGTAGTTCTTCCAGGCGTCGCTGCCGCTCTCGCGGCCGCCGCCGGTCTCCTTCTCGCCGCCGAAGGCGCCACCGATCTCGGCGCCGCTGGTGCCGATGTTGACGTTGGCGATGCCGCAGTCGCTGCCCGAGGCGGCGAGAAAGGCCTCGGCCTCGCGCAGGTCGTTGGTGAAGATGGCCGACGACAGGCCTTGCGGCACGCCGTTGTGCAGGGCGATGGCCTCGTCGAAGGCCGCGTAGGTCAGCAGGTAGAGGATGGGCGCGAAGGTCTCGTGCTGCACCACTGCGGTCTGCGCCGGCATGCGCACCAGGGCGGGTGCGGCATACCAGGCGTCGGCGTGTTGGCCGACCGCCACCCGGTCGCCGCCGGCCACCGTGCCGCCCTGGTCGCGGGCATGGGCCAGGGCGCTGTGCATGGCGTCGAAGGCGGCGCGGTCGACCAGCGGGCCGACCAGCACGCCGGCCGTGCGCGGGTCGCCGACTTTCAGGCTGGCGCGGGCGCGCTCCAGGCGCGCCGCCAGTTCGTCGGCGATGCTGGCGTGGGCGATGACCCGCCGCGTGGTGGTGCAGCGCTGGCCTGCTGTGCCATAGGCGCCGAAGACGATGCCGCGCACCGCCAGATCGAGGTCGGCCGTGGGCGCCACGACGATGGCGTTGTTGCCGCCCAGCTCCAGCAGGCAGCGGCCGAAGCGGGCCGCCACCCGCGGCGCCACCGCCCGGCCCATGCGCGTGCTGCCGGTGGCCGACACCAGCGCCACGCGGGCGTCGTCGACCAGGGCCTCGCCCACCGGCGCCAGGCCGTTGAGCACCTGGCTCAGGTGCTCGGGCGCCTCGCCGCCGTCGGCACGGAACTGCGCCAGCGCTGCGTCGAACAGCGCCTGCGTGGCCAGCGCGGTCAGCGGCGTCTTCTCGCTGGGCTTCCACACCACCGGGTTGCCGCAGACCAGGGCCAGCGCCGCGTTCCAGCTCCACACCGCGACCGGGAAGTTGAAGGCGCTGATCACGCCCACCACGCCCAACGGATGCCACTGTTCCATCATGCGGTGGCCGGGGCGCTCGCTGGCGATGGTCAGGCCGTGCAGCTGGCGCGACAGGCCGACCGCGAAGTCGCAGATGTCGATCATCTCCTGCACCTCGCCCAGGCCTTCGCTGGTGATCTTGCCCGCCTCCAGCGTGACCAGGGCCGCCAGCGTGGCCTTGTGGCGGCGCAGTTGTTCGCCCAGCAGGCGCACCAGCTCGCCGCGGCGCGGCGCCGGCACGTTGCGCCAGGTGGTGAATGCGGCTTGCGCGCGGTCGACGGCGGCGCTCACGTCGGCCGGCGTGGCGGCGTGGACATGGCCGGTGGTGCTGCCGTCGATGGGCGAGCGGGCGCGCAGGTTGCCGCCGGTGAAGGCGGCCGGTGGCACGCCGAGGGTGGTGAGCAGGTCGTGTGCGGTGTTCATGCCGTGATCTTCCCCCATCAGCCGATCGACGCGACCTGCCGGCTCTGCTGGTAGGCCGCGCCGAAGCGGTTGGCCAGGAAGTCCGGCAGCGCCACCTGCTCCTGGCGGATGAAGCCCTGCTGCGGCAGTTGGCCGGCGCGGAACAGGTCGACCGCGGCGCAGATGCCGGCGGCGGTGGTGATCTGGATTGCGCTCTGCGGGTTGGTCTCCGACCGGTCGGCAAAGATCTTGCGCGCGAACACCTCCTGCATCAGCGCGCCGTGCTTCAGGCCGCTGACGGTGACGAAGACCAGCACCACGTCCTGCATGGTGCCGGGCACGCTTTTGCGCAGCATGTCCTTCAGCGTGGCCTGGTCGTGCTTGAGCTGCAGGTCTTCCAGCAGCAGCTTCATCACCGCCTGGTGGCCGGGGTAGCGCACGCTCTTGTAGTCCAGCGTGCGCACGCGGCCGGCCAGGGTTTCGCACAGCGTGCCCAGGCCGCCGCTGGTGTTGAAGGCCTCGTACTCGGTGCCGTCGAGGCTGAAGTGCTCCAGCCCTTCCAGCGGCAGCACCTCCAGGCGCTGGCCGTCGCGGATCGCCTCGCAGGGGTGGCAGTACTCGTTGATCAGGCCGTCCACGCTCCAGGTCAGGTTGTACTTCAGCGCATTGGTCGGAAAGGCCGGCAGCGCGCCGACGCGCATCTTCACGTCGTGCAGGGTCTCGAAGCCCTGGGCCAGGTGGTGGGCGACGATGCCGATGAAGCCCGGCGCCAGGCCGCACTGCGGCATGAAGGCGGTGCGCGCGCCTGCGGCCAGCTGCTGGATGGCGCGGGTGGCGGCCACGTCCTCGGTCAGGTCGAAGTAGTGGCAGCCGGCTTCGCGCGCCAGCGTGGCGGTGGCGATGGCCAGGTGGTAGGGCAGGGCGTTGACCACCGCGTCGTGGCCGCGCAGCGCGGCCAGCAGGGCGGGCTGGTCGGCGCTGTCGATGGCCAGGGTCGCGATGCCCGGGCCGGCATGGCTGGCCGCATGGGCCAGCGCCTGCGGGCTCTTGTCGATCAGGGTGACCTGGTAGTCGCCGCTGCCGGCGAGCAAACGGGCAATGGTCTGGCCGATGTGGCCGGCGCCGAGCAGGGCGATGCGCATGGGAGGACTCCGGTGGATGGGGGGATGCCGGAAGTCTGCAGATGGTGCTTGACGAATGACAGGTGCATTCCGTCGATTGGCTGCGTGATTTCGCCGGAACGTCGGTAGCTTCTGCCGATCCGTCAGAATCCAGCGGATGGAGCCCGACGACCTCGACCGCCAGCTGATCAGCCTGCTGCAGGCCGATGCCCGCATGGCCACCGCCGATCTGGCACGCAAGCTGGGCGTCGCCCGCACCACCGTCGTCGCCCGGCTGGCGCGGCTGCAACGCACCGGCGTGATCGTCGGCTACACCGTGCGCCTGGGTGCCGACGCCGCCCAGCCGGCGGTGCGTGCGCATGTGGGCATCACCGTACAGCCGCGCAGCGGGCCGGCGGTGATCGCCGCGCTGCAGCGCCTGCCCGAGCTGGTGCAGCTGTCCAGCGTCAGCGGCGAGTTCGACTACATCGCCCTGCTGCAGGCCCCGAGCACGCAGCGGCTGGACGCGCTGCTCGACACCATCGGTCAGGTCGACGGCGTGCTCAAGACCACGACCTCGGTGGTGCTGGCGGTGCGGATCGACCGCCAGGGCTGAGGCCATGAAAAAGGGGCGCCGCAGCGCCCCTTGGCAGATGGTGGCATGCCGTCAGAACTCGTAGCGCAGCGTGATCTGCGCCGCCCACTGGCTTTCGCCCTTGGTCTGCTTGGTGGTGAAGTCCTCGTTGGTGGTCTGGGTGTTGTAGATGTACTTGCCGTCGGCGCTGATGCCGGCGTAGTTGACGAAGCTGCGCGCATTGCCCCCGCGGCTGTTGACCCCGCCGATCGTGCCGGCGTTGAAGCCCACTTCGTCGATGCGACCCCAGCGCTTGTTCAGCAGGTTGCCGATGTTGAGGATGTCCAGCGAAATCACCCCCTTGTGCTTGCCGAACAGGCCTGGCAGCTCCTGGCTGATGCGCAGGTCGAAGGTGTTGATCCAGGGGGCGTAGCTGCTGTTGCGGCCGACCACCCGGCCCTTGGCTTTTGCCAGTTCGGGGCTGGCATTGACAAAGGACCAGAACCGGTCCTCGTTGGCCTGGCGATCGGCGGCAGTGGCACCATAGAACACCACCTCGCCCGAGCCCGGCGCGCTCGGCACGTACATCAGGTCGTTGCCGGCGATGCCGTCGCCATTCATGTCATTGCGGAAGGTCCAGCTGTAGGGCTTGCCGCGCCGGCCCTCGTAGAACAGGCCGAACGAGGTCTTGTAGCTGCCGACGAAGGCGCGCCCCCAGGTCAGACCGCCGGTGACCCGATCGCGCACCTCGTACGCCGAGCGGCCCGCCACTTCCTCGTTGGGGTCGAAGATCGCACGGCCGTTCCAGTTCGAGTTGGCGGTGGACGACGTCAGCGGGCTCACTTCGGTGGCGGTGGTGTAGGTGTAGGCCACGTTCCAGTTGAACTCGCGGCTCGGCGCCCCGGACAGCGACAACGTCAGTGCATCGCCGCGGCCCTTGCCGGTGTTCTCCGCCAGCAGCACGTCGCCGAAGGCCCGGTTGCGATTGGCCCGGTTGCTGACGCCGGACAGCGGCGAATCGCCGCCGTTCCAGCCTGCGGCCGAGCGGCCCAGCGCGTTGTAGTACAGCGGCCGCCCGTCCGGCCCGGTCGCGGTGGGTGCGCCCAGGTTCAGGTGGCGGTAGTTCAGCGCCGACTTGACCTCGGTGTGGACCCACTCGGCGCCTGCCAGCAGGCCGAACCATGGCAGTTCGGTGTCGACCGCCAGGTTGAACTTCCAGATCGACGGCTGTCGGGTGTCGGGCGCGATCAGGTCCACCGCCGGGATCGGCGCGGCGCCGGTGATCACCGGCTGGTTGGCTGTGTCGGGTGTGAAGCGCAGGTCGGCCGGACAGGGGTTGGTGGCCGTGCCGCAGGTGTACGACGCATTGGCCATGCCGGTGTTCTGGAACGGGTTGGTCAGCCAGACGTTCGACGACGAGCCTTCGAACAGGCCTGCGCCACCGCGCACCTGCAGGCGCCGTCCCTGCGCCTCGCCGAGGTTCCAGTTGAAGCCCACCCGTGGCTGGACCAGCATCTTGCCGTCCAACGTCACGTCGTTGTCATAGCCGAAGGCCGCCTTGAACGCCGGGTTGGCGATCGGCCTGTCGCCGGTCATCGTGCGGTCCACGCGCAGGCCGCCCATCAGCGTGAGCTGCCTGTTGACCTTCCAGGTGTCCTGCAGGAACAGCCCCAGGTTGTCCAGCGTCCAGTCGGCCGCGCCATCCGCCAGCGTGCGGCCCGGCAGCGGCACGCGCACGGTGTAGGTGGTGGGCACGCCGGCGATGAACAGCGCCACCGGATCGACACCCGGTGTGGCCGTGGTGCCGAACTCGTACACACCCTTGCTGTTGTTGACGAAGGCGTTGAAGATGTTGTTGGTCTGGTAGTCCAGACCGAACTTCAGTTCGTGATCGTTGCGCGTCCAGGTGGTGCCGAAGTAGCCGTCGATGGTCTTGGTCGCCACCTGGTTGAAGTGCCGGTTCTGCTCGATGCCGAAGCGCAGCGTGCGCGCCGTGCCGGTGGTGCCGGCCGGCGGCGTGCCGGTGAACACCAGCGCCACCTGCGGCAGGTCGCTGGTGAACAGGGGCACGCTGTCGTACTTGCGCTGCGAGACCTTGAATTCCGTCGACAGGTTGGGCGACCAGTCGGCAAACCACTGGGCCACCAGCGACTCGTTGGTCTTCGCCTCGGTGAACCAGTAGGTGCTCAGCGCCAGCGTGGTGGCACTGAAGCCGGCGTAGTTCGGCTCCGACTGCTCGGTCTTGCTGTAGCGCACGCTGGCACGGTGGTCATCGCTGATGTTCCAGTCCAGCTTCAGCAGCGTGTCCTTGACCTTCAGGTTGGCGCCGCCAGGCACGTTCACGGTGCCGGCGTCGAAGCCCTAGCCGCGCACTGCCGCCTGGGCGGCCGCGATCTGCTCGTCCGTGATGCCCACGTTGGTCAGCGCGCTGCCCACCGGGCCGAAGGCGGGCGTGGCGCGTGAGCTCTTCAGTTCCTCGTAGCCAGCGAAGAAGAACAGCTTGTCCCGGATGATCGGCCCGCCCAGCGTGAAGCCGGTGGTCGTCTCCTTGAATTCGGGCGGCGGCGAATAGTTGTTCGCCGGCGGGCGGTTGTAGCGGTCGCCGGCCAGGCTGTCGTTGCGGAAGACGTGGTAGACGCTGCCATGGAACTCGTTGCCGCCGCTCTTGGTGACGGCGTTGATGTTGGCGCCGGTGTAGCCCTTCTGCGTGACGTCGAAGTTGCTGACGTTGACCTGCACCGACTGGATCGCGTCCATCGAGATCGGCTGCTTCAGCGTGGGCAGGTTGTTGCTCTCCAGGCCGAAGGGGTCGTTGGTGTTGACGCCGTCGATGGTGATCGAGTTGAAGCGGCTGTTCTGGCCCAGGGCCGAGATCTCGCCGCGGTCCTTGTCGGTCTGGGCGATGCGCGGGTCGGTCCGGGCGTAGTCCTGCAGGTTGCGCTGGATCGAGGGCAGGGCATTGAGCTGCGCATTGCCCAGGCTGGTGCCGGCGCCCATGTTGCTGCGGCTGAAGGTCTGGCTTCCGGCCTGGCCGGTGACCACCACCTGGGTCGCGCCCAGCGTGGCGTCCAGCGTCAGCGTCTCGGCCAGCGCCAGCACGATGCCGCTGCGGGTCTCGGTCTGGCCACCCTGGCGGATGGTCAGCGTGTAGGGCCCGCCCACCCTCAGGCCGCGGGCGGCGTAGCGGCCGTCGGCGTCGGTGGTGGTGTTGCTGGTCGACCCCGACTCGGTGTGCACGATGCTGACCGTGGCGCCGGCCACCGGCTTGCCGCTGCCGTCGACCACCCGGCCACCGATCGCGGCGGTGGTGTTCTGCGCCAGCGCAGGCGCGGCGGCGACGATGGCCACGGCGGCGGCCAGGGCGGTGGGGTGGAAGCAGGTCCAGGGGTTGTGGCGCATGCGGGGGTCCTCCTCGGGGAATCGGTGTTCGGGGCTGATGCGGGTCGCCTGAGCAAGTTGTCTGCCAGCGACGGGCAGGCCGCTGCGGGGCAAGGCGCGCATCGTCGGGCGCGTTTGTGACAACCATGCGTGAGCCGTTGCGCTCATGCCACCGGGATTTGCCCCGTGTTGGTGCTTTGCTGCAATGTTGCCGGTGCGTCGGGCTGTCGCAAAGTTGCGCAGCCGGGGCGGCGTCAGGCGCGCTGGGGCGGGGCGATGCCCTGGGCGGCGGCCCAGCTGTCCAGCGCCGCTTGCGCCGCCGCCCGTGCCGGCGCCGGCAGGAACGACGCCGCCGCCGCGTCCAGCCCCATCTGCACCAGCTCGTCCCAGCCGAAGCCGGCCTGCACCAGGCGCGCGGCCTCGGTGCTTTGGTCCACGCGCGACATCAGCCGGTTGTCAGTGTGGAAGGACAGGTGCAGGCCCGCCCGCCACAGGGCGTGGATGGGGTGCAGGGCCAGCGACGCCGCCGCGCCGGTGTGCAGGTTGCTGGTGGGGCAGATCTCCAGGTGCAGGCCGCGCGTGCGCAGTTCGGCCAGCAGCGCCGGGGCCTGCGGGCCGTCCAGCAGGTCGGCCAGGCGCACGCCGTGGCCCACGCGGGTGGCGCCCAGGCGGGCGGCCTCCAGCACCCGCTCGCCGGCATCGGCCTCGCCGGCATGCAGGGTCAGGCCCAGGCCGGCGTCGCGCACCCGCTGCAGCAGGGCGGCATGGCGGGCGGCCGGCCAGCCGGCCTCGGGCCCGGCCAGGTCGAATCCCACCACCTGGGCGCCGCCGCGCACCGCCGCCTGCGCCCGGCAGGCGATCGCCAGGTCGGCGGCGCGGGCGATCTGCGCATCGTCCTCGTGACGCATGGCGCAGACGATCAGCCCCGCCGGCCCGGCGGGCAGCGGGCTGCGTGACAGGCCCTCCAGCAGGGCGCGCACCGCCACGGCGCCCGGCACGCCATGCGGCTCGAACAGCAGCGGCGCGATGCGGAACTCGGCCAGCACGCAGCCTTCGGCGCGCGCGTCCTCGGCCGCCTCCTGGGCGACGCGGGCCAGCGCCTCGGGCGTGGCCATGGCCGCCACCGTCAGGTCGAAGCCGCGCAGGTACTCGACCAGCGACCCGGCATGGGCCCGGGCGTCGAACCAGGCGGCCAGGCCGTCGGCGTCGGCGGCGGGGCTGGCGATGCCGCGCTGGCGCAGCAGGTCCAGCAGGGTGGCCACGCGCAGCCCGCCGTCCAGGTGCTCGTGCAGCAGCACCTTGGGCAGGCTGCGGGCGCGGGCCACCAGGTCGGCGGGCAGCGCGGTCATCTCAATCCACCCAGGTGATGCGCGCCGGGCCGGCGGTCGGCGTGGTGGCCTGCAGGTGGGCGATCAGCGCGTCGACGTCCTGTGCACCGCCGAGGCGGTCGCGCCCGGTCTTCAGCAGGCGCAGGCCGTCACCGCCGTCGGCCATGAAGCTGTTGACGGTGATGCGCAGCGACTGGCCGGGACTGATCGGCTGGCCGTCGAGTTGCAGGTCCTGCACGCGCTGGCCGGGCGGCGCGCTGTCGACCCAGCGGTAGGTCAGCCCGGCCGAGGGCTGCAGGAACGACGGCTCGGCCCGCCCGGGCGGGCGCTGGCCTTCGAGCAGGGTCTTCAGCTCGGCGCCGGTCAGCGTCATCACCACCAGGCTGTTGCCGAAGGGCTGCATGGTGAACACGTCGCCGTAGGTGACGGTGCAGGGCGGCGTGCCGTTGCAGGCCAGGTTGGCGCGCACGCCGCCGGGGTTCATCAGCGCGATCTGCGCGCCGCCGCGCCCGGGCGCGCGGGTGGCGGCCAGCTGGGCATCGGCGACCAGCCGGCCGGCCGGCCAGTCGGTGCGCCCGCTGCGGTCGAAGCCGCTGCCGATGCGGCCCACCGGGCGCTGCACCTGTGGCGCCGCGGCGGCGGCGTGGGCGTCGACGCTGGCCTGCACCGCGGCCACCGGGCGGGCGGCGCGCAGCGCGGCGGCAAACGGCGCCGGCTCGGCGGCCAGCAGGGCCTCGCGCACGGCGGGCTCGGTGCGGGCGTTGAGCACCGGCAGGTTGCGGGTGACGCTGCGGGCGCGGTCGACGTCGCCGGTGGCGGGGTCGAGCACCAGGTCGGCCACCGACAGGCCGCGCCCCAGGGCATAGGCCTGCATCACCGGCCGGCCGTCGACCCAGCAGTTGTAGCCCTGGTGGGTGTGGGCGCTGAGCACCAGGTCGACCTGCGGCGACAGCCGGCGCACGATGCCGACGATGTCGCCGCTGAACCCGGGGCAGGCGCGGTCGTTCCAGTCGGCCACGGCACCGGGGGCGGCCGGGCGCGGCAGCTCGCCGCCCTCGTGGATGACCGCGACGATGGCCTTCACGCCCTGGGCCTGCAGCGCGTCGACGCTGCGGTTGATGGCGTCGGCCTCGTCCTCGAAGCGCAGCCCGGCCACGCCCGAGGGCACCACGATGCCCGGCGTGCTGCGGGTGACGGCGCCGACGAAGCCCACCCGCACGCCGTCGACCTGGCGCACCCAGCTGGGGGCGAACAGTGGCTGGCCGTCGGCGCGCAGCACATTGGCCAGCACCAGCGGAAAGCGCATGCCGGCGTAGCGCGGCTGCAGCGCGCAGCTCTGCACCGGGTCGTCGGGCCGGTTGGCGGCGCAGCCGCCGCCCACCAGGCGCTGCAGTTCGGCCGTGCCGGCGTCGAACTCGTGGTTGCCGGCGGTGGCGACATCCACGCCCAGCAGGTTCATTGCCTCGACCGTGCTCTCGTGGCGGAACAGGGCCGACACCAGCGGTGTGGCGCCGACCATGTCGCCCGCCGAGACGACGACGCTGTGCGGCGCCTGGCTGCGCAGCGCGCCGACCAGGCCGGCCATCTCGGCCGCGCCCCCGGCGGCCACCCGCAGCGTGGCGCCGGGCTGGCGCGGGTCGGGCAGGGTGAGGCTGAGCGTGCCGGGTTCGAGGTTGCCGTGGAAGTCGTTGAAGCCGATGACGCGCAGGGTGAGCGGCCCGGTGCCGGCCGCCGGGGCCGATGCCGGGCTGGTCGCCGGCCCGCTCATGCAACCCGCCAGCAGGGCGGCGGCGACGGCGGACAGGGCGCCGGGGCGGGCGGGCGGGGGTGCGCGCATGGGGCAGTCGGGCAGTGGACGGGGCACAACGATGGTAGCGGAGGGCCCTGGCTGGACAGCGCGGCATGCGGGCCGCCACCAGCGGCCACGGGGCCCGAGTCTTGCTATCCTGCCCGCCACATCGCGGCCCCGCGCTCCGGCGTCGGCCAGCCGTCCACCAGCCACGGGGAACTCCACCACCATGTCCGCCCGATCCATCCAGTCGCTTGCCGCCCTCGGCCTGACCGTCATCGCCACCGGTGCCCTGGCCCAGCCGGCCGTCATCTACGACATGGGCGGCAAGTTCGACAAGAGCTTCAACGAGGCGGCGTACAACGGCGCCGAGCGCTGGAAGAAGGAATCGGGCAAACCGTATCTGGACTTCGAGATCGCCAACGAGGCCCAGCGCGAGCAGGCGATGCGGCGCATGGCCGACAAGGGCGCGAACCCGATCATCGGCGTGGGCTTCGCCCAGGGCAGCACGATGGAGAAGGTGGCCAAGGAGCACCCCAAGCTGTCCTTCGCCATCATCGACTCGGTGGTCAAGCTGCCGAATGTCGAATCGGTGGTGTTCAAGGAGCAGGAGGGCAGCTTCCTGGTCGGCATGCTGGCGGCCATGGCCAGCAAGACCGGCAAGGTCGGCTTCATCGGCGGCATGGACATCCCGCTGATCCGCAAGTTCCAGTGCGGCTACGAGCAGGGCGCCAAGTACGCCAACCCCAAGGTGGAAGTCACCGCCAACATGACCGGCACCACGCCGGCCGCGTGGAACGACCCCACCCGCGGCGCCGAGCTGGCCAAGGCCCAGTTCGCCAAGGGCGTGGACGTGGTCTTCGCCGCGGCCGGCGGCACCGGCACCGGCATCTACCAGTCGGCCAAGGACGCCGGCAAGTACGCCATCGGCGTGGACAGCAACCAGAACCACCTGCAGCCCGGCACCATGCTCACCAGCATGGTCAAGCGGGTGGACGTGGCGGTCTACAACCTGGCGAAGAAGACCACGCCGGGCGTCAGCAGCCTGGGCCTGAAGGAAGGCGGCGTCGACTACGCGCTGGACCAGCACAACGAGAAGCTGATCAGCGCCGACATGAAGAAGAAGGTCGACGCGGCCAAGGCGGACATCATCGCGGGCAAGATCCAGGTCGCGGACTACATGGCCGCCAACGCCTGCAAGTACTGATGACGGCCCCGGCCGTCCGCATGGACGGCATCAGCAAGCGCTTCGGCGCGGTGCAGGCCAACCGTGCGGTGAACCTGATGGTGGCCGCAGGCACCGCCCACGGCATCGTCGGCGAGAACGGCGCCGGCAAGTCGACGCTGATGTCCATCCTCTACGGCTTCTACCAGGCCGATGCGGGGCAGATCGCGGTGAACGGCCGGGCGGTGCAGATCACCGGCTCGGCCCAGGCCATCGCGCTGGGCATCGGCATGGTGCACCAGCACTTCATGCTGGTGGAGCCGCTGACCGCGCTGGACAACATCCTGCTCGGCGCCGAGCCGCACTGGCGGCTGGACACGGCCCGCGCCCAGGTGCGCGGCCGGCTGGAGGCGCTGATGGCCGACACCGGCCTGCAGGTGCGGCTGGACAGCCCGGTGGACGACCTGCCGGTGGGCGAGCGCCAGCGGCTGGAGATCCTGAAGGCGCTGTTCCGCGGCGCGAAGATCCTGATCCTTGACGAGCCCACGGCGGTGCTGACGCCGCCCGAGACCGAGGCCCTGTTCGTCACCCTGCGCCGCCTGCGCGACGCCGGCACCACGCTGCTGCTGATCACGCACAAGCTCAAGGAGATCATGGCCCTGTGCGACGCGGTGACCGTGATGCGCCAGGGCGCGGTGGTGTTCGATGGCCCGATCAGCCAGTGCAGCCTGGATCAATTGGCCGAGGCGATGGTCGGTCGGCGGGTCCACCTGGGGCGCGCGCAAGGCGCGACCGCGGCCAGGCCGGGCGCGCCGCTGCTGCAGGCGGACGGCCTGTGCTGGCGTGACGCGCTGGGCGTGCCGCGGCTGGCCGACGTGTCGCTCACCTTGCGTGCTGGGGAGATCGTCGGCATCGCCGGTGTGTCGGGCAACGGCCAGGGCGAGCTGCTGGAAATGCTGGCCGGCATGGCGCGGCCCCAGGCCGGCACGCTGGCGCTGCGCGGGCGGTCCTTCACGCCGGCCGCGTGGCTGGACCCGGCCTCGGCCCGCCGCCTGGGCCTGGCCCATGTGCCGGAGGACCGCCACCGCTGCGGCATGGTGCTGCCCTTCGCCGCCTGGGAGACGGCGGTGCTGGGCTACCAAGCCAGCCCGCGCTTTGCCGGCCGCTGGGGCTGGATGAGGCGCCTGGCGATGCGCGCTGCCACCGCGCAGATGATGGACGCCTACGACGTGCGCCCGCGCAACCCGGATCTCGCTGCCCGCAAGTTCAGCGGCGGCAACCAGCAGAAGCTGGTGCTGGCGCGCGAGGCGCTGGCACCCGAACACGCGCCCACGGTGCTGCTGGTCGGCCAGCCCACGCGCGGCGTCGACATCGGCGCCATCGAATTCATCCACGGCCGCCTGCGCGCCATGCGCGACGCCGGTGGCGCGGTGCTGGTGGTCAGCAGCGAGCTCGACGAGATCCTGGCCCTGTCCGACCGTGTGCTGGTGATGGACCGCGGCCGCATCGCCGGCGAGTTGGCGATCGCCGACTGCACCGAGGCGGCGCTGGGGCGGCTGATGGCGGGCGCGGCTGCGGAGGCCACAGCATGAGCCAGCCGGTCGAACTGCCGCGCTGGATGGATGTCGGCCTGCTGCCCCTGGTCAACCTGGCGCTGGCACTGGCGGTGGCGGCGATCGTCGTCGCCGTGGTCGGCCTGAACCCGCTGCAGGTGCTGACGCTGCTGGCCAAGGGCGCCTTCGGCAGCGCCGCGGGCCTCAGCTACACGCTGTACTACGCGACCACCTTCGTCTTCACCGGCCTGGCGGTGGCGGTGGCTTTCCACGGCGGGCTGTTCAACATCGGCGGCGAGGGCCAGGCGATGCTGGGCGGGCTGGGCTGTTCGCTGATGGCGCTGTGGGCGGGGCCGCATGCCGGGCCGGCCCTGGTGCTGCCGCTGATGGTGGTGGCGGCGATGGTCTTCGGCGCGGCCTGGGCCGCCGTGCCCGGGGCCTTGCAGGCCTGGCGCGGCAGCCACGTGGTCATCACCACCATCATGTTCAACTTCATCGCCTCGGCGCTGCTGGCCTGGCTGCTGGTCAACGTGCTGAAGGACCCGGGCAGCATGTCGGTGGAGACGGCGGCCTTCCCTGAATCGGCCCACCTGCCCGGCATGCACCAGCTGCTGGGCGCGCTGGGCATCGACTGGCCGCGCACGCCGCTGAACCTGAGCCTGCTGCTGGCTGTTGCCGCGGCGGTGCTGGTGCAGCTGTTCCTGTGGTGCAGCCGCGCCGGCTACGAGCTGCGCGCGGTCGGCTTCTCGCCCGACGCGGCGCACTACGGCGGCATCCGCCCGCGTGGCCAGGTGATGCTGGCCATGGGCCTCAGCGGCGCCCTGGCCGGCCTGGTCGGCATCAACGAGCTGGCCGGCGTGCAGCACCGGCTGCTGCTGGACTTCGTGGTCGGTGCCGGCTTCACCGGCATCGCGGTCAGCCTGATCGGGCGCAACCACCCGGTGGGCATCGTGCTGGCGGCGCTGCTGTTCGGCGCGCTGTTCCAGGGCGGCGCCGAGCTGGCCTTCGAGATCCCCGGCTTCAGCCGCGACATGGTCACCACGCTGCAGGGGCTGATCGTGCTGTTCTCCGGCGCGATGGCCCAGGTGGCGGCGCCGGCGCTGGCGCAGCTGCACCGCGTGCTGGCGCGACCGGCAGGGGCGGCGCATGGATGAGGCCCTGATCGGCGGCCTGATCGCCAGCACGCTGCGTGTCAGCACGCCGCTGATCCTGTGTGCGCTGGCAGCGGTGCTCAGCGAGCGTTCTGGTGTCATCGACCTGGGGCTGGAAGGCAAGATGCTGCTCAGCGCCTTTGCCGCCGGTGCCACCGGTGCGCTCACCGGCAGCCTGGGCCTGGCCCTGCTGGCGGCGCTGGTGGTGGGCTTCGCGCTGTCGATGGTGCATGGCTATGCCTGCGTCAGCCACACCGGCGACCAGGTGGTGCTGGGCATGGCGTTGACGATGATCGCCGCCGGCCTGAGCGTGGTGCTGGGCATCGCCTGGTTCAAGCAGGGCGGGCAGACGCCACCCTTGAGCGACGCGGTGCGGCTGGGCCCGTGGTTCACCGGCGCCGGCGAGGCGCTGAAGGGCGTGCCCGTGGTCGGTGCCGTGGTCGGCGGCGGCCTGCTCGGCCACAACCCGCTGGTCTACGCGGCGCTGCTGCTGGTGCCCGGCGTGTGGTGGCTGCTGTACCGCACCCGCGCCGGCCTGCGCCTGCGCGCCACCGGCGAGAACCCGGCCATGGTCGATGCCGCCGGCCTCAGCGTGAAGGGCCTGCGCTATGCCGCGCTGGCCGGCAACGGCCTGCTCTGCGGCCTGGCCGGCAGCACCCTGGTGCTGGCGCAGAACGCCAACTTCGTGCCCAACATGACCGCCGGCCGCGGCTACATGGCGCTGGCGGCGATGATCTTCGGCAAGTGGCACCCGGTGGGCGCGCTGTGGGCCTGCCTGCTGTTCGGCTTCCTCGATGCGGTGGCCATCCGTCTGCAGGGCGTGGCGCTGCCGGCGGCGCTGGGCGGCGGCGCCGTGCCGGTGCAGGCCATCCAGGCCCTGCCCTATGTGCTGACCGTGGTGCTGCTGGCCGGCTTCATCGGCCGCTCGCGGGCGCCGGCGGCGCTGGGCGTGCCGTACATCAAGACAAGATGAGCCTCGACGACACCCGCATGGCCGACCTCGTGGCCGCCGCCCGTGCCGCCCGCGCCCGCGCCTACGCGCCGTATTCCCGCTTCCAGGTCGGCGCCGCGCTGCTCGACGAGCAGGGCCGCATCCACGCCGGCTGCAATGTCGAGAACGCGGCCTATCCGCAGGGCCAGTGTGCCGAGGCCACGGCCATCGGCCACCTGGTGATGGCCGGCGGCACGCGCATCCGGGCGGCGGTGGTGGTGGGCGTGGCCGACGCACCGGTGACGCCCTGCGGCGGCTGCCGCCAGCGCCTGCGTGAATTTGCCGCCGACGACTGCCCGATCTGGGTCGCCGACATGGCGCTGGTCGTTGCCCGCTTCACGCTGGGCGGCCTGCTGCCGCACAGCTTTGGTCCGGATCACCTGCCGACCGTCGCCTGATCGCGCATCATGGCGGCATGAGCACCGCTGACGACCTGACCTCCGCCATCGACCTGAGCGTCGCGCGCATCCGCGCCGCTGCACCCGGCCTGCAGCCGGCCATCGCCATCGTGCTGGGCTCGGGCTGGGACGGCATCGCCGGCCTGGTGCAGGGCGCCGTCGACATCCCGTATGCCGCGCTGCCGGCGTTTCCGGTGATCGGCGTGGCCGGCCATGCCGGCAGCCTGCGCCTGGGCACCATCGGCGACGGCGCGCAGGCGCGCACCGTGGCCCTGCTGCGCGGGCGCAAGCACGCCTACGAGAGCGGCGACGCCGCCGGCATGAAGGGCGCCATCCGCACGCTGGCGGCGCTGGGCGTGCAGGTGCTGGTGCTGACCAATGCCGCCGGCAGCCTCGAGCGCGAGATGCCGCCCGGCTCGCTGATGCTGATCAGCGACCACCTGAACATCGTGCAGCGCACGCCGTTGCTGGGCGAGGCGGGCAGCGAGCGCTTCGTCGACATGGTCGACGCCTACGACGCCACGCTGCGCGACCAGGCCGCCGCCGCCGCCGAGGCCGCCGGCATCGAGCTGCACGAGGGGGTCTACGCCTGGGTGCTGGGCCCGCAGTTCGAGACGCCGGCCGAGATCCGCATGCTGCGCGGCCTGGGCGCCCAGGCCGTGGGCATGAGCACCGTGCCCGAGACCATCCTGGCGCGCCAGGCCCGCCTGCGTGTGCTGGGCCTGTCGATGTTCACCAACTACGGCGCCGGCATGGCCGACGAGTCGCTGAGCCACGCCCACACCCTGGCCACCGCCCAGGCCACCGGCGCGCTGGCGCAGCGGCTGCTGGCGGCCGTGGTGCCGGCGCTGGTGGTGTAGGGCGGCTGGTTCAGGCTCATTGCAGACCTTGAGGTTGGCTCTGCTTGGTCTTGCGGATTCTTCGCAGCGTTCGCTGCAC
>CALMIF010000109.1 GCA_937864045.1 uncultured Aquabacterium sp. | reverse complement strand
CAGCGGGGGCACGGCAAACACGTGGTCCGCCGGCTCGGTGCTGCGCACCTCGGTGTTGCCCACCACCACGCCGTCCACGCGCAGGGCCATCACAGGGCCCACGCCGTCGGCCGCGGTGCCACTGGCGCGCACGGTGACGGTGCCGGTCAGGTTGGGCTCGGGCCAGGTCAGGCGCAGCGCGCCGTTGCTGTGCAGGCCGGGCTGGCCCGGGATCTGGTTCAGGCCGTCGAAGGCGGCGGCACCTGCGCCGATGTCGTAGCTGCTGCCGGCCGCGTTGGGCAGCTGGTAGGTCTTGCCCGACATCAACTGCGACACGATCAGGTTGCGGTCGACGCCACTGATGAGGGCATCGTTGGTATAGACCACATCGATCTTGCTGCCAGGCCGCAGGGCGGGCACCAGAAACTGGTGGTCGGTGGGGTCGGTGGCGCGCACTTCCTGCGTGCCGACCAGCACACCGTCAACCAGCACCTGCATCACCGGGCCCACGCCACCGGCCAGCACGCCATGGGCGCGCACGGTCAGGGTGTCGGTGAGGTTGGCGCTCGGCCAGGTGGCCTGCAGGTTGCCGGCGGCATACACCGCGCCGGTGCTGGTGGGCTTGAGCACCGTGGTGCCGGCCATCAGGTAGGCCAGGTTCAGTGACCGTGCCACGCCGTCGACTGTGGCCGGGTTCTCGAAGGTGATGCCGATCTTGCTGCCCGGCTTCAGGGCTGGCGTGGGCAGCGTGTAGTCGGTGGGTGTGGCGGCGCGCACCTCCACACTGCTGACGGCCACGCCGTCGACCCACAGGCGCAGCACAGGGCCCAAATTGCCGGAGAGCACGCCGCTGGCGCGCACGGTGACAGTGCTGGTGATGTTGGGTTGCGGCCAGGTGGTGCGCAGGGCGGCGTTCCATGCGATGCCGCTGGCACCGGCGATGACATCGACGCCATCGAAGGCGGCAGCGCCGATGCCGCGGTCAATGGTGGCGTCGCTGGCGGTGGGCAGCAGGTAGGTGTTGCCGGCGACCAGGTAGGCGACGTAGAGGTTGCGGTCCTGGCCGTTGATGTAGGCGTCGTTGGTGAAGGCCACATCCACCTTGCGGCCGGGCTGCAGGGTGAAGGCCGGGAAGCTGAAGTCCGCGAAGTCGGTGTTGTTGACGTTGGCGCTGCCGACCAGCACGCCATCCACATGCACCTGCATCACCGGGCCCACGCCGCCGGCCAGGCTGCCACGGGCGCGCACGGTGACGGTGTCAGTCAGGTTGGGTTGCGGCCAGGCGCCTTGCAGCGGCACGGTGGCGCTGGCCTGCACGCCGGCATCGCTGGGGCGCAGCACGGTCTTGCCGGCGATGGCGTAGGCCAGGGTCAGGCTGCCGCCGTTGGTGTTGCGCACCTGCACCAGGGCGCCAGGGGCGAAGGGCAGGGTGGCGAAGTTCAGGTCCACCGGGGTGGCGCTGCGCACCGCGGCCGTGCCCAGCACCACGCCGTCGACCAGCACCTGCATGCTGGGCCAGGCGCCGTTGCTGAGTGCGCCGCTGGCGCGCAGCGTCAGGCTGTCGGTCATGTTGGCTGCAGGCCACTTGCCACGCAGCGCGCCGTTGCCGGGCAGGGCCACCAGGCCGGGCTGGGTGCCGGCGCCGTCAAAGGCGGCCAGGCCGTTGCCGGCATCAAACACCACGCCGCTGGCGGTGGGCAGCAGCACGGTGTTGCCAAGCTTCAGGTAGTGCACGCGAAGTTGCCGCACCTGGGCATTGACGGTGGCGCTGTTGGTGAAGACCACGTCAACCTTGCTGCCCACGGCCAGCGGGGGCACGGCAAACACGTGGTCCGCCGGCTCGGTGCTGCGCACCTCGGTGCTGCCCACCACCACGCCGTCCACCCGCAGGGTCATCACCGGGCCCACGCCATCGGCCGGTGTGCCGCTGGCGCGCACGGTCAGCGTGCCGGTCAGGTTGGGCTCGGGCCAGGTTAGGCGCAATGCGCCGTTCGAAGACAGGCCGCCTTGGCCGGGGACGGTGTTGATGCCGTCGAACGCGGCGCTGCCCAATCCGCGGTCGTACACGGACCCCGGCGCGTTGGGCAGCAGCACCGTGTTGCCGGCTTGCAGGTTGGTGATGTAGAGGTTGCGGTCGGCGCCGTCGATGGCTGCGTCGTTGCTGTAGACCAAGTCGACCTTGGTGCCAGGCAGCATGGCGGGCACGGTGAACTGGTGGTCGGCAGGCTCGGTGCTGCGCACCTCCACGCTGCCCACCTCCACCCCGTTGACCAGCACCTGCATCACCGGCCCCACGCCGCCGGCCAGCCGGCCGTGGGCGCGCACGGTGAGCGTGGTCGCCGGGCCTTCAGCGTTGACGGTGCGCACCGACTGGATCGTCTTTTGGCCGCTGGCTGCTGCATCGGCAGCGGGCAGGGCGTCGGCAGCCGGCCCGGCGCCACCGCCGCAGGCCGCCAGCACCAGGCTCAGGGCTGCAGCGCTCACCAGCCGGGCGGCACGGGTCATCAGTCGGGTCATGGGTTCGGGCAGTTCAGGGGGCGCGGGCAGGCAGGCGGTGCACGCAGCACGGCTTGGCCATGATGCAGTCAGCGGCAGGTGTGAAATTTCGAGAGCAACCGCACGAAAGTTGCCGCTGTAACCATCTGTCGCATGGCCACGCCGGCAACCTGCTGGCTGCACGGCTTGGTTCACGCCTCCAGGGGCATGTCGGCCCGCCCAGGGCGGCAGTTGAATGGATTTGTGTGACAGCGCGTTGCAGTGGCTTGTGGCCGCGTGCGTCGTCGCCCCGCACCAGCATGGTCCTCAGCCATGTTGACGTGATTTTTTGACGCCGGATTGTGTGGCGCGACTCCGAGGTCGCTCACCCCCGGTGCTGGGGGGTGTCCGCTCGCCTGCGCTGTCAGGTGCGCGCCGGGCGCACCCACCCTGCGGCTGCTCGGTCAGGGGTGGGCTGTTGGTGCGTCTGGGCGGTCGTCAGCGACGGGCTGCGTGCCTGCCGCCTGCTGCATGTCGGCATCCAACGTGCCGGCCAGCGCGTCCAGCCAGGCCCAGTCGTGGGCAATGGGCTCCAGGATCACGGCCGCACCATGGCGGCGGATGCGGACTTCACGGCCTTCGAAGCGGAAACCCTCGGGCAACCGAACGGCCTGGGAACGGCCAGACCAGAACAGTTTTGCGGTGGCCATCAGGAGGCTCCTTGGATCAGGTGACCGGCGGCAAATGGCGAGACACGACAGCCATATCGTCAGACAGGCTGAGGCGCTGGATGCTACGTCAATGCCGTACGCTTGAAAGGTGGTCGCCATGTGCGACACCCTGACCATCGCCGTGTTCGGCAGGAGATCGAAGATGACCGCTAGGACCGGCAAGACCCCAAGCACGCAAGGAGAGGAGCTGGGCCTGAAGCTTCTGCAGTCTGTGCAGGAAATGAAGGCTAGGAACTTCGCTCGGACGACCCAGGTTCAGGTCAATGAAGTCGTTGAGGCACGCCAGAGGACAGGGTTGTCTCAGGCAGACTTTGCCTCTGCTTTGAGCATTTCGAAGCGCACGCTTCAAGAGTGGGAGCAGGGCCGCCGCGCACCCTCAGGTGCAGCACAGGCCCTGATCCGCATTGCGCGCAAGCATCCAGAGGTGGTGAAAGAAGCGCTTCGCTGAGAACGGGCACAAAACTGTTGCACTTGCGAGACTGAGTCGCCAAGGTGGCCGCGCATGCGCGCCAGGTGCACCAGCTTGCCGTGGACAAGGTCAAGATGGGCAGTCACAAGCGCATCCCGTTGGCAGGTGCAATGCGGTGGATTGGCCGGTCATCGCCGGGTTGGCTCACCGCCAGGTCAACCCGCAGGTCCAGCTTGACCATGTGATACCGCGTATGGCCAAATTTGGCGCTGAATATGGAGCTGAATATGGAATCAATCCTTGCCGACCTGGCTGTGAGCATGTCCGAGTTCAAGAAGAATCCGGCCGCCGTGCTGCGTGAGGCCAACCTTCGCCCGGTGGCTGTGCTCAACCACAACCGGGCCGCCTTCTACATGGTCGAGCCGCGGCTGTTCGAGGCCATGATGGACGAGCTCGCCGACCAGGATCTCTACCGCAAGGCGGTCAGCCGCCTGGCTGACAAGGCGCGCGCCGTCGAGGTCGACATTGACGACCTCTGAGCTGGGCAAGGCCACGTTCAAGTACAAGCTGCGCTTCATGCCCGAGGCGCTGGATGAATGGCATGCGCTTGACGGCTCGGTCAAGGTGATCCTCAAGAAGCTGCTGGCCAAGCGCCTGGACAACCCCCATGTGCCGGGTGGTGCGCTGCATGGGCCTTTGGCGGGTTGTTACAAGATCAAACTCCGTCAGCAGGGCATTCGGCTGGTGTACTCGGTCGAGGACGACCATCTCCTTGTCACGGTGATCACCGTGGACAAGCGTGAAGACGGCGCGGCCTACCAGTCAGCCCTGCTGCGGCTGGCAGCTGCCGCTGAAGCAATGTCGAAGGCCATGCGTGACAAGCTGAAGAAGTAGGCCGTCATGGCGCTGGCAAGGCGCACTTGCAGGTGCAAGCCGACGCAGTTTTTCCGGGCGCGCGCGCCGTCAGGTGAGCGTCAAGCCGCTGCTGAAGCTGCCCAGATTCGGCAGCACCGTGGCCAGGTCGGCGGGCCCCAGGCCCATCCAGCCGCCCAGGCTGGCGGCGTATTGGGTCACTGATGTGCTCGGCAGCAGCCGGCCCGAGCCCAGGTCGTCCGCCGTGCCCAGGGCGGTGACGGGCATGCGGCCGTGGATGCGGCCGCCCTTGACCGCGCCACCGGCCACGAAGTGGTGGCTGCCCCAGCCGTGGTCGCAACCGTCGCCATTGCTGGCCAGGGTGCGGCCGAAGTCGCTGGCCGAGAACAGCAGCACATCATTGAGCTGGCCCTGGCCGGCCAGGCCTTGCAGAAACCAGTCGACCGCATGCGCCACGCGGCCCATCAGCAGCGGCTGGTCGCGCATCTGGTGGCTGTGGCTGTCAAAGCCGCCGATGCTGACCATGAACACCTGCCGGCGCATGCCCAGGGCGGGGCCGGCGGCGATCATCTTTGCCACGATGCGCAGCTGCCGCGCCAGGGCGTCGGTGGCCAGGGTGAGCGGGGTGCCGGCGGGCAGGGTGATGGGGGCGGTGGGCAGGTCCAGCGCCGGGCCGGCCGCCAGCGCGGCCTGCAGGCTGCTGCTGGTGGCCAGGCTGCGCTGCACCACCTTCAGGTATTCGGCCTCGAAGGCGTTGGCGCCGCTGTCAGCCAGCAGGCGGCGCAGCTCGCCGGGCACGGCGCTGCTGCCGGCACGCCAGCCATCCTGCGCACCGGTGATGGCCACCGGCCCGTTCAGGCCCACCTGGTACTGCGTGACTTGGCTGCCGCTCAGGAACACCGCATTGCCGCTGGCTGACACGGCGGTGAACACCGGCTGCTGGTTGGCCGCCATCAGCAGGTCACCCATGCGCCCGCCCCAGCCGGTGGGCGCGCCCTCGGGCTGCAGGCTCTGCCAAGTGGCGGCCTGGTCGTTGTGGCTGAACAGCTTGGCCGGCAGGCCCACGCCGGCCTTGTAGTCGGCCTGGGTGACGGGCCGCACCAGGGTGCCCACATTGGCCAGCCAGGCCAGGCGGCCCTGCGCATACCAGTTGCGCAGCGGTGCCAGCTCCAGCGGCATGCCGAAGCTGCGGCCGCTGTCCTGGCCGGTGTTGCCGATGTCCTGCACGCGGTCGGTGGGCCAGGCCAGGTCGCCCCGGGCGCGGGCGTAGCTGTCGCGGTTGGTGGCATCGGTGGGCAGCAGCCAGTTGTGGCTGTCGTTGCCGCCGGCCATGTACAGGCACACCAGCGCCTTGTAGCCGTCATGGATGCCGGCGCTGCGGGCCTGCTGGTTGGCCATGGCGCCCAGGCCGGCCAGGCCCATGGCCAGCGGCAGGTGGATGCGCGGTGCCCAGGGCGCGGCGGCGGCGGCGGCCAGCCCGGCGGTGGCGCGGAAGAAGGCGCGGCGGGATGCGGTCATGGTGGGTCAGGGCTGGGCCAGGTAGTCGGGCGATGCCAGCACCAGAAAGCTGGCGGCGCGGGCGCGGTTGGCAGCGGCGTTGGTGCTGCTGTCGGAGATGCCGGCGATGGTGTCGATCAGCGCCTGGCGCAGGGCCGGGCGCATGCGGCCGCCCAGCAGCAGCAGGTCCAGGTGGTCAACCAGCAGGCCGGGCTGGCCGCTGGCCGCCAGGGCACCCAGGGCCACGTGGTCCACCGCCACGTCGGCCGCGCTGCCGGTCCAGCCCAGGCCGCCGCCGGCCATGCGCTCTGCCGTGTTGATCCAGGCGGCCACGCTGCTTTCGTTGACGATCTGGAACTCGGGCGCGGTGCTGCCGCTGGTGGCAAAGCTGGTGTTGGGCGGCACGTAGCCGGGGCGGAAGTGGCCAAACACCGACGGCGCGGCCAGGGCGCGCTGGCCGGCGGCTTCCAGCTCCCAGGCCAGGGCCCACTGGCCGCTGTTGCTGCGGGCACCCAGGGCGCGGGCCCAGTGCGCCACGCGCAGCACCGGCTCGCGCAGCTTGCCAAAGCTGGCGGGTGGCGCGCCGCGGGCCTCGTCGTCCAGCAGGATGGCGCGCACCACGGCGGCCAGGTCACCACGCTGGCCCTGGCCGTTGTTGTTGAACGCGCCGGCCACCCGGGCCACATAGGCCGGGCTGGGCTGGCTGGTGACCAGGCGCTGGATCAGCTGCCGGCCGACGAACGGGCCCACGTTGGGGTGGTTGAACAGGGCATCCAGCGCCAGTTTCAGGTCACTGCGGGCGCTGCCGTTGGCGGGGATGCTCAGCGCCCAGGGCTTGCCGGTGAACAGCGCCTTGGCCGCGGTGGAATGCTGGCCGGGGTAAGGCTTCATCGGCAGCATGTCGATGCGCTGGTCGCCGGCGGCGCTGGTGTCGGGGTTGCCCCAGCGGAACTTGGCATCGGTCAGCTCGGCATCGGCAAAGGCCCAGCTCCAGCCGGTGAACACCTTGGCCAGGGCCATCACGTCGTCGTTGCCGTAGGTCTCGACAGGCCGGCCCTGGGCGTCGCGCTTCAAGCTGCCGTCGAGGTTGAGCTCGTGCAGGCCGATGGTGAACAGCTGCATCAGCTCGCGGGCGAAGTTCTCGTCAGGCACGCGGCCGGTGGCGGCGTCTTCCTTGCGGTTGCGGATGTGGCTCAGGTAGATGCCCATGGCCGGGCTCAGCGCCATGTCTTCCATCAGCTGGCGGAAGCTGCCGAAGGCGTGGCGGTTGAGCAGGTCGTGGTAGGCCGCCACCGCGCGGGCCTGGTGCCACAGGCTGGAGTCCATCTGCGAGACCATGAAGCCCTGGTGCAGCGCAAACGCCACCCGCTTGCGCAGCTGGTCAGGCGCGGTGACAGCGGTCTTCCAGAATGTTTGTGCCACCACCGCGGGGCTGTACTGCGCGCCCTTGGGGCGCCAGGCGTCGCCCTGGTCGTACTGCGCCTGCACGGCGTTGAGGTAGTCGTTCTGGTGCGGCAGGGCCATCTGCTCGGCCAGCCAGATCGCATCGGTCTTGGCGGTGAGCGCCTGCACATCGGCCGGCGTGGGGCCGAAGCTGGCCTGCAGCAGAAAGCGCACGGCACTGCGCTGGCGGGCCAGGGCGGCGGTGCCGGCGGCCGGGGCGGCGGGCCAGGTCAGGCGCAGGGCGGCGTTCCAGGCGATGCCGCCGCCGCCGGGCAGGGTGTCGGCGCCGTCGAAGGCGGCCGCGCCGGCGCCGCGGTCGATCAGCGCATTGCCGGGCACCGGCATCACCACCTGGCTGCCGTGGCGCAGGGTGCTCACGATCAGGTTGCGGTCTTCGCCGTTGACCATGGCGTCGTTGGTGAACACCACGTCCACCACCGTGCCGGCCGGCAGGCTGGGCAGGGCGAAGCTGTAGTCAGCCAGCTGGGTGCTGGCCACGGTGGCCGTGCCCAGCGGCTGGCCGTTCACCCGCACCAGCATCTGCGGCGCCACGCCGCCGGCCAGCGTGCCGCGGGCACGCACGATCAGGGCGTTGGGTGCGGCGGGCTCCGCAGGTGCGGCAGGTGCGGGGCTGGTGTTGGGGGCGGGCGGCGCGCTGGCGACGGCTGGCGCGGGTGCGGGTGCGGGTGCGGGTGCGGTGGTGGCCTGGGCGCGCTCGGCCTGGGTCGCCGCCTGGGCTTCAGCCTGCAGGCTGGACTGGGCCGACAGCGCCATGGCCTCGGCTTTGACCGATGCATCGGCCACCGCCAGCACGGTGGCCACGGTGGCGGTGGGGTCGGGTGCGGTGGGGGTGTCGGCCGTGGCGTTGATGGTGGCGTTGGCCGTGGCGTTGGCGCTGACCGCGCTGGCCGCGCTGGCGGGCCCGTCAGCCGGGCTGGCCGTGGCGCTGGTGCCGGCGTTGCTGGCAGTGGGGCTGTCCCCACCCCCGCCGCCGCCGCCGCAGGCAGTCAGCGCCAGGCACAGGCCGATGGCGCTGGCCTGGGCAAGGGTGGCCCTGTGGAATGTGCTGCGTGAGGTCATGGCTTGCCGTCAAAGGCGCAGCAGCCTGACCGGCCGCCTGCGATGCCCCTG
>CALMIF010000108.1 GCA_937864045.1 uncultured Aquabacterium sp. | reverse complement strand
GCCCAGCGCGCCACCAGGGTGTCGACCGGGCGGTCGGGCGCGCGCAGCAGCGGCACGGCAAACGCCGTCAGCAGCAGCAGCACGCCGACCAGGCGCAGCAGGATGGCCATCAGGCGGTCACTGGAGTGATGAGCGCGGGCTGCAGGTCGGGCGCCAGCGCCACGCGCTCGTCGAACACGAAGCAGGCACCGCGCCAGCCGGGCGCCGCGCCGCCGGTGTCCTCGAAGTACTTCAGGATGCCGCCTTCGAGCTGCAGCGCGTTGGCGATGCCAAGGTCCTGCATGACGAGCGCCGCCTTCTCGCAGCGGATGCCGCCGGTGCAGTAGCTGACCACGGTGTGGCCGGCGAAGGCGTCGCGGTGTGCCGCCAGCGCGGCGGGAAAGTCGCTGAACTTGGCCAGCCGCCAGTCGACCGCGCCGTCGAAGGCGCCGGCATCGACCTCGAAGCCGTTGCGCGTGTCCAGCATGGTCACCGGCCGGCCTTCATCGCAATGGCCCTGCGCCAGCCAGCGTGCCAGCGTGCGCGCGTCGACCGCCGGCGCCCGCCCGGCCGCGGGCCGCACGGTGGGCATGTTCATGCGGATGATCTCGCGCTTGATCTTGACCTTCAGCTTGCCGAAGGGCTGGGTGTCGCTCCAGCTGTCCTTGGTCGGCAGGGTTTCCAGGCCCGGCGTGGCGCGGGCGGCGGCCAGCCAGGCGGCGATGCCGGCGGGCGGCCCCGCCAGGCACAGGTTGATGCCCTCTTCGGCCAGCAGCACGGTGCCCCGCACGGCGTGGGCCTCGGCGGTGTCGAACAGCCGCTGGCGCAGCGCGGGCAGGTCGGCCAGCGGCGTGAAGCGGTAGGTGGCGATGTTGAGGAAGCGGTCGGGCACGCGCCGATTTTAGGAGCCGCCCCCTGCGCCGGCCTTGCGGCGGCGAAGGCGCGCCCGCAGGCCGCCGGCCGGGCGCAGCGTCACGTTGACCTCGGGCGTGGGCAGTGGTTGGCCGGACCGATCCGGCAGCTGCAGCCGCTGCAGCGCCATCACCGCGGCGATGCCCATTTCCAGCTGCGCCAGGTGCTGGCCGATGCACACCCGCGGCCCCAGGCCGAAGGGCAGGTAGCTGCCACGCGGCGGCGGCGGCGCGTCGGGCAGGAAGCGCTCGGGGCGGAAGGCCTCGGGCGCGTCGAACCAGCGGGCGTCGCGCTGCAGCGCCCAGATCGTCACCCGCGCCAAGGTGCCGGTCGGCAGCAGGTGCGGGCCGACCTGCAGCGGCGCGGTGCAGCGGCGGGTCATCAGCGCGGTGGTCGGCGGGTACAGCCGCAGCGCCTCCTTCAGCGTGGCCTGCAGCCAAGGCAGGCGGGCCAGATCGTCGGGGCCGGGGCAGGCGCCGCCCAGCACCGCGTCCACCTCGGCCTGGGCGCGCTGCGCGGCGGCAGGGTGCGCCATCAGCAGGGCGCTCCACCAGGTCAGCGCAGTGGCCGTGGTCTCGTGGCCGGCCTGGAAGCTGACCAGGCATTGGTCGAACACCTCGCGCTCGCTCAGGCCCTCGCCGGTGGCTTCGTCTCGCAGGGCCAGCAGGTGGGCCAGCAGGTCGTCGTGCGTGGTCAGGCCGGCCTCTTTGCGCTTGGCGATCTGCCCGCCGATCAGCCCGCGCAGCGTGCGGATCGCCCCGCGCTTGGCCGCCTTGCCGGGCAGCGGCAGCCAGTCGGGCAGGGTGAATGGCCGGAACATCTCGGCCATCGCGGTTTCGCTGAGCACCCGCGTGGCCTGCATCGCCGCGCTGGCGGCGCGGGCGTCGTGCAGGCTGAACAGCAGGCGCAGGATGGCGCCGATGGCCAGCTGCGACCACAGCGCCTCCAGGTCGGCCTCGGCCTCGTCGGCGTTGGCGGGCAGCGCGCCGTCCAGCGCATCGGCACAGGCCTGCTGCAGCAGGCCGGCATAACCCGCCACGCGCCTGGGCGTGAAGGCCGGCATCAGCATGCGGCGCTGGCGCTGCCAGGTGGCGCCCTCGGTGGTCAGCACGCTCTGGCCGAAGACCTCGCTGAAGACCTCCACACCGCGTTCCCAGCGCACCAGCTTGTCACTCTGGTCGACCAGCACCTGGCGCACCAGGTCGGGGTGGAACAGGTCGACGCTGCGCTCGTGTGCGATGCGCATCGCCACCAGATCGCCGTGGTCGCGCTGCAGGCCGGTGGCAAAGCCCAGGTAGTCGCGGCGCATGGCGCGCAGCAGCGGCAGGCCCAGCGGCCAGGCCTTGGGGCCGGGCGGCAGCGGGGTGGGGGCAGCGGTGGTGGGCAGGGTGATCGACATGGCGGCATCGTGCGCCTGCCGGTGCGCTGCGGCTAGAACGATGTCGACAGGCCGGGTGCTTGCGGGTCGGGTGCGCTGCCGACGCCTAGACTTTGGCGATGTCGTCGCCCGCGCCAGACAACACCACCATCGCCCCGACCGTCAGCCGCCTGCTGCTGCCGCGCCCCGCGCTGGCCGGCTGCGTGCGCGGGCTGATGGTGCGCGACACCCGTGGCGTGGCGCTGTCCGAGGCCCAGCGCTACAACCATTTCCCGGCCACGCCGCTGTGCAGCCTGGTCTGGTGCCTGGACGGCGAGGCCCACGGCCTGCTGCCCGGCCACCCGGCCCGTGCCGACACGCCGCGCCTGCCCATGCCCGCGCCGGTGCTGTTCTTCGGCCCCTTCACCGGGCCGATGATCAGCCACAACCCCGGCCCGGTGCGCCGCCTGGTGCTGCTGCTGATGCCCGACGCCCTGCATGCGCTGACCGGCGTGCCGCCCGCCGACTGGGTGGACCGCTATGCGCCGCTGGCCGAGGTGCTGGACGCCGACTGGCAGGCGCTGGGCGCGGCGGTGCTGGCCGAGCCGGACGAGGCGCGCTGGCTGGCGCTGATCGAGGACTTCCTGGCCCCGCGCTGGGCGGTGCTGCGCCCGGCCGAGGCGCCCGCCGCGCAGCGCTACCGCGACTGGACCCAGGCGCTGGCGTTGCGCGCGGCCACGTCCGCCCCCGGCCGCAGCCTGCGCCAGGTGGAACGCCGCCTGCGCCAGTGGGCCGGCCAGCCGATGCGTGAACTGCAGGTGCTGGCGCGGGGCGAGCAGGCTTTCTTTCAGGCCAAGGCGGCGGGCGAGGCCGGGCGTCTGTCCTGGGCCGAGGTGGCGGCCGACACCGGCTATGCCGACCAGTCGCACCTGGGCCGCATCACCCGGCGCCTGACGGGCTTTGCGCCGCAGGAACTGACCCGCCGCATCCAGGACGACGAGAGCTTCTGGCCGTACCGGATCTGGATGTGAGGCCGGTTGGCTCCGGTGCGCCGCGTGTTCAGGCTTCCGAATACGCCTCGCGCAAGCCCAGATGCTGCGCGAACGGCACGAAGTCCCGGTCCGCGTGCAACAGCGTCAGGCCGTCTTCGATGCACCGCGTGGCGATCAAGGTGTCGATGGTCTTTCTGATGGTGATGCCGTTGGCGCGAAGAACGCGGTGGTTCTCAGCCGCCTTCACGGCCAGGTCGTAGCCGCAGAGGTCCAGCCGGGTGAAGCTGTCGAACACTTGCTTCACCCACTGGAATTGCTTGTCGTCGCGGACGCCTTGCAACACCTCGGCGGCGATCAAGTCACCCACCGCGATGCGGGTGCGTCCGAGCAAGGAATCGAGCAGCGCCACCTGCGGTGTGTCGGCCGCACGGAAGTAGTCGATCCAGACGCTGGAGTCGACAAG
>CALMIF010000107.1 GCA_937864045.1 uncultured Aquabacterium sp. | reverse complement strand
GCGGAAGACTGGTCGGCTGCGCGGTCGGCTGGGCGCCGGGCAGCGGCAGGGCGGCGGCAGTCATCGGCGGCCGGCGGGGGTCACAGGCCCAGGAACTCGCGCACCGCGGCCAGCGGGCGGCGCAGCACCCAGTAGCCCAGCTTCACTTCCTCGCCTTCCAGCCGCGCCGTGCCCTTCTGGCCGATGCGCTGCGGCGTGGCGGCGTCCAGCGTGGCGCGCACACGCAAGGCTTGCTGGCCGTCGGGGCGGCGCTGGGCCTCGTGGGCCATGTAGCGCAGCGTGGCGGTGATGGATTCGGTGGGGCTGGCGCTCAGGTAGAAGCGCAGCCTGGCGCCCGGCTGCAGCGGGATCGCGTCGCCCAGCGCCACCCAGGCCTCGATCTCCTTGTCCTCGGCGGCGGCCAGGCGCATCACGCGCTCGCCGGTGGCCACGGGCTTGCCGGTCCATTCGGCCGGGTCGTCGAACAGGGCGATGCCGTCGGCCGGCGCCAGCACCTGCGAGCGGCCCAGCTGCTGGTCGATCAGCGCCAGCTCGGCGCGCTTCTCGGCCACGTTGCCGCGGGCGGCGGGCAGGTTGGCGCGGGCCTTGTTGTCGTACAGCGACTGCTGGTCGGTCTGGCGCAGCTCGGTGTCGGCCGTGGCCAGGGCCTGCGCCGCCACCGCGCGCCGGCTGGCCAGGGCCATGTCGTCGAAGGCGAACAGCGGCTGGCCGCGGCGCACCGCCTCGTTGGGCTTGACCAGCACGCGCTGCACCACGCCGTCCATCGGCGCCCGCACGGCCACCGGATTGGCCGGCACCAGTTCGGCCGGCGCCAGCACCGACAGGTGCACCGGCAGGCTGCCCACGGCGGCCAGCGCTGCGGCCGTGGCACCCAGCAGCAGCGGTGCACGCAGGGCCCGGCCCCAGCGCAGCGGCTGGCGGCGGCGCTGGGTCGACTGCGCCAGTTCGATCAGGTGCCAGTGCGCTGTCCAGTCGGCCAGCAGCGCGACTTCGTGCTCCAGCCAGGGTTCGTCGCGCGCCAGGATCAAGCCACCACGGCCGCCGCGGTCGGACTTGTCACCGAACGGCAGCCACAGCGCGTGGGCAGGCCACCACTCGTCCCAGTCCGCCGTCAGCCTGGCCGGCAGGCTGGCCGCGTCCACCGGGCCGGCGGGCTGGTCGGCCAGCGCCTTGCACAGCGGCTGCAGCCACTGCACATAGGGCACGTTGCGCTCGACCTGGGCCACGCCCGACAGCGTGGCCACGCCACCATCGGCCCGCCACAGCGCCGCCTGGCGGTAGGGCGCCAGCAGGTGCGTGTCGTTGGTGACGATGAACTGCAGTGCCGCGGTGTCGGTGGTCTCGCGGGCGCGGTGCAACAGCGTCAGCAGGTGGCTGCCGGTGTCGATGGTGAACGGGGCCAGCATGCGTCAGCCCTTGGGCGTGGCCGGGGCCCGGGGCAGCTCGGCCACCGTGCGGCGCGGCGGCGCGGGGTCCTTCAGCTGCTGCTGCAGGCTGACACGGCCGGCGCGCTCGGTCTTGCGCACGGGCTGGCGCGGGTCGGCTGCGGGTGCCACGGCCAGGTTGGCGGGGGCGGGCGCGGTGGCCGTTGCCGCGTTGGGGTCCTCGGTCTCGCCGATCTGCAGGCGGAACATCGCGACGGCCTGGTTGCCCACGCCGTCGCGCGCCGAGACCTTGATCACCAGCTCGCCCTTGGCCCCGGCCGGCGGCTTGCCGTCGAAGCTGCGCGTGCTGGGGTTGAAGCTCAACCAGGCCGGCAGGGCGCGGCCGTCGGCCAGTTCCGCCGACAGCGTCAGCTGCTCGGTCGGCCGCGAGGCATTGAACAGGCCGATGGGCAGCGCGAAGCGCACGTTGGTGTTCAGGCCGAAGAGCTGGTCGGGCGTGCGCTCGCCCACCGTCAGCGTGTGCACCTCGCCGCCCGACACCGGCGAGACCGGGTCGATTACCGGCGGCAGCCAGGTCGGCCCGGCCTGCGGCACGGCGGGTGCCGTCACCTGCACCGGTACCGGCGCGGCTGCCGGGGCGGCGGCCGCGGGGGTCTCGGCGGCGGGGCGCGGGCGGTCATCGTCGGCGTTGGTGCCGTCCACGGGCCGCCCGCTGTCGTCGAACACCGCGCCGGCGCCGTCGTCGCGCAGCGTGGCGATGCCGGCATCGGCCAGGCGCTGCTGCACCGGCGCGCTGAACAGGTTCATCAGGCTGAACGACAGCCTCAGGCCGGCGTCGTTCCAGCGCTGGTGGATCAGGTCGCTGTCGGTGTCGTAGCGCGCGCCAACGTCCAGGCCCAGGCCGGGGAACAGCCGG
>CALMIF010000106.1 GCA_937864045.1 uncultured Aquabacterium sp. | reverse complement strand
CAGCACCTGCACCACGGTGGCGGTGATCACGCCGGAGAAGTCGTTGCTGTTCTCGGTGGTGCCGCTGCCGGCGAAGGCGCTGTTGCCGCTGCCGGTGGCGCTGGCCCGGGTCAGCGCACTGCTCTTGACGAAGGGCAGCGCCTCCAGGCCGGCCTCGATCGAGCTCTTGCGGTCGACGCTGCTGGTGCTCTTCTGCACCGCGCTGACCTTCTCGGCGATGTTGATGGTCAGCGTGTCGCCGACGATGCGGGCGCGGTGGCTCTCGAACAGCGGGCGGTAGCGGTCGGCCTGGAAGATGGCGCCGGTGATGACCGGCGGCTCGCTGCTGGCCACCGGGGTCTCGGCGATCGGCATCGCGGCGCTGGGCTGCACCAGGTCGACCGGCGGCAGCTGGGCCATGCGCTGGCCGAGGTTGGCGCAGCCGCTGACCAGCATGGCCAGGGACAGGACGGGAAGAAGACGGGACATGGCAGCGCTCGCTCAGATCTGCGACAGCTTCTGCAGCATCTGGTCGGATGTCTGCACCGCCTTGGAATTCATCTCGTAGGCGCGCTGGGTCTGGATCATGGTCACCAGCTCCTCGACCACGTTGACGTTGCTGGTCTCCAGGCTGCCGTAGGACAGCGAGCCCAGGCCGTTGGAGTCCGGCGCGCCGGCCTGCGGCGCGCCCGAGGCCGCGCTCTCGGCAAACAGGTTCTCGCCGCGCGGCTCCAGCCCGCCCGGGTTGACGAAGCCGGCGATCTGGATCTGCCCCAGCTGGGTCGGTGCGGTCTGGTTGGCCTGGGTCGTCACCTCGACGATGCCATCCTTGGTGATGTTGACCGACAGCGCATTGACCGGCACGGTGATGCCCGGCTGCAGCACGTAGCCGCCGTTGGTCACCAGCTGGCCCTGGTTGTTGGTCTTGAAGCTGCCGTCGCGGGTGTAGCCGGTGGTGCCGTCGGGCATGGTCACCTGGAAGAAGCCGTGGCCGAGGATGGCCACGTCATAGGCGCCGCCGGTCTGCTGCAGGTTGCCCTGGCTGAAATTGCGGGCGATGCCCACCGGCTTGACGCCCAGGCCCAGCTGCAGCCCGGTGGGCAGCTGCGCCTGCTCGGCGTTGTTGGCCCCGACCTGGCGCAGGTTCTGGTACATCAGGTCCTCGAACACCGCGTGGCTGCGCTTGTAGCCGGTGGTGGCGGTGTTGGCCAGGTTGTGCGAGACGGCGTCCAGCGCGGTCTGCTGGGCTTCCATCCCGGTCTTCGAAATCCAGAGTGAGCGGATCATGCTTGGCCTGTCGTCTGCCACGGCGACGCCATGGCTGCTGCGGCGATGATCCGGCGAACTTGAGGCTGCCCAAGATGCAAAAAGCACCGCGCAGGCGGTGCTTCTCTCGGGGGTGGAGGTCGGCGCGCGGTCAGCTGCCCGACAGCAGCCGGGTCGCCGACTGCTCGCGCTCCTGGGCGGTCTGCAGCATCTTCATCTGCTGCTCGAACTGGCGCGCGGCGGCGATCATGGCCACCATCGACTCGACCGGGCTGACGTTGCTGCCCTCCAGCGCCTCGGTCTGCACGCCGGCGGTGGCGTCGGCGGGCAGGTCCTGGCCGTCGGCGGCACGGAACAGGCCGTCGTTGCCCCGCTGCAGCGGCGCCTCCGGCGTCACCAGCTTGATGCGGCCCACGCCCTGCGGCGTGCCATTGCCCACGCGGGCGGTGACGATGCCGTCGCCGCCGATGGTGACCTGCGCATTGGGCGGGATGGTGATCGGCCCGCCGTCGCCCACCACCTGCAGGCCGTTGCGGGTGACGAGCAGGCCCTCGGTGTTCAGGTCCAGCGCACCGGCGCGGGTGTAGGCCTCGGTGCCGTCGGCCGCCTGCACCGCCAGCCAGGCATTGCCCTTCATCGCGATGTCGAGGTTGCGGCCGGTGGCGGCCACCGCGCCGGGGTCGGGGTTGTAGCCGGGCGTGGACTCGATGGCATACACCCGCGTGCTGGCGCCGCTGCCCAGCACCGGCACGGCGCGGAAGGCGGTCAGCTCGGCACGGAAGCCGTTGGTCGCCGCATTCGCCAGGTTGTGCGACAGCACGTCCTGGCGCTGCATGTTGGCCTTGGCACCGGCCATGGCCAGGTAGATCACGCGGTCCATGCGGCTTCAGCCCGTCAGGCTTACCGGAGGTTGACCAGGGTCTGCAGGACGGAGTCCTGCGTCTTGATCGTCTGCGCGTTGGCCTGGTAGATGCGCTGGGCCACCATCATCGCCACCAGCTCCTGCGTCAGGTCGACGTTGCTTTCCTCGACCACGCCCGACTGCAGCACGCCCAGGTTGCCGCTGCCCGGCGTGCCCGGCACCGCGTCACCCGACTCGAAGGTGGCGCCCCAGACGTTGCCGCCCAGCGGCTGCAGGCCCTGCACGTTGCGGAAGGTGGCCAGTTCGACCTGGCCCACCGGCGTGCTCTGGCCGCTGGAATAGGTGGCCAGCACGATGCCGTTGGGCTGGATCTTGATGGCGTTGAGCTGGCCGGGCGGGAAGCCGTCCTGCGTCACGTTGGTCACGCCGAAGATGGCGCCGAACTGGGTCAGCGTCGACAGGTCCAGCTGCACGCCCGGGATCGGCTCGGTCACCGCGCCCTGGAAGTTGCTGGTGGCCGGCACGTCGAAGGGCACCAGGGTCAGCGGCAGCGTGTCGTCGGCCGGGTTGATCGGTGCGCTGCCGTTGGGCGGGAAGGTCAGCGTGGTGATCGGCTGCGGCAGGCCGGCGCCGTCGGGGTTGATCGTCGCGCCGTTGGCCGCGGCGTACACGTTCCAGGTGTCGGCCGTGGACTTCTGGAAGTAGTAGGTCAGCGAAACTTCCTGGCCCTTGCTGTCGTAGACGTTGACCGAGGTGGCGTTGTTGTAGGTCTTGGCGTCCGAGAAATCGATGGCCTGCGCCGCCGCGGCGTCGAAGGTGGTGGCCGCACGCGCGTCCAGGTTCAGCTCCAGGTTGACGTTCTTGGTCACGCTTGGTTTGATGCCGGCGGTGGGCAGCATCAGCGGCTGGGCCTGGCCCGGCACCAGCACGCCCTTGTCGTTGGCCGGGTAGCCCAGCAGGCGCGCGCCCTGGGTGCTGGTGACGAAGCCGTCGCGGTCGACCTTGAACTGGCCGTTGCGGGTGTACTGGCTGTTGCCGCTCAGGTCCTTGAGCTGGAAGAAGCCGCCGCCGTTGATGGCCATGTCCAGCGGGCCGTCGGTGGACTTGAAGCTGCCCTGCGAGAACTGCTGCGTCACCGCGGTCTGGCTGACGCCCAGGCCGATGGCCGCGGCGCCACCGGAAATGGCGCGCGCATAGACGTCGGCGAACTCGGCGCGGGCCACCTTGGCGCCGACGGTGCTGGCGTTGGCCACGTTGTTGCCGATGACCTCGAGGTTGCGCGCCGAGGCGGTCAGGCCGGATACACCTTGCTGGAAGCTCATGGAATCTCTCCTGGGGGAACGTCAGCCGGGCCGGCGGTGGCAGGCCGCCCGGGCTGGGGGAAACGGGGCCTGGGGTTCAGTCCAGCGCGGTGATCTGGTTGTAGGCGACACGGCCGCTGCGCTCCAGTTCCACCGTCAGCGAGGTGCCGCCGGTGTTCACCGCGTCGACCTTGTCGCGCATCAGCGACGTGGTCTCCAGCGTGGTCGAGCCGGTCATGGCGGTGACGCGGAAGCGGTAGCTGGCGGCATCGGGCAGGCCCTTGCCGGCGGGCCATTCGACATCGTGGCGGCCGGCCGGCGTGGTGGCCAGGTTGAGGGTGTCGACCAGGCGGCCGGCGGGGCTCAGCACCTCCACCTTCACCCGGCTGGCAGCGCTGGCCAGGTCGAAGGTGGCCTGCGGCGTGCCGTCGACCACCGACAGCTTGTCGCCGGCGATCAGCACGTCCTTGCCGATCAGGCCGGCGCCCTGCACCGCCTGCATCTGCACGAACTGGCCGTTGAGCTTCTCGAC
>CALMIF010000105.1 GCA_937864045.1 uncultured Aquabacterium sp. | reverse complement strand
TCGGGGCCCATCTTGTCGAAGCGGCCGGTCTCCTGCCACAGCTCGGCCGGCTGCACCACCGGCATCAGCAGCTCCACCGCGCCGGCACGGTTCATCTCCTCGCGGATGATGGCCTCGACCTTGCGGATCACCCGCAGGCCCATCGGCATGTAGTTGTAGATGCCCGCGCCCAGGCGCTTGATCATGCCGGCGCGCATCATCAACTGATGGCTCACCACCTCGGCGTCGGCGGGGGCTTCCTTCAGGGTGGAAATGAAGAACTGGGAGGCTTTCATCGGGGGCTCGGCGGGGCTTCATGCCCGACCAGGCCCCCGGTACCGGGGCGGCGCGGAAGTTGGCGCTGATGCCGGCGCCGGTGCCGTTTTTGCATGCGGGTTAGCGAGGGTTCGCGACCCGCATGAGGCCGGTGCAATAATGAAACCAATCTAGAAATTGGGGTTTGATTATGCTCGACAGGGAAGGCTTCAGGCCCAACGTCGGCATCATCCTGCTCAACGCCCGCAACCAGGTCTTCTGGGGCAAGCGGCTGCGGACCCACTCGTGGCAGTTCCCGCAGGGCGGCATCAAGTACGGTGAGTCGCCCGAGCAGGCGATGTTCCGTGAATTGCATGAAGAGGTCGGCTTGCGTCCCGACCATGTGCGCATCCTGGCGCGCACCCGTGACTGGCTGCGCTACGAGGTGCCCGAGCACTTCATCCGCAAGGACGCCCGCGGCCACTACCGCGGCCAGAAGCAGATCTGGTTCCTGCTGCGCCTGATGGGCCGCGACAGCGACTTGGACCTGCGCGCCACCGACCATCCCGAGTTCGACGCCTGGCGCTGGAACGAGTACTGGGTGCCGCTGGAACTGGTGATCGAGTTCAAGCGCGACGTCTACCAGATGGCGTTGAGCGAGCTCGCCCGCTTCCTGCCGCGGGTGAACCAGCACAACCGCTACCTGCGCACGGGCATGCGCCCGCCGCGGCCGCACGACCTGGGCCACGACCTGCCGCATGACGCGCCGCACGACGACGGCCACGATGCCGAGCCGCCGGAATCGGCCATGGGCGACCTGCTGCACCCGGCCGAGCGCACCCAGCCCCTGCCGCAGCCGCTGGCCCTTCCCGAGCGCATGGACGGCCTGCCCGAGGCCGGCGCCGCCAAGCGCTGAGCCGGCAGCGGCGTTCAGGCCGCGGCGTCGCCCCAGGGCAGCATCAGCGCCAGCAATAGCAACTGCTGGAACTCGGGCTCGAAGCGGTCGATGATGGCCTGCGGTTCGGGGCACAGACCCGCGTCGGTGATCAGGCCGAACTGCACGCCGCCGCCGTAGCTGAGGATGCTGACGCCCACGCCCACGTCGCCCGAAGCCGGCACCCAGAACATGGTCTGGCGCAGCGTGCTGCCGCAGAACTTGAGCGGCTCTTTCGGGCCCGGCACATTGGTCATCACCGCCGTGGTCTTCTTGGCGAACAGACCCAGCACCAGGTCCTGCACGGGCTTGATGAACAGGCCGGTGACGGCCAGCACGCCGAAGGCCAGCAGCGGCTGGTAGCTGCCCTTCAACTGGTCCATGCGCTGGCGCACGGCGTAGACACGCTCGATCGGGTTGGCGATGCCGATGGGCAGCACCAGCGGCGCCAGGCCGAACCGGTTGCCCAGTTGCCAGGCCTTCTCCAGCGGGCGCAGGTTGACCGGCACCATCGCCCGGATCTCGGCACCGCCGGGGTCATCGCCCAGCTCGCGCAGCCAGCCGCCGATGGCGCCGGACACACAGGCCAGCAGCACGTCGTTGATCGAGCAGTTCAGCGCCTTGCCGACCACCTTGACCACGTCCAGCGGCATGGGCTCGCTCCAGGCCACCACCTTGCGGCCCACCGGCTTGCCCTTCAGGCGCGTGGGCGAATCGTCGGCCATCAGCGCCAGCGCGGCCAGGTCGCTGGCCACCTGCAGGCCGGCCTTGGCCAGTTCACGCCCGCCCTGCAAGGGTTGCTGCGGGTGCGACAGGGCCTCGATCGACTTGGCCACGCCGCTGCCATACATGTCGATGGCCTTGACCGCCAGACCGGTCAGCGGCTTGAGCACGGCGTCGCTGAGCCAGTCGCCATCCGCCTCGTCCTCGTCGGCCTGCCGACGCTGCGGCGGGTCGTTGCCGCCATCGGTGATCGAGTTCATCACCGAGATCAGCGCGATGCCGTCGCCGATGCAGTGGTGGATGCGGGCGATGATGGCGCTGCCGCCCTCGTAGCGCTCGACCAGGTGGAACTGCCACAGCGGCCGGCCCGGGTCCAGCGGCGTGGCGGCCAGCTCGCCGCAGCGCAGCTGCAGGGCCTGGCGCTCGGTCTGGCCACGCTTCTTCGGCAGCTTCTCGGCCACCACCTGGGCGGTGATGTCGAAGGCCGTGTCCTCGACCCAGTTGGCGCCCATCGCATCGACCACGGCCTTGTGGCGGAAGCGCTCGTACTTCAGCAACCGGGTGGCGATGCGCTCGCGCAGCATGGCCAGCGTGATGCCGGGCTGCAACAGCCAGACGCCGACGATCATCATCAGGTTGACGTCGTTGTCCATGCGCAGCCAGGCGGTGTCCACCCGTGACATGCGGCGCTGCTCGTGGGCGGTCATCGGGGGGTCTCCTCGGGGCTTGTTCTGGATGGCGGGCGCTGCACGATGCTGGGTAACATCCGGCGCGTCAACACCCGATTTTCACCCACAGGAGACACCGCATGTCCGACCTCAAGGCCCGCTTCGACCAGGCCATGGCCGCCAGCAAGCAACTGCCCGAGCGCCCCGACAACATGACCCTGCTGAAGATCTACGCACTGTACAAGCAGGGCAGCGAGGGCGACGTGCAGGGCAAGCGCCCGGGCTTCACCGACATGGTGGGCCGCGCCAAGTGGGACGCCTGGAACGAGCTGAAGGGCACGGCCAATGAGCAGGCGATGCAGGACTACATCGACCTGATCGAATCGCTGAAGTAAAGCTGCGGCCTATTTCTTCGCGGCCTTCTTGGCCGCGGGCTTGGTGGGGGCCTTCTCGGCTTTCTCCGCCCTGGCCTTGCCGCCCGCTGCGGCGGCGCCCAGCAGGTCGTCCAGGTTCTTCTCGATCTCGGCCTCGATGGTCTTGGCGAACGCGCCGAGCAGGAAGCCCAGCTTGGCGTGCAGGTCGAAGTGGTCGGGCGCGACGATCAGCGTGCCGCTGACGCCGCTGCGGGTGAATTCCACCGTGTCGCTGGTCTCGCCTTCCAGCACGGTGCATTCCATGTCGAACTTGGACTCGGCCTGCTCGGCCCAGTCCCAGGCCACCTTGCGGGCCTTGGCCAGGCCCAGGCTGTGGTCGCGATGGATGCGGATGTCGGGCATGGATGCGGTCTCCCTCAGGGTTGGATGGTGTCGAGCGCGGCGCGGCGCTGGTCTTTGGGCAAGGCGGCCAGCCGCTGCACCTCGGCATGGAAGCGGGCGAAGTCGCTGCCCTGGGCGCGGAACAGCAGTTCGAACTGCGGCACCAGGCCATCGTAGGCGGCTTGCAGCGCCAGGCTGGCATTGTTGGCGCGGGCAAACCAGGCGTCGTAGCCGGTGAATCCCGCCCAAGGGCCATCGGGACTGGCCTTCAACGCCGCCAGCTCGGCGCGCATCGCGGCCATCAACTCGGCCTTGCGGGTGCGCTTGATGGCATCGTCCACCTCGCTGCGGTACAGCGCGTCCAATGCCGCCCGCGTACGGTGGGTGATGGTGCGGAAGTCGGCCGCGCGCTGCGCTACCGCCGGGTCCTCCGCGCTGCGCCCGGTGCTGGCCTGCCAGCGCGCCAGCCCCAGGCGTTCGACCGCCGTGGCGTAACTCTCGTTGAAGGTGATGTCGCCAGCGGCGTAGGCCACCTGGTGCGCCAGCTCGTGGAAGATCAGCCGCACCATGGACGACTCGCTGCCCGCCACCACGGTGTTGAGCAGCGGGTCGCCGCCCAGCCAGTTGGTCCAGCCCAGCGTGCTGTAGGCCGGCACGCCGTAGACGCTGACCTCCAGGCCCAGCGCCCGCAGCGCCGCGCCCTCGGCCTCGGCCGCGGTCTGGTCGAAATAGCCACGGTAGCCGACGCAGCCCATCACCGGGTAGCACCAGGTCTTCAATGTCAAGGACAGCTCGGGCGCGGCAACCACGTTCCACACCGCGGCGCTGCGGCCCAGGTCGGCATGGCGGGTGTAGCTGGCGTTGTCCGGCAGGGCCAGGTCGGTGACGGCGAATCGGCGTGCCTGCTGCGCCACCGCCAGCCGCGCCTTCAATGCGGGCGGCGTGGCCGGATCGGCCAGCCAGTCGGCGACGGGTCGGGTGCGCTGCAGCAGGTCCAGGTGGCCGCCGACCGACTGCGCGTAGTACCCCACGCTGCTGCAGCCGGTGCCCAGGCACAGCGCGCCCAAGGCGGCGGCCAGGGTGGCGGCCGAGCCCAGCACCGCCCACCTCATCGCCGCGCCGACCTGCATGCGTTGCGCGAGCGCATCCCGCTCAAGCCGGCGCCACCTCGACCAGGCAGTCGTAGAAGGTCGGCGCGCGGCCGATGTCGGTCAGGCGCTGGCTGGTCAGCTGGTTGACGTTCTTGCCGTCGACGCCGAACTTGCGCCACCACACGCCCAGGCCGTGCACCACGCCGGGCCGGGCCCGGCCGCCGACCGAAGCCTTGCAGCGGTGCTCACCCCGGTCGTTGAACACCCGCACCAGCTGGCCGTCGGCAATGCCACGCGCGGCGGCGTCGTCCGGGTGCAGTTCCAGCACGGGCTCGCCCTCGATGCTGCGCAGGCTCACCACGTTGACGAAGGTGCTGTTGAGGAAGTGCCGCGCCGGCGGCGAGATCATCGCCAGCGGAAAGCGCCGCGCCAGCTCGGGCGCCGAGTCGACGCTTTCATACGGCGGCAGGTAGTCGGGCACGCCCAGCCCGGGCGCGTCGACGATCACCTTGCCGTTCGGCGTCTGGAAGCCGCCCTCGGCAAACGGCAGCGCCGGCAGGTCCAGCTTGACCCAGCCCTGCGCCTCCATCCGGGCGACATCCAGCGACGGCACGGCCTGCCGCGCCAGCTGGGCGTCGCTGTCGCTGAAGCAGGGCTCGGTGAAGCCCATCTTCGCGGCCAGCCGGCGGAAGATCTCGGTGTTCGGCCGCGCCTGGCCCAGCGGCGGTACGGCCGGCTGGTTCAGCAGCACATAGGTGTGGCCGTAGCTGGTGTGCACGTCCAGGTGCTCCAGCTGGGTGGTGGCCGGCAGCACGTAGTCGGCGTGGTCGGCGGTGTCGGTGAGGAAGTGCTCCAGCACCACGGTGAACAGGTCGGCGCGCTGGAAGCCCGCCACCACCTTGGCCGACTCCGGCGCCACCGCCACCGGGTTGCTGTTGTAGACGACCAGGGCTTCGATCTTCGGGCCGAAGCTGGGGGACGCCTCGCGCAGCAGGTCGTCGCCGATGGTGCTCATGTTGATGGTGCGCGGGCGCCGGCCGGCCAACAGCTCGGGTCGCTGCAGCGCGGCATGGTCCACCGCGCCGCGGAACCAGTGGCTCGCCGACAGCAGCAGGCCGCCGCCGCGCTGGCGCCAGGCGCCGGTCAGGCAGGGCAGCAGCGCGATCAGCCGCACGGCATTGCCGCCGCCGCGGCAGCGCTGCACGCCGTAGTTCAGGCGGATGGCCGCCGGCCGCGTGGTCACGTAGTCGCGCGCCAGCTGGCGCACCACCTCGGCGTCGATGCCGCAGACCTGGGCGGCGCGCTCGGGCGGCCAGTCCAGCGCGCGGGGCTTGAGCTTGTCGAAGCCGTCGACATGGCGGGCGATGTAGTCGGTGTCGAGCCAACCATGGGTGATCAGCTCGTGCATCAGGCCCAGGGCCAGCGCGCCGTCGGTGCCGGGCTTCAGGGCGATGTGCTGGTGGCACTTCTCGGCCGTCTCGCTGCGGCGCGGGTCGATGCAGACCAGCCTGGCGCCCTGGCGCTTGGCCTGCTGGGCGAAGGTCCAGAAGTGCAGGTTGCTTGCAATCGAGTTGCTGCCCCAGATCAGGATCAGCTTCGCTTCGGCATAGTCCTCCAGGTGCATGCCGATCTTGCCGCCATAGGTGGCGGTCAGCGCCTCGCCGCCGGCATTGGCGCAGATGGTGCGGTCCAGGAAGCTGGCGCCCAGGCGGTGGAAGAAGCGGGCCGCGATGCTCTCGCCCTGCAGCAGGCCCATGGTGCCGGCGTAGCTGTAGGGCACGATGGCCTGCGGGTCACGCTGGGCGATCTCGGCGAGGCGGGCGGCGATGTCGGTCAGCGCCTCGTCCCAGCTGACCGGCGTGAACTGGCCGCTGCCCTTGGGGCCCGTGCGCTTCAGCGGCGTCAGCACCCGCTCGGGGTGGTAGGTGCGCTCGGGGTAGCGCGAGACCTTGGTGCACAGCGCGCCGTGGGTGGGCGGGTGGTCGGGGTCGCCGGCCACCTTGATCACCCGGCCGGCCTGCACGCTGATCTTCAGCGCGCAGGTGTCGGGGCAGTCGTGCGGGCAGGCGCCGCGCACGGTGGTGATCGGGGCGTCAGGGGTGTCCGTGGTGCTCATCCAGCCACTATTGCACAGCGCTGCGGCAGCGCGCAGGGCATCCGCCGCGGCCTTGCGGGTTTGCCCGCAGCGGTGTCCGGGCGGGTGCACGGGTCGTGGAGTGCCCACTAAACTGGCCCGCACTCTCCAGCACTGCCCGGACCCCACCATGCGCCTCATCGAATCCATCCTGGCCGACGCGGCCGCCATCACCACGCTGCGACGCGACATCCACGCCCACCCCGAACTCTGCTTCCAGGAGCAGCGCACGTCCGACGTGATCGCCCAGGCGCTGACCGACTGGGGCATTCCGGTGCACCGCGGCTTGGGGCAAACCGGCGTGGTCGGCATCGTGAAGAACGGCACCTCCAGCCGCGCCGTGGGCCTGCGCGCCGACATCGACGCCCTGCCCATGCAGGAAGTGAACACCTTCGCCCACGCCAGCAAGCACGCCGGCAAGATGCACGCCTGCGGCCACGACGGGCACACCGCGATGCTGCTGGCAGCAGCCAAACACCTGGCGCGGCACCGCAATTTCGACGGCACGGTGTACCTGGTCTTCCAGCCGGCGGAGGAAGGCGGCGGCGGCGCCCGCGAGATGATCAAGGACGGCCTGTTCGAGAAGTTCCCGATGGAGGCGATGTTCGGCGCCCACAACTGGCCGGGCATGCAGGTGGGCCAGTTCGCGCTGAAGAGCGGCCCCTGCTACGCCAGCAGCAACGAGTTCA
>CALMIF010000104.1 GCA_937864045.1 uncultured Aquabacterium sp. | reverse complement strand
CCGCAGCGGCTGGCCGGCTTCTTCGCGGCGCTTCCGTCCGCCTGAACGCCAGCGGGGGAGCTGCGCCAGTCGGCGAGGCCGGCGGGGCTGCGTCAGTCGGCGAGGCCGGCCAGGCAGCGTCAGTCGACGAGGCCGGCCAGGCAGCGTCAGTCGACGCTGCCGGCACCGATGGCTTCGCCGGCCAGCGCCTGCCGCAGCGCCGTCACCAGGGCCTGCGGGTTGTCGGCCAGGGCCTGCACCGCGCCCGGGTCCAGCGGCTCATGGCCCAGGCCGGCCTCGGGCTGGGCGGCCAGGCCGGCTTCCACCTGGGCAGCCTGGGCGGCCAGGCCCTGCGCGCCCAGCGCGCCGGCCACGCCCTTGAGCGTGTGGCACAGGGCGAAGCCATCGCCCGCGGCGTCGGCCTGCACCACGGCCTGCAGCGCGGCGGCGCCGTCGGCCACGCCGTCGGCACGCAGGCCCAGGGCCTGCAGCTCTTCGGCCAGCACGGCGCGTGACGGCGCCAGGTCGTCGACCACCAGCACGCGCAGGCCGGCCGCGGCCAGCGGTGCCGGCCGCGCCGGTGCCGGCGCCTGCGCCGCCGCCAGCGGCAGGCTGAAGCGGAAGCTGCTGCCGGGCGGATCCGCGGGCGGGTCGGCCGGCGGGTCCAGGGTCAGCGTGCCGCCCATGGCCGCCACCAGCGCACGGCTGATCGCCAGGCCCAGGCCGGTGCCGCCGAAGCGCCGGCTCGACGAGCTGTCGGCCTGCTCGAAGGGCTGGAAGATGCGCGCACGCTCGGCCGTGCCGATGCCGATGCCGATGCCGGTGTCGGCCACGGTGAACTGCACCTGGGTGCCGGGGCCGGCGCACACCTGCAGGCTGACATGGCCGGCAAGGGTGAACTTGACCGCGTTGCCCAGCAGGTTGATCAGCACCTGGCGCAGGCGCAGGTCGTCGCCGTGGCGCCACAGCGGCAGGCCCGGGTCGACGCGGCACACCACTTCCAGGCCCTTCTCGGCGGCCCGCCCGGCCACCAGGTGGCAGACGTCGTCGACCAGCTGGTCAAGCTCGAAGTCCTGCGTCGGCAGGTGCAGCTTGCCGGCCTCGATCTTGGAGAAGTCGAGGATGTCGTCGAGCACGCCCAGCAGGTGGTGGGCCGCGCCGTCGAGCTTGGCCAGGTGGCTGCGCTGCGGGCTGCTGGCGTCGCGCCGCATCAGGTGGGCCAGGCCGATGATGGCGATCATCGGCGTGCGGATCTCGTGGCCCATGTTGGACAGGAAGTCGCTCTTGGCGCGGTTGGCGGCGTTGGCCTCGTCGCGCGAGCGGGCCAACTGGGCGGTGCGCTCGGCCACCGTGGTCTCCAGCTGGTGGCGGTGGCGCGCCAGCTCGGCCTCCAGCGCCAGGCGGGCGGAGATGTCGCGCGCGACGGCGGTGTAGCGCCAGGTGTCGCCCAGCGCCACCTGGGCGATGCCCACCTCCAGCGCCAGGGTGTGGCCGTTGCGGTGCAGGCCCTCCACCACCCGGCCCGGCGCCATGCGGCGCGCACCGTCGCCGCCGCTGGCGAAGGCGGCCATGCGCTGCGGGTGCGCGGCGCGGGCGGCAGCCGGCAGCAGCATCGCCAGCGGCTGGCCGAGCACGGCCTCGGTGGCATGGCCGAACAGCGCCTCGGCAGCGGCATTGAAGCCGTCGATCAGGCCCTCGGGCGTGACGGTGAGCATGGCGTCGGGCGCGGCGGCGAACAGCTCGCGCTGGCGCTGCTCGCTGGCGGCCAGGCGGCCCAGGCTGTCGGCCAGGTTGCTGGCCATGCGGTTGAAGGCCTCGCCCACGGCCTGCAGCTCGGCGGCGCGGGTGGGCGGCACCTGGCGTGCGAGGTCGCCGTCGCCCAGGGCCTTGGCGGCGTCGCCCAGGCGCTGCAGCGGTCGGGCGACGACGCGCTCCAGCCCGCCCAGCAGCAGCAGGCCGGCCAGCGACAGCCAGGCGAACTGCCAGGCCCGCTGCTGCAGGCCGTTGGCCAGCAGGCGCTGCATCGTCGGCCCCAGGTCCAGCTGCAGCAGCACCGTGCCCTGGCGCAGGCTGCGCAGCTCGCCGGCTGCGGCCGGCCAGGCTGTCGACGCCGGGGCGGCCGAGTAGCACGTCGGCGCCCTTGGAGACATCGAGCACCGCCACCGTGCGCAGCATCAGGCCGCGGGCGCGGGCGCTCAGCACCTCGTCCAGCGTCAGGCCGGCGCCGTCCAGCGTGCCGGCGGCCAGCGCCCGCAGGCTGGCCGAGGCGGTGGGCACCTCCACCAGGCGCAGCACGCCGCCGGGCACCAGGCCCAGCTCGTCGGCCAGGAACAGCGGCTGTTAGCCCGGCCAGGCATGGGCGCCGATGCGCAGCAGCGGCGGCGGCGCGCTGCAGCCGCCGGCGGTGGCCGCCAGCGCGGCCAGGCCCAGGACGCGGCGGCGCCGCATGCTCAGTCCGTCGCGAAGCGCCGGCTGGCGCGGGCCAGGTAGAACCATTCCTGCCGCGCCCCGGCCCGCGTGTTGGGGAACACGATCCAGCCGTCGTCGGGCGCGCACACCGCGCTGCCGTCGGCGCGGTGGCCGATGGCCTCGCCGGCGCGCACGGGGTCGAAGCTCTGCCAGTCGCGCACGAAGCGGTCGTCGGCATGCTGCCTGTCGACCACGGTGAACAGGCGCATGCACTGCATGCCGGCCACCGGCGCGGGCGGCGGCGCGTCGATCAGGCCCAGGTGGGCCAGGGTGCGGTGGATGGCCTGCCAGGCCACGTCGACCGCAGCCGGGCTGGTGTGCTCGCCGCATTCCAGCGTCAGCGCCCAGCCGCCCTGGCTGCGCATGTATTCGGTGGTGCCCACGCCGTAGCGCGGGTGCAGCTCGGGCAGGGATTCGGGAGCCAGGCCATCGGCCAGCGCCTGCGCCCGGCGCTGCGCCACGCCGTCGGCATAGGTGCCCAGCCAGCCGTCGACCGCGCGCGGCACGCCCAGCACCCGCGCCAGGCCCTCCTCGACCGCCGCCTGGGCGAAGGGCTCCAGCGGGCCGGCGTTGTCGTGCGGGCCGACCATCACGAAGGGCGCGCCGCCGGAGTGGAAGGAGTGCAGGTCGAGCAGGCCGTCGTGCGCGGCCAGGATCGGGCACAGCCAGTTGGCCAGGCGGTCCTCGTTGTCCTGCGGCGCGGGCTTGGGTTCGAGGGCCCGGTTGAGGTTGCGGTCGCCGCCGCGCTGCCCGCGCTGGAACGCCAGCGGGTTGCACACCGGCACGAAGCTGACGCTGCCGCGGCGGATCACCAGCGTGCCCGCGTCCAGCTCGGCCAGCACGCGGCGGATGGCCAGCGTGCCGCAGACCTCGTTGCCGTGCACGCCACCGGTGACCAGCAGCTTCGGCCCCGGGACATGGCTGGCGATGTGGACGGATTGCAGCGGCGGCAGGGGCGGCAACGTGGGCGCAGTCATCCACCGATTGTGCGGCGGCTTGTGCGGCGGCTTACATTCGGTATCGACCCGAACAGCGCAAGGAACGGAGCCGCCGATGCGATCAACCTGCCTGGCCGTCCTGCTGGCCGCGGCTGCCCTGCTGCACAGAGCGCCGGCCGCCGCCTTCGACCTGCAGGGCCACCGTGGCGCACGCGGCCTGGCGCCGGAAAACACCCTGCCCGGCTTCGCCCGCGCGCTGGCCATCGGCGTCAACACCCTGGAGACCGACATCGCGATCAGCCGCGACGGCGTGCTGCTGATCAGCCACGACCCGGCGCTGAACCCCGACATCACCCGCGGCCCCGACGGCCAGTGGCTGGCCGGGCGCGGGCCGGTGATCTTCCACACGCCGGCCGCCGAGCTGC
>CALMIF010000103.1 GCA_937864045.1 uncultured Aquabacterium sp. | reverse complement strand
GATAATGGTCGGTGACTGGAGTTCAGACGTGTGCTCTTCCGATCTCCGCGCCGCACCGAGACCGCCGAGGTCGCCGACCTGCACCTGCAGTTGCGGCCCGGCACCGACGTGGTGCTGCACCATGCGCTGCTGCACGTGATGCTGGCTGAGGACTTGGTGGATGCCGGGTTCATCGCCGCCCACACCACCGGCTTCGATGCGCTGCGCAAAGCGGTGCGTGACATCACGCCCGTGCATGCGGCCCGGGTGTGCGGGTTGCGCGCCGAGGACATCGTCACAGCCGCCCGCTGGTTTGCCGGGCTCGATGCCGCGGGCGGCCAGCGCCAGCCGACGCTCAGCCTGTACTGCCAGGGGCTGAACCAGAGCAGCAGCGGCACCGACAAGAACACCACCCTGATCAACCTGCACCTGGCCTGCGGCCAGATCGGACGAGCAGGTGCCGGGCCGCTGTCGCTGACCGGCCAGCCGAATGCGATGGGCGGGCGCGAGGTGGGCGGCCTGGCCAACCTGCTGCCGGCGCACCGTGACCTGGCCAACCCGGCGCACCGCGCCGAGGTCGCGGCCTTCTGGGGCGTGCCCGACGTGCCCGCCAGGCCGGGGCTGGATGCCGTGGCGATGTTCGAGGCCGCGGCCGAGGGCAAGCTGCAGGCGCTGTGGATCGTCTGCACCAACCCGGCGCACTCCATGCCCGACCAGGCCCTGGTGCGCCGGGCGCTGGAGCGCTGCCCGCTGGTGATCGTGCAGGACGCGTATGCCACCACCGCCACCGTCGCCTTTGCCGATGTGCTCCTGCCGGCCAGCAGCTGGGCCGAGAAGCGTGGCACGGTGACCAACAGCGAGCGGCGCATCAGCCGCGTGCGCGCCGCGGTGCCGGCGCCGGGTGCCGCACGCGACGACTGGCGCATGGCGGTCGACGTCGGCCGCCGGCTGGAGGCACGCGGCCTGGGCCGCAAGCGGGACGGCGGCAGCCTGTTCGCCTTTGACGACCCGGCCGACATCTGGCTGGCGCACCGCGACACCACCCGCGGCCGCGACCTCGACATCACCGGCCTGACGCTGGACCGACTGGACCAGGGGCCGGTGCAGTGGCCCTGCACCGAGGGTGCGACCGATGGCGTGGCGCGGCTCTACACCGACGGCCGCTTCGCCACGCCCGATGGCCGGGCCCGTTTTGCCGCACCGGCGCCACGTGCCGTGGCTGACGGCTGCGACGGCGACTTCCCCATCGCCCTGACCACCGGCCGCCTGCGCGACCAGTGGCATGGCAGCAGCCGCACCGGCACCCTGGGCCGGCTGTTCGCCCACGACCCCGAGCCGTCGATCGAGCTGCATCCGCAGGACCTGGTGAAGCGTGGCTGGGCTGACGGCACGCTGCTGCAGGTGCGGTCACGCCGCGGTGGCCTGGTGCTGCCGGCCCGTGCCAGCGCCGGGGTGGCGGCTGGCCAGGCCTTCGTCGCGATGCACTGGGGACCCGAGGCGATGGCGGGGCAGGGCGTGAATGTGCTGATGCCATCAGCCTTCTGCCCGCAATCGAAGCAGCCGGAACTCAAGCATGCGGCGGTGCAGCTGTCGCCGGCCGACCTGCCCTGGCGCCTGGTGGCCGCGGCCTGGTTGCCAGCCGACGAGGCGCTGGCGGTGCGTGAACAGCTCAAGGCGCTGTTCGACGGCTTCGCCTACGCGACCTGCGTGCTGTTCGGGCGCGAAGAACTGACACCACCGGCGGACGGCGCCGCCGCGCCGCCGCGCCTTGGCCTGCTGTGGCGTGCCGCCGCGGCGGTGCCCGATGTGGCAGCACTGGCCCGCATCGAGGCGCTGCTGGGTCTGGCCCGGGCCCCGGCGATGCGCTATGCCGACGCCCGCGCCGGCCAGCACCGGGTGGTGGAGCTGGATGGGCAGGGCCGGCTGCGCGGCTTCCTGCTGGGCGGCACCGCGGCCTCGGCCGGCTGGTTGCTGGACCTGCTGCAGACCGACGCAGCCGCCGCGCCCTTGGGTCGGCTGCTGCTGGCCGACGCCGCACAACCGCCGATTGCCCAGGCGCGCCGGGCACGCCAGTTGTGCGCCTGCCACGACGTGGACGAGGCCCGCGCCTGCGCGGCCTTGAAGGCTGTGCCCGGCGACGCCAAGGCGCGCATCGCCATCGTGCAGGCCACGCTGCGCTGCGGCACCGGTTGCGGGTCCTGCCTGCCGGCGCTGCAGTCGCTGGCGCGCTCGGCAGTGGCGGCCTCTGCCGCGGCCGGCGAAGCGCTGGCCGTCAGCTGAGGTTCAGCGGAAGGCCGGCTCGTCCCACCAGGGGAAGAAGTCCGGCATGTCGGTCGACACCTTGTTCGGGTAGTTCGGCGCCCGCTTCTCCAGGAAGCTGCTGACACCTTCGCGGGCATCGGCCGACTGGCCGCGCGACTGGATCGCCCGGCTGTCGACCTGGTGGGCCTTCATCGGGTGGTCCTGGCCGGCCATGTGCCACAGCATCTGGCGCGTCATCGCCACCGACACCGGTGCGGTGTTGTCGGCGATCTCGCGGGCCAGGGCGCGCGCGGCGGGCAGCAGCTCGTCGGGGGCGTGCAGGCTGCGCACCAGGCCACGCTCCTTGGCTTCCTGGGCGTTGAAGATGCGGCCGGTCATGCACCATTCCAGCGCCGTCTGCATGCCCACCAGCTTGCCCAGGAACCAGGTGCTGGCCGCCTCGGGCGTGATGCCGCGGCGGGCGAAGACGAAGCCGAAGCGCGCGTCGGTGCTGGCCATGCGGATGTCCATCGGCAGCTGCATGGTCATGCCGATGCCCACCGCCGCGCCGTTGATCGCACCGATCACGGGCTTCAGGCTCTTGAAGATGCGCAGCGTGGCGATGCCGCCGCCGTCGCGGTAGATGCCGGCGATCTTGTACTTGTCGCGCGCCGAATCACCCCGCGAGGCGTAGTCGAAGGTCTTGCCGCCCGAGGACAGGTCGGCCCCGGCGCAGAAGGCGCGGCCGGCGCCGGTGATGATGACCACGCGCACGTCGTCGTTGCGGTCGGTCTCGTCGAAGGCGGCGACCAGGTCGTCGCGCATCTGGGCGGTGAAGGCGTTCAGCTTCTCGGGCCGGTTCAGCGTGATCGTCGCGATGCCGTCCTGCACGTCGAGCAGCAGGGTTTCGAAGGTGGGAAGCGCCATGTCGGGGTTCTCGGGTTGGAAAGGAAGTCAGGCAGCCTGCAGGTGTTGCGGCCGGCGGAGATGGGGTGCCAGGCCGTAGCCCATCAGGTCGATGAAGTTGTCGGCATAGAAGCGCTGGCGGGCCGGCTCGGGCGTGTTCGCCAGCGATTCATCGAAGCGCTTGAGCGGCGCGCGGCCGCCTTCGACATGCGGGTAGTCCGACGAGAACAGTGCCACCTCGGGGCCGGCGTTGGCGACGATCCAGCCCGCGTCCTCGTGCGGGTAGGGCGTCACGCGCAGTTGGCGGCGCACGAGTTCGCTGGGCAGGGCGCTGAGCTGTTGCAGCCGGGTCTCGTTGCGGCGGAAGGCATGGGCGGCCGAGTCCATCGCCCGCATCCAGCCCGGCACCCAGGCGGCGCCGAGCTCGATCGCGCCCCACTTCAGGGTCGGGAAGCGGTCGAACACGCCGTCGAAGATCAGCGTGGCCAGGGTCTGCATCGCCGCGTTGGGAATCGGCATGTAGCTGACCGACGTGAAGTTGTCGTCGCCGCCGTGGAAGTC
>CALMIF010000102.1 GCA_937864045.1 uncultured Aquabacterium sp. | reverse complement strand
AGAACGTGCGCGACCTGCGCCAGCCCTTCGGCGGCACCAAGGCCAGCGGCACCGGGCGCGAGGGTGGCACCTGGAGCTACGAGGTGTTCCTGGAGCCGAAGAACATCGCGGTGAGCATGGGGGCGCACCACATTCCGCATTGGGGCGCCTGAGCAAGCACGCCAGCCAGTCCGGCAGAACCCCGCGACGGAGCACCCCGCATGCCCGCTGATCCCTTGGTCTACGACAGCACGCGGCTGGCGCAGGCCTACGCCTGGCACCGGCCCGCGGTGCACCCGCTGGTGCTGGCGCAGCTGCGCGCAGCCATGGGCGACGGGCTACCGGTGGCGCACGCGCTGGACGCCGGCTGCGGCGCCGGCGCCTCGACCGCGGCTCTGCTGCCCCTGGCACGGCAGGTGACCGGCCTGGACCCCTTCCTGCCGATGCTGCAGGCCGCGCGCTCCCGCGTGCCGCAGGCAGACTTCGTGCAAGGGCGACTCGAAGCGATCCCCTGCCCCGGCGCAAGCTTTGATCTGGTGGCGTCGGCAGGCGCGATCAACTACACCGAGCCGCGCGTCGCGCTGGCCGAGCTGGCGCGCGTGCTCAAGCCAGGCGGCTGGCTCGCGCTGTACGACTTCTCCGACGGGCGCCCGCAGAGCGAAGAAGGGCGGACCAACGACCCGGTGGCGGCCAAGCGCAAGGCCTATCCCTCGTCGGGTGGCTACGCGCTGGACCTGCCCGGCCTGCCATTCAACGAGCACGGGCTGACCCTGTCGTCACAGCAGCGCTTTGCATTCGACCTGCCGATGACCGCGCAGCAGTACCTCGACTACATGATGGGCGACACGGGCGTTGAGGCGGCGATGGCCGCAGGCGCCGCCGAGCCGGATGTGCGCACGCACATGGCCCAGCTCGTCGACCGGGCCTTTGCTGGCCGCGACTGCGCCGTGCGCTTCAGCGCCGAACTGGTGGTGGCGCGCCGGGTGGCGCAGGCCGCCTGAGCCGTCGCACCCCACCCTCCTTCCAATCCCCGGAGCATTCCCATGGGAACCCTCGCCCTCGCCGCCAAGATCACCCACGTCCCGTCGATGTACCTGAGCGAGCTGCCCGGCCCGCGCCACGGCACGCGGCAGGATGCGATCGACGGCCACCGCGAAATCAGCCGCCGCTGCCGCGAGGCGGGCGTGGACACGCTGGTGGTGTTCGACACGCACTGGCTGGTCAATGCCAGCTACCACATCAACTGCGCGCCGCACTTCCAGGGCACCTACACCAGCAACGAGCTGCCGCACTTCATCGCCAACATGGCGTTTGAATCGCCCGGCAACCCGGCGTTGGGGCAACTGCTGGCAAAGGTGGCCAACGAGCACGGCGTGGAAACGCTGGCCCACCACGCCACCACGCTGAACCCCGAGTACGGCACCCTGGTGCCGCTGCGCTACATGAACGCCGACCGGCACTTCAAGGTGGTGTCGGTCTCGGCCCTGTGCACCAGCCACTACCTGAACGACAGCGCCCGCCTGGGCTGGGCGTTGCGCCGCGCGGTGGAGGACCACTACGACGGCACCGTGGCCTTCCTGGCCAGCGGCAGCTTGAGCCACCGCTTCGCCCAGAACGGCCTGGCGCCCGAATTCGCGTTCAAGCTGTGGAGCCCCTTCCTGGAGCGGCTGGACCGCAGCGTGGTGCAGATGTGGCAGCGCGGCGAATGGGCCGACTTCTGCGCCATGCTGCCCGAGTACGCCAGCAAGGGCCATGGCGAAGGCTTCATGCACGACACGGCCATGTTGCTGGGCGCCCTGGGCTGGTCGGCCTACGACGCGCCGGTGGAGGTGGTCACGCCCTACTTCGGCGCGTCGGGCACCGGGCAGATCAATGCGGTGTTCCCGGTCACGCCGCAGGACGGCAGCGCCGTGCCGGCGGCACAGGCCTCGGCCGCCGACGGCTACACCTCGGTGGCGACGCGGCTTTAATGCATGAGACGAGCGACCCATGCTGAACAACGAAATCATCCAGACCCTGGCGCTGGAACTGCAGGCCGCCCGCCGCGACCGCGTGCCGCTGCGCCACTTCTCGCAGCGCTTTCCGCAGATGACCGTGGACGACGGCTACGCCATCCAGCGCGCCTGGGTGGCGCTGGAACTGGCCGCCGGCCGCACCATCAAGGGACGCAAGATCGGCCTGACCTCGCGGGCGATGCAGCTGTCCAGCCAGATCGACGAGCCCGACTACGCCCCGCTGATGGACGACATGTTCTTCGCCGGCGGCGGTGACATCCCGATCGACCGCTTCATCGCGCCGCGCATCGAGGTGGAGCTGGCCTTCATCCTGGGCAAGCCGCTGAAGGGCCCGGGCGTGACGCTGTTCGACGTGCTGTCGGCCACCGAGTACGTGAGCCCGGCCATCGAGATCATCGATGCGCGCATCGAGCAGTTCGACCGCGACACCAAGGCGCCGCGCAAGGTGTCCGACACGATCAGCGACTTCGCCGCCAATGCCGGCATCGTGCTGGGCGGGCGGCCGGTGCGGCCGCTGGAGGTCGACCTGCGCTGGGTGGGCGCCCTGCTGCACAAGAACGGCGTGGTCGAGGAAACGGGACTGGCCGCCGCCGTGCTGAACCACCCGGCCAACGGCGTGGCCTGGCTGGCCAACAAGATCTCGCCGCACGGCGAGCAGCTCCATGCCGGCGACGTGGTGCTGGCCGGCTCGTTCACCCGGCCGACGAATGCGGTGCGCGGCGACACGCTGCATGCCGACTACGGGCCGCTGGGCAGCATCAGCTTCCGGTTCGTGTAGGTCGCAGGGGCGGCAGCCGGGCCGGCACCCGGCACCCGGCAGCCAGGTGGACGCGTGGCAGCGTGGGCGCTGGCAGCCATCCCAGGGGCCACGTGGTGCGGCAGGCTGCGGCTTTGGGTCAAAGATGCCCTTGATAACTACAATTATCAAGGTGCCGAATTCAGTCCATCAAAACCCTTGCCCAAAGCGTAGACTGCGGACTTCTTCAAGCCCGACAGGCACTTGGCAAGCTCTTGCGCCAGCACGCCCATGCCCACCGCCCCACCACCGCCCGCGTCCAAGCCCGGGGCACAGCGCCAGTCACAGGGCCATGGGCGGCGCAAGTCCGCCGAGCTGAAGCCGCTGCCAACGGCGCGCTGGCTGGGCGCTCCCCAGATGGCCTTCGTGCGCAGCTGGGCCGAGGGCCTGGACCTGGTGGACGCCTGGAACCGCCTGCTCTACGTCGACGGGGCCGGTGACGCCCGCCGCGCTCGTGGCGAGCTGCAGCGCCTGCTCGATGCGCTGCGTGCGCTGGCCCGCGCCCATGGCCGCCCGGAGGTCGCGGCGCTGCTGCAGCGCAACCCCGAGGCAATGGTCGACACCGGCCCGACAGCGCCCACGCTGGAGGCCTTTGCGCAGCGCCATCCGCCGGACTACCACAGCGAGGCCGAGCTCGCCGCGCTGTACGAGGCGGAATTCGGCCGCGCGGATGCCCGCAGCGCCGCGCGCCGCCGCCAGCGCCTGCGCGAACGGCAGCTGGCCGCCCTGCAGTGGCTGGCGCAGGTCGGAGCCCGCGCGCCGCAGCCCGCCGACGCAGTCGATGCCTGGCTGGATGCCCGGGTGGCCGCCCGCCTGGCCGTGGTGGGCATCCGCAACCTGGGCGAACTGCACTTCTGGATCCGCACCAAGGGCTTCCACTGGCACCGCCAGGTGCCGCGCCTGGGGCCGCAGGGCGCGGCGCGCATCGTGCGCTGGATGCAGGGCCAGGCCGCGACCCTGGGCGCCCTGCCCTCGCCTGCGCTGCTGCCGCGCGCACTGGTCGACCTGCGCGCCGCCACCCCGGCGCCGTGCATCGGCATCGTGCCGCTGGAGCGCTTCGTCTCGCCCGCCGACCGCGACGGCTCGCAAGGCACGAACCGCGCACCACAGGCGCGCTGCAAGATCGCCGCCGCCAATGACTACGAGGCCATCGCCGCCTGGCTGCGCCTGCGTCTGCCCGACCCGCACAAGCCCGGTCACACCTGGCGCGCCTACCGCAAGGAGGCCGAGCGCTTCCTGCTGTGGGCGGTGCTGGCGCGCGGCAAGGCCCTGTCATCGCTGGACGGCGACGACTGCGTGGCCTACCGGGACTTCATCGCCGCGCCCACGCCGGAGTGGACCGGCCCCAGCGCCGCGCAGCGGTGGACCGAAGCCTGGCGGCCGTTCGCGGGGCCGCTGTCCGCACGCTCGCAGGCCACGGCGATGACCATCGTGCGCAGCCTGTGCGAGTGGCTGGTCCGGCGCCACTACCTGGATTCGAACCCCTGGGACGATGTGCCGGCGCGTGCCGATGCGCCGTCGATGCCCCAGTTGCGGGCCTTTACGCTGCGGCAGTGGTCGCTGGTGCGGACCTGGATCGACGGCGAGATCGGGCGTGCGCCCTCCCCTGCCCTGCATCGGCTGGGTTTCCTGCTGGCGTTCGGGTCGACGACCGGCCTGCGCCTGTCGGAGCTGGCCGCGGCGAAGCTGGGCTGGCTGCGGCTGGAGCAGCTGGACGACGTCCACGGCGACGAACTCGCCTGGTCGATCATGGTGCTGGGCAAGCGCAACAAGTGGCGCGAGGTGCCGCTGCCCGATCCGGCGATGGCCACGCTGCGGGCCTGGCTGGTGCAGCGCGGGCTGGGCGCCGATCCGCTGGCCTGCGATGCCGCGCTGCCGCTGGTGTGCCGGCTGGAGGACAGCCGCGGCGTCGACGGCGGACTCTCGGCCGCACGCATTCACGACGTGCTGCGCGACGGCTTCGAGCGCTGCGCGCTGGCGGTTCAGGCCAGCGATCCCCGTGCGGCCGAGCGCATCCGCCAGGGCTCGACGCACTGGCTGCGCCACACCTACGGCGCCCATTCCATCGCCCGCGGCGTGCCGCAGGATGTGGTGCAGGCCGCCCTGGGCCACGAGAGCCTGGCCACCACCTCGATCTATGTGCGCAGCGAGAAGGCGCGCAAGCACCGGGCGCTGCAGGCAGCCTTCCACGGCGTGGTCCGTCCGGGCGACGACAGCGCCTGAACAGGCGCAGGCATTCCCGGACACTTTCGCTGCATCTGGCGCTGTCGACCAGCGTCGGCACACGCCAGGTCACCCTGCCCTTCCCGCCTGGCTCGCGGGGCCCGCCCAGCCTGGCCTGTGGTTCCGTACCACGGCCCTGCCGGTTCAGCCGGCCGGACATCGGCCGGGTCTGGTGTGGGTCCGGGTGCGTGGTTCCGTACCACGGATGACCCGGCTGCGTGGTTCCGTACCACGCCCGGCGGGCGTGGGCGAACCAGGTTCAGCCCGCGGCGCCGCCGGCCAGGTCGTCCAGCAGGCGCTTCAGCCCGGCGCAGAAGGCATCAAGCTGGGGCCGCGACAGGCTGCCGCGCGGCAACTCGACCGTGGCCGTGCCGCCCTTGCCCAGGCGAACGGTCACCGACCGGCCCCCAGCCAGGGCGACCTTCAGGTCGACCGCGCCGGCCACGGCCACGGCCACTGCCGCCGGCCTGGCCGTCGCCGCATCCATGAGCATGCGGAACACCTCGCCCGGCGCAGGCCGAGGCGACTGCCGTGCCAGCTGGCGTGCCGCCGCCCGCAGCGCATCCGGCGCAGCCTGGTGCGCCTTGTCCAGCGCCACGGCCCAGCGGAACTGAATGTCGCAGGGGCTGGCGAAGGCGGCGACCACCTCCTCGGGCAGATCGGCCACCCGCAGCGCCTTGGACACGTTGCTGTGGTCCAGGCCGATCACCTCGGCGAGCTTGCGTGCGCTGGGGAACAGCCCCTCGCGCAAGGCCCGGTGGTAGCTGACGCCCTGCTCCCAGGCCGACAGGTTCGCCCGGCCCCGGTTCTCGCGCTGCATCTGCACGTACAGGGCCTGGTCGCTCACGTCCTCCTCGACCACCGCGCGCACCGGCAGGCCCAGCTCCAGGCAGGCCCGTGTGCGCCGCGAGCCGAAGATCAGCTCGAAGCGCGGCGCCGAGCCATCGGCCGGTGCCCCGCGGATCGGCCGCAGCTTCACCGGCTGCACGTTGCCGCCGGCGCTTTCGATCTCCTGCTTCAGCTCCAGGAAGGCCGCATTGGTGAACGAGTCCGGGTGGCGGTCGGCCCAGCGCGTCAGCCGGATCAGCCGCGGGTCGATCAACTGCTCGCCCACCTGCAGCTTCAGGCGGTCGACCTCGGCATGCAGGCGCCGCACTTCGTCGCTGTCCTCCTGGGCATTGGCGATCACGCGCGACAGCAGGCCGATGCCGGTCTTCGGCAACGCCTGGCGCGGCACCGGCGCCGGGCCTTCGGCCATCGGCCCGCCGGCAGGCGCAGGCGGCGGCAGGCTGTCGCCGCCGGGGATGCGGAAACTGATGCCCTGGCCCTTCTTCGGGGTTGCCATCTCAGCCTCCCACCTGGCGGCGCCAGAAGGTTTCCATCTGCTGCTCGATCAGGTCGACGAAGCGGTCGTAGGCCTCGAAGGCGCTCTTGAAGGTGCGGGTCGAGGCGTTGTCGCGGCTGGCGTCGTAGACGGTGCCGAACTCCTTGCTGGCGGTGCGCACCGCCTCCACATCCGGAATCTCCACCGGCAGCACGCGCTCGGCATAGGCCGCCTGGATCCATTCGCGGATGATCGACGTCGACTGGCCCGTGTTGTCCTTGGGCGCGGCGTACTTCACCTTCGATAGCAGCACGTTGATGAACGCGAAGTCCTTGCCCGCGCCGCGCTCGGAGAAATCGTCGGCCAGGTCCTTGAACAGGTCCCAGAACTGCGCGCTGGAGGCGAAGTCCAGGTTGTTGGGCGGCAGCGGCATCACGATGCCGTCGCTGGCCATCAGCGCGTTGACCGTGAGGAACGACAGGGAAGGGGGAGTGTCGCAGATGATCACGTCGTAGACCGTGCGCAGCGGGTCCAGCCCGAAGTCCATCGCCCGCCAGAACTGGAAGCCCTTCTCCTTGAGTTGGCGCGTGGGCAGCAGGAACTCGGCCGAGAACAGCGACGAGCAAGCGGGAATCAGGTCGATGCCGTCCCAGTAGGTGGGCCGGATGGCATAAGCCAGGTCGGTCGCATCGCCGCTGAACAGCGGCATCAGCGTCTGCGTCAGGTCGACCTCGGCATCGGGCAGAAAGCCGAACAGCGTGGTCATGCTGCCCTGCGGGTCGACGTCGACCACCAGCACCCGGTGGCCGCGCATGCTCAGGCCCTGGGCCAGCGTGGTGGCGGTGGTGGTCTTCGAGCTGCCACCCTTGAAGTGGGCGGTGGAGATGGTGATCGCCTCCGCACCCTCCGGCCGCAGGTGGGCGACGCGGTACTGGCGCGCCCACTCGCGCATCTCGGCCAGGCTGAACTCGCGCCGCGCCCCGGTGGCGCTCAGGCGCCCGGTGGGCAGGCCGTTGGGGTGCCGCACCCGGTATTCGTACTGCGAGCGTTCCAAGCCCAGGCGGTCGATCAGCTGGGTGGCCGAGAAGGTGGGCGCGGCCTTGCGCGACTCCGGCGCCAGCATGTGCCCGCGGGCCTGTGCCACGATGGAGGTGGCGCGCTCGGCCTGGTCGCGGATCGACTTCAGGGTGATGGGGTGTGTCGCTGCGGTGAAGGCAACGGCGTCGCTTGCGGCGGGGCGGGGGTTCTTGGCCATGTCTGCGAATTTAACGCATCCATGTCGAATGACGCCGGATCGGCGAGTTGCACATGAATCCATGCTTCTGCCATGTGCGGCTGTGGCGCGGCAGGCATTTCCGGACACTTGGAGATCCACAGCGTCGTCCGGATCTTCCAGATTTCTATCATTCAAGACTTCCTGCGGCGGATTCTGCCGCTGCATCAAGCACTTGGCGCAGAAAGCGTCCGGCTTGGGCCGCATGCCCGTCCGGGAATGCCTGCAACTGCGTCCGGCTTCGGTCCGGCCTGCGTCCCGGAACGCCGGGCTGCGCCGTCCGGCCTGTGGATAACCTGGCGTCCGGGATTTCCGGCCCCTGGCGTGGCGGCAGGCGTTGACGGCCGGGGCGTCCGCCGGGCCCAAGTGTCCGGAAAAGCCGGCCCGCCGGCGGCAGGGCAGGGCGCCATCACCGGCGGCAGACCGGGGTGGGGGCCAAGGGCAAGGGACGGCGTGGACCGCCGTCATGCGTCCGGAGATTGCCAGGTCGGCTGGACACTTGTTCGCCCGCGGGCCCCTAGAATGGACGGATGGCGAATCCGGTCCCGACCAGGCAGCTCGACGTCGTGCAGGGCATGCTGCACAAGTCGGTCATCGCCCTGGCCATCGTGCCGACCAACCGTTCGCTCACCGTCACCGGGCGCAAGGCCTATTCGGTGATGCTGGGCCTGGCGCAGCTGCAGTGCGCCGCGGGCGAGGAGGGCGCCGATGGCGGATTCTCCGCGCCGCTGAACGCGATCCTGCGCGGCTTCGGCGCCAACAACAGCATCAGCAGCGACGCCAAGAAGTACATCGACCAGATGGTGTCGACCAAGGTCGAGTGGCGGCCGCTGTCGCGCGCCGAGCAGCAGCTGCCGCTGACCTTCGATGCCGCCGGCGGGCTCGATGCGCCGCCTGCGCCGCGCATCACCGACGAGCTGCGCATCTTCAACCTGCTGGCCGAGGTGCGCATCTACAAGCAGGCCGGCGAGAACTGGATCACCTGGTACTACCCGCCGTCGATCCGCGAGGAACTGGTCAGCCCCACGCGCTGGGCGCAGATCGACTTCGACGTGCTGCGCCAGCTCAACACCTATTGCGCGGTGACGCTGTACGAGATCTGCGCGCGCTACCGCGACAGCCCGGCCGGCGTCACCAGCCGCCAGCACTGGACCTGGTGGACCGAGACGCTGCGCAGCTCGCCCAACTCCAAGGTGCGGGTCTGGCGCAAGTTCAAGAACGAGTTCCTGGTGCCGGCGATCCGGGAGATCAACGCGCTCGGCGACATCGAGGTCGAGCTCATCGAGTTCCGCCGCGGCCGCGAGGTGGAGCAGGTGCAGTTCGGCGTCAAGCGCAGCGGCCAGCGCCTGGCGCGCGTGCTGCCGGCGCCGGCCGACATCACCAACATCCTGCGGGCCGGCGCGCTGGGCATCCGCGACACCGTGATCGAGGACCTGGAGCGCGAGTTCGGTGTCGATGCGGTGGTCGACGGCCTGGACCGCTACGAGCGCTTCGTCGATGGCGCCGGGCGCCAGCTCAAGGGCGCGCGCGGGGAGGGCGGGGCGGCGGCCCAGATCCAGAACGCGGGCGCCTACCTGCGGCGCATCGTGGCCAACCGCATGCGCGAGCTGGCCGCGGCAGCGCCCGAGGCCCGCAGCCTGCCGGCCGAGGCCGCACCGCCGCAGGCCGCACCCGTGGCGCCGGCCGCGCCCGCACCGGCGCCGGGACCGCAGCAGGCCGACGACGACCAGCGCCACCAGCGCTTCGTGAAGGTGCGCGACGCCTTTGCGCGGCTGGACGCCGAGCAGCAGGCCCATTGGCTGCGCCGTGTGCGCGACGAGGCCGAGATGGCGACCGCGCTGAGCCCGGGCGTGTCCAAGCGCCTGGCGCGCGGCGAGTGGCAGTCACCCCTGGTGCAGGCGATGGTGGTGCAGTGCTTCGCCCGCCACGAGCTGGGCGGCGACTGGGCCGCCATGCCCCATGACGAGCTCGACGCGGCGCTGGCCGCCTTGCTGGGCGACGACGCCGCCGCACCGGCCTGAGCGGCCGGCGCGCCCGCCTGCCGTTGCGCACCTCGATGACCGGCGACAGCGTGCCCATCGTGTGGCCGGGCGTGACGTAGAGCTGCAGCGCCGCGCTGCCCTGGCGCAGCAGGTCGCCGTCATGGGCGGCGACGTCGCGCCCGGCATCGCGCACCGGTGCCGGCGGCCACAGCGGGCTGGCGAACCCCAGCTGGGTGGCGGTCATGGTCCAGTCGGCCTGGCTCATCACCACCCGCGCGCCGCTGCCGGCCACCAACTGCTGCACGCGCTGCGCGCCGCCATCGTGGTCGCCGTGGCCATGCGTCACCAGCAGGGTCCTGATCTGCGTGGGCGCCAGGCCCAGGCGGCGCATGCCGCCGACGATCAGCCGGTCGACCTCCTCGGCGGTGTTCAGCGCGTCGATCAGCACCAGGCCGTCGTCGGTCTTCAGCAGCCAGGCGCTGACCCAGCCGCTGCCCAGGTAGACCAGGTCGTCGAAGGCCGGCGCCCCTTGGGGGCCGGGCGTGGCGATGAGCTTGGCCAGCGTGTCGCCGCCCACCTTGGGCCGCTGGGCCGGCGCCGGCTGGCAGAGGCGGAAGAAGGCCTTCAGGTCGTCGCCGGCGGCGCGCTCGGCGGCCTGCACATGGGCTTGCACGTCGGCCTCGGTGGCCGCACGCGCCGGGGGCGGGGCGGCCACCAGGGCGGCGGTCAAGGCGGCGATCAGGGTCAAGCCGGCCCGCAACGCGGGCAGGGAGGGCAGGGAGGGCAGGTGGGGGTGCATGGCAGGGCGTCCGTCCGACCGGGCCCGGCCCGGCCCGCTGCCCGCATCCCGTCACAAATGCCCATCGCAGCCGCCGCCTTTCATCGCCGCCGGTGAAGGACGGCAGCGCCGGCTGCCGGGGTGCTCAGGGGTTGCGCCTGCGCATGGGCGAACTGGACTTCATCGTCGGCCGGCTGGAGCCCGGCGATGCCGCGCCCGACCTGGACACCGAGGCGCTCTACGCCGAGCCCGTGGCGGTGATCGTCGCGCCCGGGCACCCGCTGGCCGCCGTGCGCCGGCCCACCTGGGCGATGCTGGCCGGCCTGCCCTGGGTGCTGCCGCCGGCCTGGGCGGCGTCACGCGCCAAGCTGCAGCAGCTGTTCCACAAGCACCGGCTCGACCCGCCGGCCGACCTCATCGAGTCGGCCTCGCACCTGGTGACGCTGACCTTCCTGCAGCAGCGCGGCAGCGTGGGCTTCGTCGCTGCCGACGTGGCGCGCCAGCTGCAGGCCGTGCAGCTGGCGGTGGCGCTGCCGATCCCGGTGCCCATCGAGCTGCCGCCGGTGGGCATCCTGCGCCTGCGCGCCGGCCTGCGCACGGCGGCCGGCAACCGCCTGCTGGCGCTGCCGCGGGCGCAGGCGGCCCACGGCAGCGGGCGTCCGCCGGTGGATTGACCTGCGGGCGCCGGCTACTCGGGCTCGATGCCGGCGGCGCGGATCACCTTGCCCCACTTCTGCGACTCGGCGGCCTGGAACTGCGCCAGGGCCTCGGGGGTGCTGAAGGCGATCTCGCCGCTGGTCCGGGCATTGAAGCTCCTGAAGCCCGGCGCCGCCACGGTGGCGGCCAGCCACTGGTTCACCTTGGCCACCACGGCGGGCGGGGTGCCCGCCGGCAGGTCGACGGCCGACCAGTACGACATGTCGTCGCCCTTGACGCCGGCCTCGTCCACCGTCGGCAGCGCCGGCACCGCCGCCAGCCGGTGGTTGCCGCTGACGGCCAGGGCCCGCAGCTTGCCGCCTTCGACCTGCGGCAGCGCGGTCGGGGCATCGGCGAACATGAAGTCGAGCTGGCCGCCGATCAGGTCGGTGATGGCCATCGGATTGCTCTTGTCGGGCACGTTGAGCATGTCGACGCCGGCCATCTGCTTGAGCAGCTCGCTGGCCACGCGGCTGGACGACGAGCCGCTGCCGAAGCTCAGCTTGCCCGGCGCCTTGCGCGCGGCGGCCAGCAGGTCGGCCACCGACCTGATCGGCGAGTCCGGCCGCACCAGCAGCAGCATGTGGCCCTTGGACAGCAGCGCCACGGGCGCGAAGTCCTTGACCGGGTCGTCGGGCAGCTTCCTGAACAGGTGCTCGTTGGCCGATTGCGTGGTGTTGGTCGTCACCAGCACGGTGTGGCCATCGGGAGCGGCCTTGGCCACGAACTGCGCGGCCAGGAAGCCGCTGGCGCCGGCCCGGTTGTCCACCACGACCGGCACCTTGGCCTCCTCGTTGATCGACTGCGCCAGCCGCGCCCGGTTGCTGGCAAAGCGGGCATCCTGCGGCCAGCCCGGGCGGTCGAGCACGCCCGCCAGCTTGGCGAACAGGCGGTCGTTGCCGCAGCAGATCAGCACCGGCGCATCGGCGGTGTCGAAGTCCTCGTAGGGCACGAAACCCGGGTGGCCGGAGCGGTGGCGCTCGGGCAGCCGGCCCTCGTTGACGAAGGCGTCGCTCTTCTGCCCGTTCCAGACCAGGGCGGTCTCCAGCAGCGAGGTCTGCAACAGCCCGCCGCGGCCGGTGCGCTCACGTTGCCGCAGCAGCGCCAGCACGCCGATCACCAGCCACATGCCGCTGCCCTGGTCGCAGACCGAGGCGCCCGAGCGCAGCGGCGGGTCGTCCGGGCCGCCGTTGGTGCTGGTCAGGCCGCTGAAGGCCTGGATCAGCGGCTCGTAGCCCGGCCGCTCGGCCATCGGACCGCCGGCACCGAAGGCCGAGATCTCGCCGTAGATCAGCCGCGGAAAGCGTGCGCACAGCGTCGGCCCGTCGATGCCCAGGGCGCGCGGCACATCGGGGCGCAGGTTGTGGATGACGATGTCGGCATCGGCCAGCAGCCGATCGAGCGCCGCGCGGCCGTCGGCGCTGCGCAGGTCCAGCGCCACCGACTGCTTGCCGCGGTTGAAGATGTGGAAGGCCAGCGAGTCGCCGTGCCGGAAGGCCAGGCCCATGCGGCGGGCGTCGTCGCCGCCTTCGGCGCGCTCGACCTTCAGCACCTCGGCGCCCAGCTCGGCCAGGATGGCGCCGGCAAACGGCCCGGCCAGCACCTGGCCCAGTTCCACCACCCGCACGCCGGTCAACGGGGCTGCCATCGTCGTGTCTCCTCGTGTCGCTTCGTGTTCTGCGGGGCAGTCTGGCCGCCGCTAATCGGCCACCGTGTCGGCCTGCACCGCGCTCACCGGCCGGTGGCGGTCGGCCGCCGCCCGCACGTTCAGCCAGGCGCTGGCCGCGCCGCAGACGCCGATGATGGCCATGCCCAGCCAGCTGAAGCCGTCGGGCGCCAGGCCGAAGGCCAGGTAGCCGGCCAGCGCGGCCACGCCCAGCTGCACGTACTGGAAGGGCATCAGCGTCGAGGCCGGCGCCTTGCCCAGGGCCACGATCAGCAGCAGGTGCCCGGCCGTGCCCAGCACCGCCGCGGCGGCCAGGGCGCCCACCTGCACCGCCGGTGCGGCCAGCAGGGTGTCGATGGGGTCGGCCACGCTGGCCAGCAGCAGCGGCGTGGCGATGGTCACCCCGGTCAGCCCGGTGTAGAAGTTGGTGGTGAACGGGTCCTCGTGGGGCGCGAAGCGGCTGGTCATGGTCTGGAAGGCCGCGTTGGAGATGGCGGCGGCCAGCGGCAGCAGGGCGGCCCAGCCGATGAGGCCGCTGCCCGGCCGCACGACGATCAGCGCGCCGACGAAGCCGCCCACCACCAGCACCCAGCGCAGGCGCGACACCCGCTCCTTCAGCCACCCCCGCGCCACCAGGGTGGCGAACACGGGCGTCAGCATCACGATGGCGGTGAACTCGGCCACCGGCATGCGCCGCAGCGCGGCGAAGGCCATGGTCGACGAGAACGCCAGCAGCGTGCCGCGGGCGATCTGGAACATCGGGTTGGCGCTGGCGAACGAGCGCCGCGACAGCGCCAGCCAGCCCGTCATGATGGCCGCGTGCAGGCCGTA
>CALMIF010000101.1 GCA_937864045.1 uncultured Aquabacterium sp. | reverse complement strand
AGCGGCCGATTCCCGTCAGCGCCGAGGACAAGGCGAAGATGGTGCAGGCCGACGATTGCGGCGAACTGATGCTGTTCCTGGCGCGCATGCCGGCCCATGTGTGCCTGAACGAGATCACGATCAGCCCGACCCACAACCGCATGTTTGTTGGCGCTGCGAACGCCATTTCCTGAAGGAGCCCTGCAATGCCAACCCTCTTGCGACTGCGCCAGATCTGCCTGGCCGCCCCCCGCCTTGCCCCAGTTGTTGACGACTTGCAGGCCATCCTGGGCCTGAAGGTCTGCTACCGCGACCCCGGCGTGCTGCGTTTCGGCCTGGAGAACGCATTGATGCCCGTGGGCACCGACTTCCTTGAAGTCGTGGCCCCGGTGCGGGACGACACCGCGGTGACCCGGTTCGTTCGCCGCACGAACGGCCATGGCGGCTACATGGCGATCTTCCAGAGCGACGACCCGCGGGGCGGCCAGGCGCGGGCCGCGGCGCTGGGCGTGCGCACCGCGCACGAGATCGACCGGCCCGGCCTGTACATCAATGCGCAGCTGCACCCGCGTGACTGCCGCGCCGCCTTCATCGAGCTGGGCGACAGCCCGGGTGGCGAGGACCGCCGCACCGGCACCTGGTGGCCGGCCGGGCCGGACTGGCAGGCCGGCTTCTGCACCGAGCACACCCGCCGGCTGCTGGGCATCGTGCTCGAAAGCCCCACGCCGGCGTCGCTGCTGGCGCATTGGGCGGCGATTCTCGACCTGCCGGCGGCAGGTGATGCGCCGCTGATGGTGGACGGCGTGCGCATCGCCGCCGAGGCGGGGCCGGCCGAAGTGATGGGCGCGGTCGAGCTGGCCGTGGCCGACGTGGCCGCGACGCTGGAGCGCGCCGTCGACCGCGGCCTGTGGGTGCAGGGCAACAGCTTTCACCTGGCGGGTGTGCACTTCAGGCTGCAGCATGGCGACTGATCCGGCCAGGCCCGCCCTGGGTTGGCCCGGCGATTGACCTCGGACAGGTCATTGCCCACTCAACGCAAGACGGCCGCGGTGCGGCTGGCCACCATCGCCCAGGGGCCCGCGAAGGGAGACAGACGACATGAGCGCCAACAACTTCAATGCCATCGTGCAGCAGCAGGCCCGGACCCTGCCGGACAAGCTGGCGTTTCGTTGCGGCGACCGGCGCTGGACCTTTGCTGACGTCGACCGCGACACCAACCGCATCGCCAACGCCTTGCAGGCCATGGGTGTGGGCCCCGGTGACCGGGTGGCGGCGCTGACCAAGTTCCACGTCGAATCGACCTTGCTGACGCTGGCCGCCGCCAAGCTGGGCGCGGTGTGCATGCCGGTGAACTGGCGCCTGGCACCGGGCGAGGTGCAGTACATCGTCGACCATGGCATGGCCAGGCTGATGCTGGCCGACCAGGTGTTCCTGCCCCTGGTCGACCGCGCCACCATGCCCACGCTGCAGCAGGTGGTGGTGACCGAAGGCGCGCACGACGGCCATGCCGGTTTCCACGACTGGTATGCCGGCCAGTCCGACCAGTTCCAGGCGGTCGACGCGAAGCCCGACGACCCGATGCTGCAGCTGTACTCCAGCGGCACCACCGGGCTACCCAAGGGTGTGGTGCTGTCGCATGGCGGGCTGATCTTCAATTGCCAGCTCGGCACCGGTGTCTGGGGCGTGACGGCCGACGCGGCGGTGGCCAATGCGCTGCCAACCTTCCACATCGCCGGCGCCAACATGGCGCTGTTTCCGTTCTATGCCGGCGCCACCGGCAGCAGCTACCCCGACTTCGACCCGCCGGCCTTCATTGACGCCATCGGCGCGCATGGCATCACCCACACCTTCATCGTGCCGGCGATGATCCTGTTCCTGCTGCAGTCGCCGAAGGTGGGGCAGGGCGACTACCGCACGCTGCAGCTCATGGCCTACGGCGGCTCGCCAATCAGCGACCGTGTGCTGACCGAGGCCATGGCCACCTTCGGCTGTGGCTTCATGCAGGTCTACGGCCTGACCGAGATTGCCGGCTCGGCCACCTTCCTGCTGCCTGAGGACCATGCGGCTGACGGCAGCAAGGCCAGGCTGCTGCGCTCGGCCGGCAAGCCGGTGCCGGGCGCGCGGGTGCGCATCGTCGACCCCGTGACCCTGGCCGACCTGCCCGACGGCGAAACCGGCGAGGTGCTGATCGAGTCGCCCGGCAACATGATCGGCTACTGGCGCAACCCCGAAGCCACGGCTGCCGCCTTTCCGCAAGGGCGCAATGCCAACGGCGGCTGGTTCCGCTCGGGCGACGGCGGGTCCATGGTCGATGGGTATGTCTACATCAACGACCGCATCAAGGACATGATCATCTCGGGCGGCGAGAACATCTACCCGGCCGAGATCGAGAACGTGCTGATGAAGCACCCGGCCGTGGCCGACGGCGCGGTCATCGGCGTGCCCGACGACAAGTGGGGCGAAAGCGTCAAGGCCTGTGTGATCCTGAAGCCCGGGGTCACCGCGGGCGAGCGCGAGATCATCGACTGGATGCGCGAGCGCCTGGCGCACTACAAGTGTCCGAAGAGCGTGGACTTCGTCGACGCCCTGCCACGCAACCCGAGCGGCAAGCTGCTCAAGCGCCTCCTGCGGGCACCCTACTGGGACGGCAAGACGCGCGGCGTGAACTGACACCGGAGGGCACGATGGACAACCACCAGCTGCTGCACACCACACTGGAGCAGGTGGTCCAGCGCATCGGCGACCCCGCGCCGCGGGTCTTTGC
>CALMIF010000100.1 GCA_937864045.1 uncultured Aquabacterium sp. | reverse complement strand
TGATCTTCAGGCGCGAGATCAGGGCCGCGTGCAGCGCGCGGTTGGGCTGCACCACCTCGCGCAGCGCGCCATCGACGCGAAAGCGCACGCTGGAATGGCGCTCATACGGCTCGATGTGGATGTCGCTGGCGCCGTCGCGCGCGGCCTGCGTCAGCAGCGCGTTCAGCATGCGGATGATGGGCGCGTCGTCGGCGGCTTCCAGCAGGTCCTCGACCGCCGGCAGCTCCTGCATGATGCGCGACAGGTCGGCGTCGGACTCGACCTCGCTCACCACCGCGGCGGCGCTGGACTCGCTTTGCGAATAGGCGTGGCTGATGCGCTGCGCCAGCGCGGCGGCGTCGAGCGCCTGCAGCGCCAGCGGCGGCTCGCCGGCGCCGTAGCGGCGCATCACCTCGCTCAGGTGGCCGGCGTCGGGCTGGCCGCCGTGCCACAGGGTCAGCTGGCCGCCGTCGTCTTCCAGCAGCAGGCCGGCGGTGCGCGCGAAGGCGTAGGGCAGCGGGTAGCGCATCGGCGTGGTTAGGGCCGCGTGAAGGTGGTGCCGCTGCCGGGGTCGCTGTTTTCGCCGGCGGCCGGCGGGCGGATCAGCGGCGGCGGCGGCGCGGGGCGCTTCCAGGCCTCGGGATTGACCGGCTGCACCGCCGGCAGCACCGGCGCCTGGTTGATCTGCAGCACGCTGCTGGCCTGCGGCTGGTTGGCCGACTGCGCGGCGCGCATGTAGTCGTAGCGGTCGAGCGAGAACGACTCGGCCGCCGCGCCGTCGCGCACGATCACCGGCCGCAGGAACACCATCAGGTTGGTCTTGACGTAGCTGCGGTTCTGGTTCTTGAACAGGTTGCCCAGCACCGGGATGTCGCCCAGGCCGGGCAGCTTGTCCTCGCTGGTGGCGAACTGGTCTTCCAGCAGGCCGCCCAGCACCACCACCGCGCCGTCGTCCACCAGCACGCTGGATTCGATGGCGCGCTTGTTGGTGATCGGGCCGCTGGAGTTGGTGGCGGTGCCGTTCACCACGCTCGACACCTCCTGGTAGATCACCATCTTGATGGTGCCGTCCTCGCTGATCTGCGGGCGCACGCGCAGCGTCAGGCCGACGTCCTTGCGCTCGAAGGTCTGGAACGGGTTGACGGCGTTGGTGGTGCTGCCGGTGTTGGTGTAGCTGCCGGTGACGAAGGGCACGTTCTGGCCGACGACGATGCGCGCCTCCTCGTTGTCCAGCGTCAGCAGGGTGGGCGTGGACAGCACGTTGCCCGAGCCGGTGGACTGGATGAAGTTGGCCAGGGCGCTCAGCAGGTAGCCGGCGCCGAAGCGGTGCATCAGCCCGAAGTTGAAGCCCTCGCGGATCGGCAGGCTGCTGGGGAATGTCTGGTTGCTCACCAGATCGCTCATGCCGGGGCTGACGCTCAGGATGTTGCCCAGGCCCGGGGCACCGCCGGCCGTGGTGCCGAAGTTGGTGCCCAGCACGCCGATGTTGGCGTCGCCCTTGTTGCCCAGCACGGCCTGCCACTGGATGCCGAATTCGGCCGCCTTGTCGGCGCGCACCTCGGCGATCAGGCTTTCCACGTAGACCTGGGCGCGGCGCTGGTCCAGCTTGTCGATCACCGCGCGCAGCTCGCGGTAGATCGGCTCGGGCGCGCTGATGATGAGCGAATTGGTGGCCGGGTCGGCCTGGATCTGCCCGCCGGTGGACGGCTGGTTGCTGGCGCCGGCGTCGATGGTCGGGCCGCTGGCCACGCCGGCCCCGGTGCCGCTGGCGCCGGCCGTGCCGACGGCGTTGAGCAGCTGGCTCAGGCCCTGGCCCACCGGGTTGGCGGCGCCCGGGCTGGCGCCCGCCGCGCCCGCCGCGGCCGACTGGCCGGGCAGCGCCGCCAGCGCGGCGCGCAGGGTGACGGCCAGCTTGGCGGCGTCGGCGTTCTTCAGGTACACCACGTGGATGTTGCCGCTGCCGCCGTCGGGCCGGCGCGCCGGCGGCTGGTCGAGCTGCTCAATCAGCGTGCGCGCCAGCGCCAGCCGCGCCGGGTTGGCGGCGCGCACCACGATGGCGTTGCTGCGCGGCTCGGGCACCAGGGTGGTGCGATAGCCGCCGTCGCCGCCGCCCAGGGTGGCCGTGGCCGGCAGGCCGGGCTGGCCCGGCACCGGCGCGGCGGCGGCCGCGCCGCCGCCACCGGATTCGAGCAGCCGCGCCACCAGCGGCGCCAGGTCGGAGGCCACGGCGTGCTGCAGGCGCACCACCTCGACCCCGGTGGCGCTGGACACGTCCAGCGCGGCGATGATGCGGCCCAGCCGCTGCAGGTTGTCGCCGTAGTCGGTGATCACCAGCGCATTGGTGCCGGGCCCGACGTTGATGGTGTTGTTGGGGCTGATCAGCGGCCGCAGGATGGGCACCAGGTTGTTGGCGTTCTCGTGCGTCAGGCGGAAGATCTGGGTCTGGGTCTGGCCGCCGCCGCGCACCGCGCCGGCCGACACCGCGCCGCCCTGCAGCTTGGCCTCGCCCTCGGGCAGCACCAGCACCATGCCGGCGTTGTCGACCAGCGCGAAGCCCTGCGTGCGCAGCTGCGCCGCGAACAGGCGCAGCGCCTCGGCCGGCGTCACCGGCGTGGTGCTGGTCAGCGTCATCGTGCCCTTGACGCGCGGGTCCACCACCACGTTGCGGCCGGTCAGGGTGGCCATGGTGCGCGCCACGGCGTCGATCTCGGCGTTGGCGAAGTCCAGCGTGACCTTGCCGCCGCTGGCCGCCGGTGCGCCGGCGGCTGGCTGCGCCAGGCACGGCGCCAGCGGCAGCGCGCCGGCCAGCGCCAGCAGCAGGGCGGGGAGTCTGCGCGGGCGGCGCGCGCCGGACGGCAAGGGTCGGCGGGACAGGCGTGGCATGGGCGGGGTCGGGGAAAAAGCGATCTGCACTGTAGCAAATGGCGGCTGCGACGCGGGCGCCGCGGTCAGCCGAAGGACATCAGGGCGCGCTCGCCCTGGCGGCGGCCCAGCAGGTTGAGCAGGTTGGCCAGCGCGCCTTCCAGGCCGGGCTCGGCGCTGGCTTCGCCCTGAAAGCGCAGGCGCTGGCCCACCCATTGCCCCTCGCCGCTCAGGCGCAGCGGGCCTTCCAGCGTGGACAGCGCCAGCGTCGGCGTGTCGCCGCCGCGCAGCTGCACGCGGTACGAACCCAGCGGTCGCAGCGTGGCCACGCGCGAGGACAGCTGGCGCAGCGTGACCTCGGCCTGGCCCTGCACGCTGGCGCGGCCGGCCTGCCATTGCAGCGCCAGCGCCTGGGTCGACAGGTTCAGCTCGCCCTGCGGCTGCAAGGTGTTGAAGGGCGTGCCCAGGCCGGCCAGCAGCGCCGCCGGCCAGACGCTGTGGGCGTCGGCCAGCGTCAGCCGGGCGCCGCCCCAGCGCGGGCTCAGGCGCAGGCCCAGTGGCCCGGCCGGCGTGCAGCAGTCGGCGTTCAGCCGCAGCGCCAGCGCCCCCCAGCCCGGCCGCAGGCGCCAGTGCACGCGGCCGGGCAGGGCGCTGCGGTCCTGGCTGCCGGCGCCGCCGGTCAGCAGCAGGCGCGCCGAGCCGGTCCACAGGCTGCCTTGGGGTTCGGCCAGCTGCACCACGCCGCCGCTGGCCTGGGCCACACCGGCCGCCAGCCAGCGCGCCGGTGCCGCCAGCAGCGTGGTCAGCAGCAGGCCCAGCAGCACGCCGGCCAGGGCCCAGCCCCAGGGCGCGCGCCGGGCGGGCGCGGCGGCGTCGGTGCGGGGACGGTGCGCCGCGGGCCGGCGCCTCATGGCAGCGCCAGCGACAGCGTGCCGTTCCACAGCACGGGCGCGCCGGGGGCCTGGTCGCCAGCACGCGTCAGCCGCGCCTCGACCGTGTTGGCGCGGGCGTTGGCGCGCGCGTCGGCCAGCCATTGCGCCAGCGCCTCGGCGCTGGCCTGGCGCAGCACCAGCTGGGCGCGCTCGCCCACCACGCTGAGCTGGGCGCTGCTGCCCAGGCGCTGGCGCACCGAGGCTTCCAGCGCGCGCAGCGCCTCGTCGTGGCCCAGCCGGGGCAGTGCCTGCAGGGCCTGCGCTTCGGCGCGCAGCCGCTGCAGCTGCTCGGCCTGCGCCGCCAGCGCGGCGCGTTGCGGCTCGGCCTGGCGCAGCGTGCGCAGCGCCGGCGACACCGCCAGCAGCCAGATCAGCGCCAGCCCCAGCACGCTGGCGGCCAGCAGCACCAGGCGGCGTTCGCGCTCGGCCAGGCGCGCCCAGGCGGCGGCCAGGCCACCGCGGGCCGGGGCG
>CALMIF010000099.1 GCA_937864045.1 uncultured Aquabacterium sp. | reverse complement strand
GCCGACCATGCCGGCGTGGGCAGCACGGTGAAGATGGTCAACCAGCACCTGGCCGGCGTGCACATCGCCGCGGCCTGCGAGGCGATGGCCCTGGGCATCCGCGCCGGTGCCGACCCGGACAGGCTCTACGAGGTGATCACCAACTCGGCCGGCAACAGCTGGATGTTCGCCAACCGCGTGCCGCACATCCTGGCCGGCGACTACACGCCGCTGTCGGCGGTGAACATCTTCATCAAGGACCTGGGCATCGTGCTGGATGCGGCACGCAAGCTCAACGCGCCGCTGCCGCTGGCCGCCGCCGCGCACCAGCTCTACCTGGGCACGGCCGGCGCCGGCTTCGGCGCCGAGGACGACAGCGCCGTGATCAAGCTGTATGCCGCGCTGACCGGCATCACCCTGCCCGAGAAGAAGGCCTGACCATGATGCTTGGTGTCATTGCCGACGACTTCACCGGCGCCACCGACGTCGCCAGCATGCTGGTGCGCGCCGGCATGCGCACGGTGCAGACCATCGGCATCCCGGGTTTGCAAGGGAACGGCGATGTGCCGCCCGAGGTGGCTGCCGCCGATGCCGTGGTCGTGGCGTTGAAAAGCCGCACCACGCCGCCGGCCGAGGCGATCGCCGACAGCCTGGCCGCCCTGCGCTGGCTGCAGGCGGCCGGCGCGCGGCAGTTCTACTTCAAGGTCTGCAGCACCTTCGACAGCACGCCTGCCGGCAACATCGGCCCGGTGGCCGAGGCGCTGATGGCCGCCCTGGGCACGGCGCAGACGCTGGTCTGCCCGGCCTTCCCCGAGAACGGCCGCACCGTCTTCCGCGGCCATCTGTTCGTCGGCGACGAGCTGCTCAGCGACTCGGGCATGCGGAACCACCCGCTGACGCCGATGAGCGACAGCAACCTGGTGCGCTGGATGCAGCGGCAGTCGCAGCGCCGCGCCGGGCTGCTGCGGCACGACGTGGTGGCGCGCGGCGCGGCCGCCGTCACCGAGCGCCTGGCCGCGCTGCAGGCCGACGGCATCGCCCACGTGGTGGCCGACGCCGTCGACAACGACGCCTTGCGCACGCTGGCCGAAGGCGCGGCGCACCTGCCACTGTGGGTGGCAGGCTCCGGCCTGGCGCTGGGCCTGCCGGCGGTGCTGGCGGCCCAAGGCGCGGTCACGCTGACCGACCATGCCGCCGATCTCGATCCGCTGAACGGCAAGGCGGCCGTGCTGGCCGGCAGCTGCTCCACCGCCACGCAGGCCCAGGTGGCGCGCTGGATCGCCGCCGGCCGTCCGGCGCTGCGCATCGACCCGCTGGCCCTGGCCCGTGGCGAGCCGGTGGCGGACGAGGCACTGGCCTGGGCCCGCGCGCAATCCGACGCCCCGCTGCTCTATGCCACGGCCGACGCGGCCACGCTGGCGCAGACCCAGGCCGCGCTGGGCGTGGCCGAAGCGGGCGCCCTGGTCGAGCACACGCTGGCGCGGATCGCCCGGGGCCTGGTGGACGCCGGCACGCAGCGCCTGGTGGTCGCCGGCGGCGAGACCTCGGGCGCGGTGGTGCAGGCGCTGGACGTGCGCACGCTGCGCATCGGCGCGGCCATCTGCCCGGGCGTGCCCTGGACGCAGGCCGTGCGTACCGCCGGCCAGGCGCCCTTGAAGCTGGCGCTGAAGAGCGGCAACTTCGGCGGACCCGACTTCTTCACCGAAGCCTTGGTGGCGGCATGAACCACAGCGCCTTGCGCGACGAGATCTGCGCCATCGGCGCGTCGCTGTTCAGCCGCGGCCTGGTCCATGCCACGGCCGGCAACATCAGCGTGCGCCTGCCCGATGGCGACGGCCACCTGATCACGCCCACCGACGCCTGCCTGGGCCGGCTGTCGCCCGCGGCCCTGGCCCATGTCGATGCCGACGGCCAGCAGCGCAGCGGCGACCGCGCCAGCAAGACCCTGGCCCTGCACCGCCGCATCTACGGCGCCGCGCCCGAGGCGCGCTGCGTCATCCACACCCACAGCACCCACCTGGTGGCGCTGACCCTGCAGCCGCCCGGCCTGGGCGTTTGGCGCAGCACGGCCATCCTGCCGCCCATCACGCCCTACTTCGTGATGAAGGTGGGCCGCGTGCCGCTGATTCCCTACCACCGCCCCGGCGACCCGGCCGCGGCCGACCTGGTGGCGCAGGCGATCACCGCCGCAGCAGCCGACGGCGCGCCGATCACCGCCGTGATGCTGGACCGGCTGGGTCCCAACGTCTGGCACAGCAGCCCTGCGGCCGCGATGGCCACGCTGGAAGAGCTGGAGGAGACCGCCAAGCTGTGGCTGATGAGCGCGCCACGGCCGCAGCCGCTGTCGGCCGACCAGATCGAACCGCTGCGCCAGACCTTCGGCGCCGTCTGGCCCACCCTCTGAAACGAGAGCCCGCATGCCCCGCTTCGCCGCCAACCTGTCGATGCTCTACAACGAGCATGCCTTCGTCGACCGCTTCGCCGCCGCCGCGGCCGACGGCTTCGACGCCGTGGAATACCTGTTTCCCTATGCCGAGCCGGCTGCCGACCTGGCCGCCCGCCTGCAGCAGCACGGGCTGACGCAGGCGCTGTTCAATGCGCCGCCGGGTGATTTCGACGCCGGCGAGCGCGGCCTGGCCTGCCTGCCACACCGTGTCGACGACTTCCGCCGCGCCCTGCTCGACAAGGCCCTGCCCTACGCCGCCGCGCTGGGATGCAAGCGGGTGCATGTGATGGCCGGCCTGGTGCCCGCCGGGGCGGACAAGGCCGCGCTGCGCGCCACCTACCTCGCCAACCTGGCCTGGGCCGCGCAGCAGGCCGCGCCGCATGGCGTGGACCTGCTGATCGAGCCGATCAACACCCGCGACATCCCGGGCTACTTCCTGAACCGACAGGACGAGGCCCACGCCATCGTGCAGGCAGTGGGCGCGCCGAACATCAAGGTGCAGTTCGACCTGTACCACTGCCAGATCGTCGAAGGCGACCTGGCGATGAAGATCCGCCAGCACCTGCCGTCTGGCCAGGTGGGCCACATCCAGATCGCCGGCGTGCCCGAGCGCCACGAGCCCGACCTGGGCGAACTGCACCACCCGTACCTGTTCAGCCTGCTCGACAGCCTGGGCTGGGACGGCTTCGTCGGCTGCGAGTACCGCCCGCGCGACACCCGCCCCGGCGGCACCAGCGCCGGCCTGGGTTGGCTGCGTGCCTGGCGCGAGAAGCAGCAAGCCTGAGATCCACCTTCCCCGTTCCCGACCTAACCAAGGAGACCACCCATGCGCAAGACCCAACTGCTGAAGACCGCGGCCGCCGCCGCGCTGCTGGCCGCCGCTGCCGGCGCCTCGGCCCAGACGGTGCTGAAGATCGGCTACGCCACGACCAAGGAATCGCACTACGGCGTCGGCTCCACCGTGTTCTGCGACGAGATCGCCAAGGGCACGGCCAACCGCTACACCTGCCAGCACTTTCCCAGCAGTGCGCTGGGTGGCGAGCGGGAGATGATCGAGGCGGTGCAGCTCGGCACCCAGGACGTCGTCAACACCTCCACCGGCCCGCTGGGCAACTTCGTGCCCGAGGTCAAGCTGTTCGACATCCCGTTCCTGTTCCGCGGCTACGACCACGCCCGCCATGTGATGGACGGCCCGATCGGCCAGGACGTCCTGAAGAAGATGAGCGCCAAGGGCCTGATCGGCCTGGCCTGGGCGGAGAACGGCTTCCGCCACATGACCAACAACAAGCGGGCCATCACGCAGGCCAGCGATGCCAACGGCCTGAAGCTGCGCACCATGGAGAACAAGGTGCACATGGCGGGCTACAAGACCTTCGGCATCCTGCCCACGCCGATGCCTTTCCCCGAGCTGTTCACCGCGCTGCAGCAGGGCACGGTCGACGGTCAGGAAAACCCGATCCCGGTGATCCTGGCCAGCAAGTTCAGCCAGGTGCAGAAGCACCTGTCACTGACCGGCCATGTGTACTCGCCGGCGGTGATCATCCTGTCGCCCAACGTCTGGAACAAGCTGTCGGACGCCGACAAGAAGGTGTTCACCGAGGCGGCCGTCAAGGGCGGCATCGCCCAGCGCAAGAAGGTCAACGACGACGAGAACAGCGGCATCGCCCAGCTGAAGAAGGACGGCATGCAGGTCGTCGAGAAGCCCGATGGCGACAGCTTCCGCAAGGCGGTGGCACCGGCCTATGCCGAATTCGCCAAGGAATTCGGCGCCGACAAGATCGCCGCCATCCAGGCCGTCAAGTAAGCGGCTCTGCCGCCGTTGTCCCACCGCGCCGCCCGGCCCGCCGGGCGGTGGAGGCCACCATGCGCCAGACCATCCTCTCCCTCGACCGCTGGATCACCGGCGCCGCCTGGACGCTCGCCTGCCTGCTGCTCGCCGTGATCTCAGCGCTCGGCATGTGGCAGGTGCTTGCCCGCTTCATCTTCTCGCAGCCCAGCACCTGGACGGAAGAGTCCATGCGCCGCCTGCTGATCTGGATGGTGATGCTGGGCATCGCGGTGGCCTTCCGCCGCGGCGCGCTGGTGTCGGTGGACCTGATGCTGCGCACCGCGCGCGGCGCCTGGCGCAGCACCGTGCGCTGGATCATCACCAGCACCGCCCTGGCCTACCTGGCGGTGCTGGTCTGGTACGGCATCAACCTGGTCACGCGGGTGCGCTTCCAGACCTTCGCCAGCATGGAGCTGAGCATGGGCTGGGCCTATGCCGCGCTGCCCGTGGGCGCGGCGCTGGCCATGCTGGCCGTGGTGGCGAACCACCTCGATCCGGTGAACGAAGAACTCGACAACGCGCAATAACCGGCGGCCACCACCATGTCACTGACCCTCCTCGTCACGATGCTGCTGGGCTTTGCCTTCAGCATCTCCATCGCCGTGGCCATCGGCGGCTCGGCCGTGCTGGGCATCGCGCTGTTCGATCCTGACCGCCTGGTGCTCGCACCCAAGGAGATGTTCACCGCGATCGACAAGTTCCCGCTCGCGGCCATCCCCTTCTTCATCCTGGCCGGCAACCTGATGGAGACCGGCGGCATCAGCCGGCGCCTGGTCGACTTCGCCAAGAGCCTGGTCGGCGGTGTGCAGGGCGGCCTGCCGATGACCTGCGTGCTGACCTGCATGATCTTCGCCGCGG
>CALMIF010000098.1 GCA_937864045.1 uncultured Aquabacterium sp. | reverse complement strand
TGCTGGCCGGCCTGCCCGCGGCGCTGGCAGCGCCCTGGGGTGCCATGGGCGCCTGGCACTGGTTCCTGCTGCTGTGGGCCAGCCTGGTGTCGGCCTTCCTGGGCTGGCTGGTCTGGGGCTGGGTCAACGAGGTGCGCGGTGTGGCACGCACCGCGCCGCTGCAGTACCTGATGCCGCTGGCCGCCGGCCTGGTCGCGTGGTGGGCCACCGGCGAGCGCTTCACCGCGCTGAAGCTCGGCGGCGCCGCCCTGACCCTGGCCGGCGTGGCCTGGGCGCAGTACGCGGTGGCGGGGCGGCGTCAGGCGGATGCGGTGGACAGCCAGGCGCAGATCGACTGAACGCGTCCCGCATCAGCTCATGTCCTGCACCACGTGCATGAACTGCCGGCTGGCCAGGTTCAGCCAGTGGCCGTTGTTCTGCAGCAGGGTCTTCAACAAGGCGGCCAACTGTTCGGGACCGAGGTCGACCGCATCGCGCAGGTCGGCGGTGGCCTTCAGCCAGGCGTCGGTGGCATCAGACAGTTCGCCGCGCAGGTCGCGGTGGAAGCTGGCATAGAAGCGGTCCAGCCCGCTGTTGCCCTGCGCTTCCGACTCGCGCTGCATCTCGTCGTAGTCGTCCAGCACCAGCTTCGCCAGTTCGGCGCAGCGCTCGGGCGTGGGGCGCTTGAACTTCGCTTCCTGGTAGCGTGGCTCCAGGATGTCCCAGCGGGCGCGGAACATCATGCGCACCAGGTGCAGCAGGTACTTCACCGGGTCGGGCATGCCGCGCGGGAAGCTCCAGCCCAGCAGCGGCAGCAGGCGCTCGGCGTTCGTGGGCACGAAGATCAGCACCACCTCGCGCAGCACGCCGTCGGCGCTCTCGGCCTTGACCACCAGCGGGATGTACAGCACGCTGCCCGAGCGGAAGGGGCTGAGCGCCGGCGGCAGCGCCCCGGTGGGAATGGTGGCGATGGCCTGCTCCAGCTCCTCCAGCCAGCTGCCGTTCTCGCCCAGCTGGGCGGCCAGCGCCGACCAGCGCACCGCGGCGGCATCGTTCAGACCCAGCAGGTGCAGGCCCTCGGTGTTGCCATGCACCATCGACGCCTCGCGGTCGATGCGCTCGCGGTCCAGGTGCGCCAGGCTGATGACCAGGCGGCGCTCGTAGAAGTGCTCACGCACCCGCGCCTGGGCGAAGTGCTTGGCCAGCTCGGCCGCCACCTCGCGGGCGCGGCGATGGAAGTCGGAGCTGAGCTTGTTGATCTCGGCGTTCAGCACCCGCCCGCCGGTCAGCTCGCCGGTGGCGAACAGCTCCTTCAGGAACTTGCCCAGGCCCTCGATGTCCGCGTCATAGGCCTGGTAGGGCTGGAAGGCCGGCGGCGGCTTGGCGATGTCGGTGTTCTTGATGCACACCACCGGGCGGCGGCTGTCCTGCACGTAGAAGCGCCCCAGCTCGTAGTTGCACCAACCCATCTCCATGGCCGCATGCGGGTACAGCAGCAGGAAGATGTCGGCCGACTGCACGTTGTCGTCGATCCACTGGCGCCAGTCGGTGGCGCCGGCCATCTCCTCGCTGACGCGGATGTCCAGGTGCAGCTCGGATTCCAGCGCCAGCAGCGACAACTTCAGGCTGGCCGCCAGGTCGCGGTACTTGCTGCTGTGGCTGACGAAGATCTTGACGGTCATGGCCGGTCTCCCGGCCCGGCCGCGCATCTGCCACGTTGGGATGCTGACCGGACCGCCTTGCGGACTTCAGCACCATGCCCCGGGCGCGTCAATCCCGCAGCGCGGTCGTCCTCGCCCGGGCGGGGGACAGCCGGCCGCAGCGCCGTCAGGCCGGTGGCGCCGCCGGACAGGCGCAGTCACCGTCGCATCGCTGCACCCCGACGCGGATGCGGCCCGTGTTGTTGTCGTAGAACCAGCGGGGCGCCCAGGGCGGGCCGACGGCATCGTTGGGGTACAGCACCAGGGCACCAGCCTGGCCGATGCGCAGCAGCGGCTGGCGCCCCAGGTCCTGGGCACCCGGCGGGGCGGGCGGGCCGTCTGCGCCGGCTTGCGGCACCACGGCCGCCATCAGGCTGAACCAGTCGCTGCCGGCATGGCGCTTCAGGCCGCTGAACAGCCGCATCAGCCAGTTGCCCGGCTCGCCATGCGGCGGCGTGTTGCGCCGGCCCAGGTCGTGCCACACCTGGCCTGGTGGCACCTGCACGCAGTACAGCTCGCCCGGCGCCACCTGCAGGCCGGTGGGCGACTGCCACTGCGCGGCCTCCACCTGTGCCGTGCAGGAATGGCCAGGCGCCAGCCGCATCGGGCAAGGGCCGTCGGCGTCGGCCGCCGGCGCTGGTGCCGCCAGCAGCAGCCCCAGCGCCGTGCCGGCAGCCAGCGTGGCCCGGCGGCGGCTCAAGCCGGCGCCCCACCCGTGCGCCGGTGGCTGGCCGACAGGTCCGGCGGCTTCGCCAGGGTCTGGAAGATCACGCAGTAGCGCTCGGTCAGCTTGACCAGGGTGGCCACCTGCTCGTCGCTGGCGTCGGTGTCCAGGTCGAAGCGCAGGCGGATGCTGCGAAAGCCCACCGCCGCGTCCTTGGCAATGCCCAGCGTGCCGCGGCTGTCGATGTCGCCCTCGGCATGCACCGTGGCGTCGCGCAGGCTGATGCCCAGCGACGTGGCGACCGCCCGCATCGTGACGCCGGCACAGGCGACCAGGGCCTCCATCAGCATGTCGCCGGAGCAGGCCTCCATGCCGGTGCCGCCGGCCACCGGGTGCAGGCCGGCGGTGACGTCGCCGCGCGGCGTCCCCAGGCGGCAGGTGATGCCCTCGCCCAGCTTGCCCTCGGCGCGCACGGTGAAGACGGCGGTTTCCGGTTGCTCGCGGTAGCGGGCCTTCAACGGGGCTTGCAGGGCGCGCAGTTCATCGGCGTTCATCGTCAGGACTCGGGCTGTGGACAGGCCTTCACGCTAGCCAGCCCGCCCGCGACCGTCCATCGGGATTCGCGGCAGGCCGGCGGATGTCCAGATTCGTCAGTTCCGACGATGGCCTCGGCCCATCCCGCCCCGCACCATCGGCGGCATCGTCCGACCACGAAGCCACTGCATGTCCGGTTCAACTGCCGCCACCGCCCCCACCGCCAGCCTGCCCGGCGTCCAGCGCTATCCGCATGTCTTCCGCCCGCTCGACCTGGGCTTCACCCGGCTGAAGAACCGCATCCTGATGGGCTCGATGCACACCGGGCTGGAGGAGGCCGAGCACGGCTTCGAGCGCATGGCGGCCTACTACGCCGAGCGCGCCCGCGGCGGCGTGGGCATGGTCATCACCGGCGGCATCTACCCCAACACCGAGGCCGGCCGCGGCAGCAAGCTGTCCACGCCCGCAGAGGCGGCCGACCACCGCAAGATCACCAGCGCCGTCCACGACGCCGACCCGGACGTGAAGATCGTGATGCAGATCCTGCACACCGGCCCGCTGGCGCGCACGCCCGACTGCGTGGCGCCGTCGCCGGTGAAGAGCCGCATCGGCAGCCACACGCCCAACGAGCTGACCGAGGAAGGCATCCAGAAACAGCTGGACGACTTCGCCAACTGCGCGGCCATGGCCAAGCTGGCGGGCTACGACGGCGTGGAGGTCATCGGCTCGGCCGGCTACCTGCTGTCGACCTTCCTGGTGCAGAAGACCAACCTGCGCACCGACCGCTGGGGCGGCCCCTGGGAAAACCGCATGCGCTTCCCGGTCGAGGTGATCCGGCGTGTGCGCGAGGCCGTGGGCCCCGACTTCATCGTGATCTTCCGCATCTCGGCGATGGACATGCTCGACGGCGGCCTGGCCTGGGACGAGATCGTG
>CALMIF010000097.1 GCA_937864045.1 uncultured Aquabacterium sp. | reverse complement strand
GGCCGGCGGATGCGGATCAGGCCCTCCTGCGCCACGCTGGCCACCAGGGTGCCGTCGCGGCGCCACAGCGTGCCGCGGCAGAACCCGCGCGAGCCGCTCAGGCTGGGCGAGTCGCTCTGGTACAGCAGCCAGTCGTCGAAGCGGAAGTCGCGGTGAAACCACATCGCGTGGTCCAGGCTCACGCCCATCACATTGCCCTGCTGCCAGCTCAGGGCATGCGGACGCATGGCCACGCTCATCAGGCTCCAGTCGCTGGCATAGGCCAGCAGGGCCTGGTGCAGCAGCGGGTCGTCGGGCAGCGGATGGGCCGCGCGCATCCAGTGCAGGGCCTGGGCCGGCATGGGCACCGGGGCGAAGGGATCGATGGGGTTGACCGCCCGCATGTTCACCGGCTGGGCCTGGCGCAGATAAGGCTGGCGCCAGGCGGGCATGCGCTCGATCAGGCGGCGGTCGCGCAGGTGGTCGTCCTCGAAACCCTCGGGCGGCGGCGCCGCAGGCATGGTGTCCTGGTGGGTGGGGCCGTCCTCGCGGGTCTGGAACGAGGCCGACATGTGGAAGATCGCCTGCCCGTGCTGGATGGCGACCACCCGCCGGGTGGTGAAGCTGGCACCGTCGCGGATGCGGTCGACGTCGTAGACGATGGGCTGGGTCTTGTCGCCGGCGCGGAGGAAGTAGCCGTGCAGCGAATGCACCTGGTGCGCCGGGTCGACGGTGCGGCCGGCCGCCATCAGCGCCTGGCCCAGCACCTGGCCGCCGAAGACGGCCTGGCCGCCGTTGTCCTTGCTGCGGCCACGGAACAGGTTGTGCTCCAGCGGCTCCAGCCGCAGCAGGTCGACCAGGTCGGCCAGCGACTGGGCGGTGTCGTTGTCGAAGCCGCCGACGGCGGGCGATGGAGAAGCGGAAGTCGGATCGTCGGACATGGTGTCCCGATTGTGCCGGCCGGCCGCCATCGCCCTGCGCCAGAATGCCATGCCGATGGCTGCGAACGCCCCCACGCCCGGCCTGGGCTCCACGCTCAGTGCCGGGCCCCTCTCGTCCAAGCTCAGTCCGCCGCTGTCGCAGGCCCGCCAGGTGCTGCGACAGGCGGTGGTGCGGCGCATCGCCGAGGCTGGTGGCGTCAAGCTGGTGCTGGTGCGGGCGCCGGCCGGCTTCGGCAAGACCACGGCCATGGTGCAGGCGCGTGAACAGCTGGACGGTGCCGGCGTGGCCACCGCCTGGCTGACGCTGGAGCGCACCGACAACGACGTGCCGCGCTTCCTGGCCTGCCTGCAGATGGCGGTGGCGCAGATCGTCGGCCAGGCCGGTGCGTCCACCCTGCCCCTGGCCGCCGGCCCGGCCACGCCGCTGGCGGTGGTTGACGCCCTGGCCCGCCACGGTGCGCCGTTCGCCCTGTTCCTCGACGACGTGGAACTGATCACCGAGCCCGCGGTGCTGGGCGTGGTGCGCGAACTGATCGACCACCTGCCCCGCCGCGGCCAGTTGGTGCTGGGCAGCCGCAGCCTGCCCGACCTGGGCCTGGGCCGGCTGCGCATGGCCGGCCAGCTGCTGGAGATCGACACCGAACTGCTGCGTTTCTCGCGCGACGAGACCCGCCAGTTCCTGTCGCTGCGCTGGCCCGCGCCCGATGGCGCCGCGCAGGGCGCGCCGGCCGAGCTGGCGGCCCAGGTCGAGCAGCTGCATGCCAAGACCGAGGGCTGGGTGGCCGCGCTGTGGCTGGCGTCGATGGCGCTGGATGCGGTGATCGCCCGCCAGGGCAGCGTGGCGGCCTTCATCGCCCAGTTCTCGGGCAGCAACCGCGCCGTGGCCGACTTCTTGGCCGAGGACGTGCTGGCGCGGCAGAGCCCGGAGGTGCGCGACTTCCTGCTGCGCACCAGCATCCTGCGCCAGTTCAACGCGCCGCTGTGCCAGGCGCTGACGCCGCGCAGTGATGCCGCACGCATCCTGGCCCAGCTGGACGCCGCCAACCTGTTCATCACCCCCATCGGCCAGGGTGCGGAGTCGACCGACGCGCCGCGCGAGTGGCGCTACCACAGCCTGTTCGCCGACTTCCTGCGCGCACAGCTGGTGCGTGAGCAGCCCGAAAACATCGCCCGCCTGCACCTGGCCGCCTCGGGTTGGTATGAATCGCAAGGCCGGCCGGTGCCGGCCATCGACCATGCCATCGAGGGTGGCGACGCGCCGCATGCGATCAGCCTGCTGGCGCCGCAGGCGATGGACTTTCTCGAACAGGGCCGCATGCGTCTGCTGGCGCGCTGGTTTGCCGCGCTGCACAACGAGGCCGGCGCGGCCGCGCTGGCCGAGCACCCGATGCTGCAGGTGGTGTCGCTGTGGGCCAGCAACCTGACCCGCGGGCCCTGGGCGGCGATGGAGCAGTTGCAGCAGTCGGGCTGCGCCACGAGCGCCGACGCCGCGGTGCGGGCCCATGTCAACGCCCTGCAACCCATGCTGCTGGCGATGATGGACCGCAGCGAAGAGGCGGCCGACCTGGGCCGCGAAGCCCTGACCCGCGTGCCGACCGGCCAGCCCTTCGCCGACGGCGTGCTGTGCAACGTCATGGCCCATGTGATGGGCGTGCTGGGCGAGCGCGACCAGGCCCGGCGCCTGCTGGACGCCGCCCGCCGTGGCCAGGCCGACGGCTTCAACCGCATGTACACCGAGTCGGTGGAGGGCCTGCTCGACCTGCAGCAGGGCCGGCTGCGCCAGGCCAGTGCCCGCTTCCGGCTGGCGCTGGGCATGTCGGCCACACCCAGCGGCGCCACCGCGTCCACCACGGCCTGGCAGCCCGCGCACGGCAACGCCTGGGCCGGCGTGCTGTACGCCGGCGTGGTCTACGAGCTGCACCAGCCGGCGCAGGCCGAGCACCTGCTCAACGTCTACCTGCCGCTGGCGCGCGACGTGGGCCTGCCCGACCACATGATCCTGAGCCACGTGATGTGCGCCCGCATCGCCTTCGGCCGTGGCGACATCGACGCCGCGCTGCAATTCATCACCGAGCTGGAGCACCTGGGCCACCACCGCCAGGTGGCGCGTGTGGTGGCCAGCGCCCGGCTGGAGCGTGCCCGCGTGCTGATGCTGCAGGGCCAGGCCGACGCCGCCGCCCAGGCGCTGGACCGCGCCGACGACCCGGCCGTGTGGCAGCGCGTGGCGCGCCACCAGTTCAGCGCCCACGACGTGGAGGACCTGCCGATCGGCCGCCTGCGCTGGCAGGTGCTGTTCGGCGACCCGGCGGCCGCCGCCCGCGCCGCTGCCGCCGCCGTCACCCAGGCCGAATCGGCCCACCGCATGCGCCGGGCGCTGAAGCTGCAGCTGCTGCAGGCCCTGGCGCTGCAGCGCGCCGGCGCCCCGGCCGACCTGGAAGCCGCGCTGGCCCTCACCCAGCGCCTGCTGCAGGCCGCCCAGGCCGAGGGCTATGTGCGTCTGCTGCTGGACGAGGGCCCGGCCGTGGGCGTGCTGCTGCGCCGCGCCCAGGCCGCATGGCAGGCCGCCGGCGAGCGGCTCGACCCGCTGCTCGACGACTGCCTGCAGCGCCTGATCGCCCTGGCTGGCGACGAGCCGCTGGCCGACGAGCCGGCGCCGGCCGCCACGCAGTCGACCGCGCCACCGACGGCCGCGCTGGACGAGCCGCTCACCCGCAAGGAAATCCGCGTGCTGCAACTGCTGGCCGAGGGCTACAGCAACAGCGTGATGGCGGAAAAGCTCTTCGTCAGCGACAGCACGGTGCGCACCCACCTGCGCAACATCAACCTGAAGCTGGG
>CALMIF010000096.1 GCA_937864045.1 uncultured Aquabacterium sp. | reverse complement strand
GAGCCCAGAGCGGCCCATCGGCATCAGAAGCGACAACGCCGCCCGAAGGCGGCGCTGCTGCTGAAGGGCGCAACCCGGGCGCTCAGGCCGACAGGCATTCCTTCATGAACTTCTTGCGCTCGTCGCCCTTCAGGGTCTTGGCCTTCGGGTCGGCGTTGCAGGTCTTCATCTTGTTCTGCTGTGCGGTGCCCGCGGCGGCGGCCGGCTTGGCGCTCAGGCATTCCTTCATGAAGGCCTTGCGCTCGTCGCCCTTCTTGTCGCCTGCATCCTTGCTGCAGGTCGTCATCTTGCTCTGCTGCTTGGTCGGCTCCTTGTCGGCGGCCTGGGCGCCGAAGCTCAGCGCGGCGATGGACAGGGCGGCGATCTGGATGAGGCGGTTCATGCGGTACTCCTTCCCTCGCGGGGTTTGCTGTTGAATGCGAATTGCATTCCAGCATGCCAACGCCCCGCCCACAAGCAAGGTTGACGGTGGCAACCACCAGCCGGCTACAGGATGCGCCGCGGATGCGCCAGTTGCTCGTGCGCGGCGTGCAATCTGCGCACCAGCACGCGGATGAAGGCCTGGTCGAACAGGTGGCGCGTGCCGGCATTGAGCAGCTCCACCGAGTCGGGCGTGAAGCTGATCGTCGTCGCCGGCTCGGCCACGATCACGTCGGCGCTGTGCACCCGCAGGTCGGGGCTGGGCGCCAGGTAGGCCATCTCGCCCACCGAGGTGCCCGCGCCCAGGCGCACCACGCGCTGGCCGTCGCGGTACACGTCGACCCGGCCCTGCGCAATGATGTGGAAGCTGCGCCCCTCCTCGCCCTTGCGGTAGAGCGCTGCGCCATAGCGGTGGCGCACCCACTGCGCGCGGTGCACCACCTCCCACAGCTCCACCTCGCCGAAGCCGTCGAAGAACTCCAGCGTGCGCAGCAGGTTGAAGCGCTCGCTGTCCAGCACGTCCTGCAGGCTGCCCACCGGCACCTCCCCGTTGGCCACCAGCAGCGACCACTCGCGCGCAAACGTCTCCCAGTCGACCGGGCGCTGGCCGGGCTGCTTGGCCAGCGCCTGGCGCAGCAGCGCGTCCATGCGCGGCGGCACGCCGTCGCGCAGGCCGCTCAGCGGCGCCGGCTCGGCGTGGTAGATCTGGTGCATCAGCGCCACCTGGTTGGGTGCGTCGAAGGGCGGCCGGCCGGCCACCAGGTGGTACAGCACCGCCGCCAGCGAGTACATGTCGGCGCGCGTGTCCAGCGTGCTGCCGTCCAGCTGCTCGGGCGACATGTAGGCCAGCGAGCCGACGCGGAACACCTGCGTGCGGTCGCTGCGCGCGTCGAAGGCGCTGCCGAAATCGGTGATCTTGATGTCGCTGACCTGGCCGTCGGTCATCACCGCCAGGATGTTGGCCGGCTTCACGTCGCGGTGGATCAGGCCGTGCCGCGCCACGTAGGACAGCGCCATCGCGCACTTGAAGCCGATCTCGACGATCTGGTCCAGCGCCAGCAGGCCGTCGGGCCGGCAGAAGCGGCGCAGCGTGACGCCCGGCACGTACTCCATCACCAGGTAGGGCTGCAGCGGATCGTCGACGGCGTCGAGGATCTTCACCACGTTGGGGTGCTGCAGCTTGCCCACCAGGGCCGCCTCGGCGGCGAAGAAGTGGCTGCGGTAGTGGTTCTCCACGCTCTCGGCGCCGGTGTCGGCGCGCACGCGCTTGATCGCCACGTTGCGGTGGTTGAAGGCGTCCACGGCGAGGAAGACCTCGCTGGTGGCGCCTTCGCCCAGCCGGGAGACCACGTTGTACTTGCCGATGCGCTGGGGCATGTCCGGATCTCCGCCCTCCAGCAGCTCCTGGGCGTCGGGGGATGAAAAGGGCGGGCGAAACGACATGCGGCGGGCGGCTCCATGCCTGTTGTCGGCCGCCGGGCGGGTCGACTGAAGCCCGCCAGTGCGCGCCGACCCCCACCTCTAGAATTCAGCCCATGATCGAAGCCAAGCAGGCCCTGCTCGCCGCCCTTGCCGACGCCGTGGCCCAGGTGGCCCCCGGCACACCTTACACCCCTGCGTTCGAAACGCCCAAGCAGGCTGCCCATGGCGACTTTGCGGTCACTGCCGCGATGGGCCTGGCCAAGGCGCAGAAGCGCAACCCGCGCGAACTGGCCACCGCCCTGGTGGCGGCGCTGCAGGCCCAGCCGGCCGTGGCGCGTTGGGTCGACGCGCTGGAGATCGCCGGCCCCGGCTTCATCAACCTGCGGTTGAAGGCGGCGGCCAAGCAGGCCGTGGTGGCCGAGGTGCTGGCCGCGGGCGACCGCTTCGGCGTGCGCGTCGCGCATGGCCGCAAGCTGATGTGCGAGTTCGTCTCGGCCAACCCCACCGGCCCGCTGCACGTGGGCCATGCCCGCCAGGGCGCGCTGGGCGACGCGGTGTGCCGGCTCTACGAGAGCCAGGGCTGGGACGTGACGCGCGAGTTCTACTACAACGACGCCGGCGTGCAGATCGCCACGCTCGCCACCAGCACCCAGGCGCGCATCCGCGGCCTCAAGCCGGGCGACGCCGGCTGGCCCGAGAACGCCTACAACGGCGACTACATCGCCGACATCGCCGCCGACTTCCTGGCGAAGAAGACGGTGCACGCCGACGACCGCCAGTTCACCGCCAGCGGCGACCCGGAGGATCTCGACTCGATCCGCCAGTTCGCCGTGGCCTACCTGCGCCACGAGCAGGACCTGGACCTGCAGGCCTTCGGCGTGCAGTTCCAGAACTACTTCCTCGAATCCAGCCTGTATGCCAGCGGCAAGGTCGAGGCCACGGTGGCCAAGCTGGTGGCTGCCGGCAAGACCTACGAGCAGGACGGCGCGCTGTGGCTGCGGTCGACCGACTACGGCGACGACAAGGACCGCGTGATGCGCAAGTCCGACGGCAGCTACACCTACTTCGTGCCCGATGTGGCCTACCACATCGACAAGTGGGAGCGCGGCTTCGACAAGGTCATCAACTTCCAGGGCACCGACCACCACGGCACCATCGCCCGGGTGCGCGCCGGCCTGCAGGCCGCGGGCGTGG
>CALMIF010000095.1 GCA_937864045.1 uncultured Aquabacterium sp. | reverse complement strand
CGGTGCCCTGGATCATCCGCAACGGCGGCCAGGCCTACCTCGAATGCGGCAAGCCGAACAACGGCGGCACCAAGATCTTCTCGATGGTCGGCGACGTCGAGCGGCCCGGCAACTACGAGATTCCGCTGGGCACGCCGTTCAGCAAGATCCTGGAACTGGCTGGTGGCGTGAAGGGCGGCAAGAAGCTCAAGGCGGTGATCCCCGGCGGCTCGTCGGCCCCGGTGCTGCCGGCGTCCATCATGATGGACTGCACGATGGACTACGACAGCATCGCCAAGGCCGGCTCGATGCTGGGCTCGGGCGCGGTGATCGTGATGGACGAGACCCGCTGCATGGTCAAGAGCCTGCTGCGTCTGTCGTACTTCTACAGCCACGAGAGCTGTGGCCAGTGCACGCCCTGCCGCGAGGGCACGGGCTGGCTGTGGCGCCTGGTCAACCGGCTGGAACACGGGCACGGCAAGGCCGAGGACCTGGCTCTGCTCGACAACGTGGCCGAGAACATCATGGGGCGCACCATCTGCGCGCTGGGCGACGCGGCGGCGATGCCGGTGCGCGGCATGCTGAAGCACTTCCGAGACGAGTTCGCGTACCACGTCGAACACAAGACCTGCATGGTCCCGGCTTACGTCTAAGCAGCGGACCCGAGCACGAACATGATCGAAATCGAACTCGACGGCAAGAAGGTCAGCGTCGCCGAAGGCAGCATGGTGATGCATGCGGCCGACGCGGCGGGCACCACCATTCCGCACTTCTGCTACCACAAGAAGCTCAGCATCGCGGCCAACTGCCGCATGTGCCTGGTCGACATCGAGAAGGCGCCCAAGCCCATGCCGGCCTGCGCCACGCCGGTGACGCAGGGCATGATCGTGCGCACCAAGAGCGACAAGGCCATCAAGGCCCAGCAGTCGGTGATGGAGTTCCTGCTCATCAACCACCCGCTGGACTGCCCCATCTGCGACCAGGGCGGCGAATGCCAGCTGCAGGACCTGGCGGTGGGCTACGGCGGCAGCACCAGCCGCTACCAGGAAGAAAAGCGCGTCGTCTTCCACAAGAACGTCGGCCCGCTGGTGTCCATGCAGGAGATGAGCCGTTGCATCCACTGCACCCGCTGCGTGCGCTTCGGCCAGGAACTGGCCGGCGTCATGGAGCTGGGCATGCAGCACCGCGGCGAGCACAGCGAGATCACCACCTTCCTGGGCCGCACCATCGACAGCGAGCTGTCGGGCAACATGATCGACCTGTGCCCGGTCGGCGCGCTCACCAGCAAGCCGTTCCGCTATTCAGCCCGCACCTGGGAGCTGTCGCGCCGCAAGAGCGTCAGCCCGCATGACAGCACGGGTGCCAACCTGGTCGTCCAGGTCAAGGGCAACCAGGTGCTGCGCGTGCTGCCGCTGGAAAACGACGCCGTCAACGAGTGCTGGATCGCCGACCGCGACCGCTTCAGCTACGAGGCGCTGAACAGCGACCGCCGCCTGAAGACGCCGATGATCAAGCAGGGCGGCGAATGGGTTCCGGTGGACTGGAACACCGCCCTGGGCTACGTGGCCGACGGCCTGAAGCGCATCAAGGCCGAGCACGGCGTGGTGGGCATTGGCGCGGTGGCCAGCGCGCACCGCACGGTCGAGGAACTGCACCTGCTGGCCAAGCTGGTGCGCGGCCTGGGCAGCGAGAGCATCGACACCCGCACCCGCCATGCCGACTTCGGCAACACCGCCGCCGCCGGCAAGGCGCTGTGGCTGGGCACGCCGATCGCGTCGCTGTCGACGCTGGACCGCGCCTTCGTCATCGGCTCCTTCCTGCGCAAGGACCATCCGCTGTTCGCGCTGCGCATCCGCCAGGCGGCGCGCAAGGGTGCGGCCGTGCTGCGCCTGGGCGCCGTGCAGGACGACTGGGCGATGCCGGTGGCCGCCGCCATCACCACCGCGCCGTCGAACTGGGCCCAGGCCCTGGCCGACGTGGCGGGCTACATCGCCACCGCCAAGGGTGTCGAGGCACCGGCCGGTGCACTGGTGAACGCCGACGCCGAAGCCATCGCCCAGGCCTTGCTGTCGGGCGAGCGCAAGGCCGTGCTGCTGGGCAATGCCGCTGTGCAGCATCCGCAGGCCGCCACGCTGCTGGCGCTGGCGAACTGGATCGGTGCACAGACTGGCGCCACGGTGGGCTACCTGGGCGAGGCCGCGAACAGTGTCGGCGCCCAGCTCGTCAAGGCCCTGCCGGGCGCCGGCGGCCTGAACGCCGGCCAGATGCTGAGCCAGCCGATGAAGGCGCTGCTGCTGCTGGACGTCGAACCCACGCTGGACGCGGCCGACGCCGCCGCCGCACAGACGGCCCTGGCCGGTGCCGGCCTGGTCGTTGCGCTGACGTCGTTTGCCGACGCCGCCGTGCCGAACGCCGACGTGCTGCTGCCGATCGCCCCGTTCACCGAGACCGCCGGCAGCTTCGTCAACGCGGAAGGCCGCCTGCAAGACTTCAACGGCGTCGTCAAGCCGCTGGGCGAGACCCGCCCGGGCTGGAAGGTGCTGCGCGTGCTGGCCAACCTGCTGGGCCTGGCCGGCTTCAACCACGAGACGGCCGAGGACGTGCGCGCCGAAGCGCTGGGCGATCCGGCCAAGCTGGCCGCCCGCCTGGACAACGCCAGCAGCGCGCCGGTCACGCTGACGGCCGCACCCGCCGGCCTGCAACGCCTGGCCGATGTGCCGATCTACGCCACTGATGCGCTGGTGCGCCGTGCGCCGTCGCTGCAGCTGACTGCCGACGCGAAAAACGCACCGCAGGCCAGCCTGCCTGCCGCGCTGTGGCAGCAACTTGGCCTGGTGGCCGGTGACAAGGTGCGTGTGGCGCAGGGCGGCGCCGCGGCCGTGCTGCCGGCCCGCCTGGACGACACCCTCGCCGCCGACGTGGTGCGGGTGCCGGCCGGCCTGGCACAGACCGCCACGCTGGGCGCGCTGTTCGGCGCCATCACCGTCGAGAAGGCCTGAGCACCATGGTCGACCAACTGCATTCATTCGGCGGCTCGCTGTTCGGCGGCCCGGTCTGGCCTTATGTCTGGCCGGTCATCTGGAGCCTGATCAAGATCATCGTGGTCGTCGCGCCGCTGATGATCTGCGTGGCCTACCTGACGCTGTGGGAGCGCAAGGGCATCGCCTGGACCCAGGTGCGCCCGGGCCCGAACCGCGTCGGCCCCTACGGCCTGCTGACACCCATCGCCGACGCGGTCAAGCTGATCTTCAAGGAGATCATCCGCCCGTCCGCCGCGAACAAGGGCCTGTTCTTCCTCGGCCCGATCATGACCATCATGCCGGCGCTGGCCGCCTGGGCGGTGGTGCCGTTCGGGCCCGACGTGGCGCTGGCCAACATCAACGCCGGCCTGCTGTTCCTGATGGCCATCACCTCGCTGGAGGTCTACGGCGTGATCATCGCCGGCTGGGCCAGCAACTCGAAGTACGCCTTCCTGGGCGCGCTGCGCGCCTCGGCCCAGATGGTGAGCTACGAGATCGCGATGGGCTTCGCCCTGGTGATCGTGCTGATGGTCGCCGGCTCGCTGAACATGAGCGAGATCGTGATGAGCCAGGGCCGCGGCGCCATGGCTGATGCGGGCCTGGGCATCCTCAGCTGGAACTGGCTGCCGCTGTTCCCGGTGTTCATCGTCTACTTCATCTCGGGCCTGGCCGAGACCAACCGCCACCCGTTCGACGTGGTGGAAGGCGAGTCGGAGATCGTCGCCGGCCACATGATCGAGTACTCGGGCATGTCGTTCGCGATGTTCTTCCTGGCCGAGTACGCCAACATGATCCTCGTGAGCATGCTGTGCGTGGTCATGTTCCTCGGCGGCTGGCTGCCCCCGTTCGGCTTCCTGGCCTTCATTCCGGGCTGGATCTGGCTGGCGATCAAGGTCTTCGTGGTGGTCACGATGTTCCTGTGGGTGCGCGCCACCTTCCCGCGCTACCGCTACGACCAGATCATGCGTTTGGGCTGGAAGATCTTCATTCCCATCACGCTGGTCTGGCTGGTCGTCGTCGGCCTGTGGATGCAGACCCCGTTCAACATCTGGAAGTGACGATGGCACAGACCGCATCACTCAAGGACTTCTTCTCCAGCTTCCTGCTGCTGGAGATGCTCAAGGGCCTGAAGCTCACCGGCCGCCACTTCTTCCAGAAGACGGTGACGGTGCAGTTCCCGGAAGAGAAGACGCCGCTGTCGCCTCGCTTCCGCGGTCTGCACGCCCTGCGCCGCTACGAGAACGGCGAGGAGCGCTGCATCGCCTGCAAGCTGTGCGAGGCCGTGTGCCCGGCGATGGCGATCACCATCGAGAGCGACGTGCGCGACGACGGCAGCCGCCGCACCACGCGCTACGACATCGACCTGACCAAGTGCATCTTCTGCGGCTTCTGCGAAGAGAGCT
>CALMIF010000094.1 GCA_937864045.1 uncultured Aquabacterium sp. | reverse complement strand
GTAGGCCTCGGCGCGCTTGGCCAGGCTGCGCGGGTCGCGCTCGTAGGGCTTGCCGTCGGCCGGGTCGATGACGTCGCAGGTCAGGATCAGCGTCGGCTCTTCGAAGAACGGGTCGATGTTGGCGGTGTTGGGGTCGGGCATCAGCTGCATGTCCGAGGCCTCGATGCCCTTCCAGCCGGCGATCGACGAGCCGTCGAAGGCATGGCCCGAGGTGAACTTGTCCTCGTCGAAGTGCGACACCGGCACCGAGACGTGCTGCTCCTTGCCGCGGGTATCGGTGAAACGGAAATCAACGAACTTGATCTCGTTTTCCTTCACCATGGCCATGACATCGGCGACGGTCTTTGCCATCAAGAATCTCCTAGCGGAAAGCAGCTGTGCTGTTGGGGGAATGGGGAAAGGCGGGCGTTGTGCGGGCCTCAACGGTCACTTGGGTCCGCCGGGCGCCCAGGAATGTAGCAGAAAGCATGCCACGAACTTGGTGCACGGCAGCGGCAGGACGCCAGGCCCTTCCCTCCCCGGCACACCAGGGGTGATTGCCTGCTTGCGCCCCAATCTGGGGCGATTGAACGCACCAAATCAATGCGGCGTTAACGCACCATTTCGGGGCCGAGTTGGGCGCCGAATGTCTTCAGCGCAGCCAGCAGCGCCTCGAAGGCCGCACCGGTCGCCTGGGGTGCGCCCTTGACGCCCAGCTCGATGTGGCGGCCGTAGATCGGATGGTCGACGCTGGGCAGGCTGAAGACCTTGATGCCGGCAAAGCGCGCCTCGATGGCTTCCATCAGCGGCGTCAGCGCCGCCTCCATCGCGCCCATCACGATCACCGAGCGCTCCTGCTGCACATGGCTGCCGTGCAGGTGGCGGTAGCGGCCGTCGAGCAGGGCCTCGATCATCGGGTGCGCCATCACCGGGAAGCCGGGCACGAAGTGCACGTCGCCGACCGAGAAGCCCGCGATCTTGTTGTACGGGTTGGGGATGATCGACGCGCCTTCGGGGAAGGTGCCCATGTTGAGCCGGTGCACGTTGTCGGGCCGGTCGGGCTCGTAGGGCGTGCCCTGCTCGCGGGCGACGTCGCGCATGCGCTCGCGGATCAGGTCCGCCGCCTCGGGGTGCAGCACCAGCGGCCGGCCCAGCGCCGCTGCGGCGCTTTGGCGCGTGTGGTCGTCGGGCGTGGCGCCGATGCCGCCGCAGCTGAAGACGATGTCGCCGCCCGCAAACGCCTGCTGAAGCGCAGCGGTGATCCGGGCGCGGTCGTCGCCGACATAGCGCGCCCAGGCCAGGGCCAGGCCACGCTCGGCCAGCAGGGCGATGACCTTGGCCATGTGCTTGTCCTGGCGCTTGCCGGACAGGATCTCGTCGCCGACGATGATGAGGCCGAACTGGGGCATGGCGGTGATGGGGATCAGGCCGCGGGCGGTGGCAGCGCCGCGGGGGGTTGCGGGGTGCCGGCGGCCGGTGCAGGTGACGGCGCGGCCGAGGTTGCCGGCGTGTTGCTCGCCGGCATGTCGATCACCTCGCCGCTGCGCGGTGCGAACGGCGCCGGCTCGCGGTCGACCAGGGCCGCCTGGCCGCGCAGCTGGGCCAGCGCCGCCAGCGCGAAGTGGGTGAACCACAGGGCCGAGAAGCCGAACACCAAGGTGTTCAGCCAGACCGAGACCACCACCAGCAGCGGCGCGAAGACCAGGGTCAGCGCGCTGGCGGCCCAGATCAGCGAGGGCGCCGCGCCCAGAAAGCCCGAGACCACGCCGATGCCCAGCAGCGGCATGCGCTGCTGCTGCATGATCTGCCGCCGCTCGTCGGCGCTGGCATGCTCGGCCAGCACGTCGAAGCTGAGCACGCGGTAGTTCAGCCAGCCCCAGATCAGCGGCGGCACCACCAGCACCAGGGGCGGAATGAACCACAGCGGGACGGTCACCACCAGCGCCACCAGGGCCATCAGCGTGCAGACCAGCGACCAGCCGATGCTCGTCAGCAGGCCGGCGCCGCGCTTGCGCTGCAGTGCCGGAAAGCGCCGCGACGCCACCAGGCCGACGATGGCCGGTGTCATCAGCCAGGCCACCAGCAGCACCGACAGCACCACGATCACCGGCGCGGCCAGGGCCACCACGATCAGTGGCGCGATGACCGCGCGGAAGCTGCCGCCGACCAGCGATTCCACCCACTTCAGCGCGGCGTCGATCAGCAGCCAGTTCTCCAGCGACGCCCGCACGGCGGCGACCGCCGACTCCCAGTAGAACCAGCCCAGGCCCAGCGCCAGCGCCACGCCGATGAGCAGCGGCAGCAGCGACAGGCCGATCACCTTGGGGTGCAGGCAGTAGGCGGCGGCGCGCCAGAAGGAGTCGAGCAGCAGTTTCATCTGGCGCGCAGGATAGCCGAGCAATGCACACCTGCCCGGAGCGCCGAGCGCCGGGCCGCCTCCAGCCGGCGGGCCCAGCCCGCCCGGCGGGTGGCGGTGGTACCCCGCCGCCGGGTGCCCGAGTTCATGCCTTGCCGGCCAGACGCTTGAACCCCAGCCACTGCTGGGCCCAGAAGCCGCGACCGTAGTCGCGGCCGTCGAGCTGGTCGCGGATGCCGGTGGGTTGGGTCGCCGCGTCGAAGCGGGCCGTGCCGAAGAGGATGTCCCAGATGGGGAACAGCACGGCGAAGTTGTGGCCGCCCAGACTGCCCTGCCCGGCCGATTCATGGCCCAGGCCCACCGCGTGGTGCAGGCGGTGGTAGGTCGGGCTGACCAGCAGCCAGCGCAGCGGCCCGAAGCCCAGGCGCACGTTGGCATGCGACAGGCTTTCCACCAGCTGGGTGATCGCGACGATGGCCACGAACTGCCCCGGCGCCACGCCCACGGCCAGGGCCAGCAGCACGAACACGCTGTCGCGCAGCAGGTCGTCGAGCAGGTGGTTGCGGTTGTCGGTCCACAGCGTCATCTGGCGCTGGCTGTGGTGCACCGCATGCAGCTGCCACCACCAGCCCAGGCTGTGCTGGCTGCGGTGGTAGACGTAGTCGACGAAGTCGAACAGCAGCAGGTACAGCACGAAGCTCAGCCCCGCCTGGTCGGTGACACCCGGCCACAGGCCATCGAGCTGCAGCCCGTTCAGCCCCGCCAGGTGCAGCCGGCCGGCCAGCGTGTCCCAGACCGGGTCGATGGTGAGGAACAGCACCACGCGCACCAGGCCCAGGCGGTGAATCAGGGTGTAGACCACGTCGGTGCGGACCGCGGCGCGGTCGGTGATGGCCTCCACCGGCCGCCAGCGCTCCAGCGCCCGCATCAGCGTGAGCATCAGCGCGATCTGCAGCAGGCCCACCAGCAGCCAGCCAGTGGCGCGGTAGCCGTCGGCCAGCAGGTTGCCCAGGCCCAGGTGGAACATCAGCGGCTGCAGCAGGGCCTCGAACAGCCATTGCTGGGCCTGGCCAAAGATGTCAGTCAGGGTGTCCATCGTGCAGGTTCAACGCCCGGCCAGGGCCGATCGATAGACGGGATGCTCGCGCAGCGACGCAAAGCAGAAGCCGCGCGCCTTCAGCCCCGTGACCAGCGGCTGCAGCACCGCCGGTGCCCAGGGGTCCTGGCGCGACCAGATGCCCAGGTGCGCGACCAGGATGTCGCCGGCGCGGATGCCGGCCAGCGCCTTGGCCAGCAGCGCATCGTTCGGGTACTTGTCGCTGGGCAGCTCGTCGCCCAGGAAGCCGGCCGGCGCCCAGCCCACATGCTGCCAGCCGCAGGCCTGGGCGGCCTTCAGCAGCGCCGGGGACGTCTTGCCGCCGGGCGCACGGAACAGCGGCGCCATCACCCGCCCGGTCATGGCCTGGAAGCGCTCGGCCGGACGCTGCAGCTCGGCGCAGTAGGCGGCAGCCGTCAGCACCTGGCGCTGGCCGGCGGCCGGGCCCATCGACGGCCGGGTGTCGAAGCCGCCGTCGACCCGGTCGGCCAGCCAGGTGTGGTGGTCCCAGGTGTGCGAGCCGAAGGCATGGCGCAGCGGCGATGCGGCCAGCTCGCGCCACCACGGCGCCCACTGCGCGTCCAGGCTCCAGCCACCGGTTTTCGTGCGCTCGTTGGCCAGGAAGAACGTGGCCGGCACCGCCTCGTCGCGCAGCACCTGGGCGATCAGCGGCGCCACGCCCATGTGACCGGTGTCGAAGCTCAGGTAGACCGGCTTGTCGCAGGCAGCCGCCCCCACGCTCTGGCCGGCCATGGCAACCACGAGCGCGACCGCACAGATCGGCCGCATGGCGAAGTTCCAACCCAGCGGCCGCCGTGGAACCGGCTCTGCCGGGCCACTGGCGGCGCCCCCCTGGGGGGGAGCGGCCTTGGCCGCTTCGGGAGGGGGCCTATCTTGGCGCATGGTCCAAGGTCCACACGCCATGCGGCGAGCGGCCCACCGGCACCTGGCGCAGGACCTTGCGGGCCTCGGTGTCGATGAAGCTCAGCTTGCGGGCCCAGCGCGAGCTGACCAGCAGCGTCTTGCCGTCGGCCAGCACCTCCATGCAGTCGGGGCCGCTGGGGCCGGGCAGCTCGGCGGCGACCTTCATCGCGTCGATGTCGATCATGCTGATCGTGTTGGCCACGCGGTTGCTGACGAACAGGTGCTTGCCGTCGCCGCGGGCCCGGAAGGCATGGGCGCCCTCGCCGGTGGCGATGCGCTGGATCAGCTTCGGCTGCGCGCCGCTCACGTCGTAGACCTCGACGAAGCGGTCGCCGGTCAGGCCGACGAACAGGCGCTTGTCGTCGCGGCTCAGGAACACGTCGGCCGGCAGCTTGCCGCTGGCGATCTTCCAGCGCACGGCCTGCGTGGCCAGGTCGATGGCCAGCAGTTCGCTCGAATCCTGCAGCGAGACGTAGACCACGCTGCTGCGGCTGTCGATGGTCAGGTGGCTGGGCGTCTTGGGCGCGGCGATGCGCTTGATCAGCTTCAGCGGCTGCGCCTCTTTCGGCAGCCAGTGGTACAGATCGACATGGTCCAGCCGGTTGGCGGCAGTGACGAACCACTTCATGTCCGGCGAGAAACGCAGCTGGTAGGGGTCGACGATGTCACCCAGCACACGCTGCACCTCGGCCGTCACGGGGTCGATGAAGGTCAGCGAGTTGGACAGCGCATTGGCCACCAGCAGGCTCTTCTCGTCCGGCGTCAGGTACAGGTGGTGCGGCTCCTTGCCGGTGGCGATGCGCTTGGTCTCGGTGAACGTGACCGGATCGATGACGCTGACGCTGGCGTCCAGCGAATTGAGCACGAAGATCGGCCGGCGCGCCACAGGTGCCGCAGCCGGGCCCGGGGCCTGTGCGTGGGCCTGGCCCATCCAGGCGGCGGCGGAGAGAACACCGCTGAAGGCGGCAAGGCGGCCGAGCGCGGCACGGCGGGACGGGGCAGACAGCATGGTCGACGGCGCGGCAGGTCTGCCGGGCCCGGGCGAAGGACAACCCGCAAGTGTAGGCGGGCCGCCTGCGCCGGCCGTGCCCGCGGGCCGTGCGGGGCCTTGCGCCAGATCAGTCGTCGTCGCCGCCGCCCAGGATGCCGCCCAGCAGGCCGCCGCCGACGACACCGCCCAGCACCGAGCCCTCTTCACGGCTGCCGCCACGCTGCGGCGCCGCGGCGAACACGCGGCTGGCCAGGCGGCTGAACGGCAGGCTCTGCAGCCACACCGTTCCGGGGCCGGTCAGCTTGGCGAAGAACAGGCCCTCGCCGCCGAACAGCGCCGTCTTGATCTTGCCGACGTACTGGATCTCGAAGTTCACGTTGGGCGTGAAGGCGACCACGCAGCCGGTGTCGACCATCAGCGTCTGGCCGGGCTGCAG
>CALMIF010000093.1 GCA_937864045.1 uncultured Aquabacterium sp. | reverse complement strand
AGAACGGCGACGTGGCGATCGTGATGGCGGTGACCGACAAGGCCGCCGGCAAGAAGGGCATCAGCGCCTTCCTGGTGCCCACGTCCACGCCCGGCTACACCGTGGCGCGGGTCGAGGACAAGATGGGCCAGCATGCCAGCGACACCGCGCAGATCGTGTTCGACAACTGCCGCGTGCCGGTGGCCAACCGCCTGGGGCAGGAAGGGCAGGGCCTGAAGATCGCGCTGTCGGGGCTAGAAGGCGGGCGCATCGGCATCGCCAGCCAAAGCCTGGGCATGGCGCGGGCCGCGTTTGAATGCGCACTCGCCTACAGCAAGGACCGCGTCGCCTTCGGCGTGCCGATCTTCGAGCACCAGGCGGTGCAGTTCAAGCTGGCCGAGATGGCGACGAAGATCGAGGCCACGCGCCAGCTGATCTGGCATGCCGCCACGCTGAAGGACGCCGGCCTGCCCTGCCTGAAGGAAGCCGCGATGGCCAAGCTGATGGCCAGCGAGATGGCGGAAGCCGTCTGCTCCGGCGCCATCCAGGTGCTGGGCGGCTACGGCTACCTCAGCGACTTCCCGGTCGAGCGCATCTACCGCGACGTGCGGGTCTGCCAGATCTACGAGGGCACGTCCGAGGTGCAGAAGATCCTGATCGGCCGCGCGCTGGCTTAGCCCACCCCCGCAGCGCCTGCGGCGCTCCCCCTCAAGGAGGCAACGCCAGTGGCCCGGCGGAGCCGGTTCCACGGCGTTCGCTTGACCGCGAATGCGGCCACTGAACCAAGGAACTTGCAATGCACCCTGCCGCGCCTGCCTCCGCCATCCGGCAACTCGACGGCGCTGCCGCCACCGCCGCCGTGCCCGCACTGGCCGCGGTGCTGATCGACTGCGTGCACGGCGGCGCGTCGGTCAGCTTCATGGCGCCGCTGCCCGAGGCCAAGGCGCTGGCCTTCTGGACGGGCGTGGCCGCTGGCGTTGGCCGTGGCGAGCGCATCCTGCTGGTGGCCGAGGAGGCGTCGGGCATCGTCGGCACGGTGCAGGTGGTGCTGGACCAGCCCGACAACCAGCCCCACCGCGCCGACATCGCCAAGATGCTGGTGCACCGCCGCGCCCGCCGCCAGGGCGTCGCCGAGCGGCTGCTGACGGCCGCGGAAGCCGCCGCCCGCGCTGCCGGCAAGACGGTGCTGGTGCTCGACACCGTCACCGGCGGCGACGCCGAGCGCCTGTACGCCCGCTGTGGCTGGCAGCGGGTCGGCGAGATTCCGAACTACGCGCTGATGCCCGATGGGGCGCCGTGCAGCACGACCTACTTCCACAAGCAACTGGGCTGATCAGTCCCGGGGAAGGTACAGCCGGTCCGAGTAGGTCGCCAGCCACTGCGGCCGGAAGGCGACGAAGATCGCCGTCAGCATGCCGGTGAGAAAGGCCTCGCCCGACGCGGTGAGAAAGCGCGCCAGCAGCAGGTCGGCGCCGTCGGTGCCGGGCGGGGCAGCCAGCCGGCTCAGGGCGAGGGCGCCCGAGGCGGCGGCGGCGATCCAGGTGGTGAAGAAGCCGCGGCCCAGGATGTAGATGAACAGGTGGTGCGGCAGCCAGCGCCGCACCGCCGCGCCCAGCGCCATCGCCAGCGTGCCCGGCACCAGGCCCAGCCACACCAGGCGGTGCAGGGCCTCGGGCCAGGGCAGGTCGCCCAGCAGCGCCACCACGGCCGCCACCGGCAGCAGGGCCAGCATCGCCCAGGGCCAGCCGGCCAGCAGCACCAGCAGCGGCGCACCCGACAGCGGCTGGATGATGCGGCTGGCGGCCAGCAGGTCGGCGCCCCAGAACAAGGGCAGCACCGCGCAGCAGGCCAGCCAGGGCCAGGGTGCGCCGGCCGCGCCGGTGGCGCGCCAGGGTTGCAGCGCCAGGGCCACCACCACGGCCAGCAGCGTGAGCAGGGCGTCGAGCATCGTTGGCGCGATTCTGCGGGCCGCGCCGCCTGCGGGCCTGCGCAAGGTCAAGGCCGGCGCGTCGCAGGTGCACGGCGGCAGACAATGGCGTGATGCAGCCCGACCCTGGTTCCGACGCCCGCCTGCCTGCCGTGCGCCCTGCCGTGCACTGGACCGCCGACGACGGCAGGCCGCAGCAGGCCGACTGGCGCTCGTTGGCCGGCCATCCGCCACCGGCCCGGCTGCAGCTGGCCGACGACCGCCTGCCGGCCGACGTGGCCTACCGGCTGCTCGACGGCGGCACGGCCCTGCTGTGGCGCGGCGACTACCCGAATGCGCGCCACCTGCTGCAGGCGCTGGGCCGTCGGCTGGACAAGCGGCTGGCCCGGCCCGGCCAGCCCGCCCCGGCCACGCTGGCCGACGCCTTCGCCGCCCAGCGTGCGGCCCAGGCCCGCCGGGCGCGGCTGCTGGGCGGCCTGCTGCTGCCCTTCGACGCCGACCACGGCCTGCCGCTGCGGCGCTCGCCCGACGTGCGTGCTGCCGGCCTGCAGGCGCATGGGCCGGTGCCGGCGCACTACGTGCAGTCGCTGCGCGAACTGCTGGGCCTGGTCGGCGCGTTCGAGTGGCGGCGCAAGGGCGTGCCGGTGCCGGCGCTGGGCGCGGCGATCCACCCGCACCACGGCGTGTTCTCGCCGATCCGCGGCGAATACGTCGACCTGGTCGCCCAGGCGCCGCTGCCGGCGGCAGCGCTGGCGCATGGCGCGGTGGACGTGGGCTGCGGCACCGGCGTGCTGGCCGCCGTGCTGGCGCGGCGCGGGCTGAACGTGCTGGCGATTGACCTGTCACCCGCCGCGCTGGCCTGCACCGCCGACAACCTGCAGCGCCTGGGCCTGCAACGCCCCGTGCGTGTGCAGCAGGGCGACCTGTTTCCCGCCGACGCGACCCTGCGCTTCGGCCTGCTGGTCTGCAACCCGCCCTGGGTGCCGCTGTCGACCCAGGCCGCTGCGGGCTCGGCGCTGGAAGCCGCCGTCTACGACCCGGACAGCCGCATGCTGCGCGGCTTCCTGGCCGGCCTGCGCGAGCGGCTGGCGCCGGGCGGCGAGGGCTGGCTGATCCTGTCGGACCTGGCCGAGCACCTGGGCCTGCGCCCGCGTGCCGACCTGGCGCGCTGGATCGCCGAGGCCGGCCTGCAGGTGCTGGGCCGCATCGACACCCGCCCGCGCCACGGCCGGGCGGCCGACGCCACCGACCCGCTGCATGCGGCGCGGGCGGCGGAACTGACCTCGCTGTGGCGCCTGGGCGCCGCCTGAACCGGACACCCGCGATGACGATGCTGATGCCCCGGCCGCTGACCGCCGCGGCCTTCGCCCCCTACGGCCGCGTGCTGCAGGTGCCGGCCGATGGCGCCGGTGGCCAGCCGATCAACAGCGGCACCACCCAGCGGCACGAGCTGCTGGCCGATGCCCAGCTCACGGCCGAGGGTGGCCGCCCGGTGCTCAGCATCAGCCGGGCCCAGGCGCGGCAGTTGCCGATGGCCCTGGTGGAGATGGAGCGCCACGCGCTGGGCAGCCAGAGCGTCGTGCCGCTGGGCGCGCAGCGGCGGCTGGTGCTGGTGGTCGCCCCGCCGGGCCCGGCGCCGCGGGGCATCGCCGACCTGGCGGCCTTCGTCAGCGACGGCGCCCAGGGCGTGTGGCTGGCGCCGGGCACCTGGCACCACCCGCTGCTGGCGCTGGATGCGGGCGACTTCCTGGTGGTGGAGCGGCGCAGCGGTGTCGTCGATTGCGACGTGGTGGCGCTGGCGCCACCGGTGTGGCTGGCGGCGCCAGCCGGGGGCTGATCAGCCGCGGGTGGCGGCCGCGACCGCCTGCGCCTGCTGCTGGGCGGCGGCGGCCTTGGCCAGCATGGTGGCGGCGTGCTGCTCGGTGGCCAGGTGGTTCAGGCTGACCAGGGCGACACCGGTCATGCCCAGGGCCAGCGCGAAGGCGGCGGCTTGTTGCAGGGCTTGGCGGGCGGCGGCGGTGAAGCGGGTCATGGTGGGCTCCTGTCGGGGGTGATCGGTGTGTCGATGGGATGGACTCTAGGCATCCCCCGACGTGGCCACCACCGCGCTGCGACGAAGCGCAGCCGCTCCCGGCCGAGTTGCAGAAAACCGCGACGAACCGCGCCGCGCCGCGCTCAGACCGTGCGCCGCAGCGCCTCGAAGAACAGCTCGCTCTGCAGCCGCTCGCCCTGGATCTGCCGGGCCACATGCGCCGCCAGTGCGCCATCCACCGGCGCCAGCGGCCGGCCCGTGGCCATCGCCAGCCACTGGGCCTGGCAGGCGCGCTCCAGGTAGTACAGGTCGTCGTAGGCGTGGGCCAGCTGCGGGCCGCAGACCACCACGCCGTGGTTGGCCAGGAAGGCGATGTCGGCGCCCTGCATCGCGGTGGCGATGCGCTCGCCCTCGGCATCGTCCAGTGCCAGGCCGTTGTAGTGGCGGTCGATGGCGATGCGGCCATGAAAGCGCATCGCCGTCTGCGACAGCGTCGGGTCCAGCGCGCGGTCGCTGATCAGCGTCAGCGCGGTGGCGTGCGGCATGTGCGTGTGCAGCACGCAGGGCTGGCGGGCGATGCGGTGGATGGCGGCGTGGATGAACATCGCCGTCGGCTCGACCGGATGCCGCCCGGCCAGCACGTTGCCGGCGGCGTCGACCAGCACCACGTCGCCGGCCTGCACCTCGGCCCACAGCAGGCCGCGCGGGTTCAGCAGGAAGCGGCCCGAGCCGTCGGGCAGCTCGACGCTGAAGTGGTTGCACACGCCCTCGGCCAGGCCGTGGTGGGCGGCGGCACGCAAGGCCAGCGCCAGGTCGGCGCGCAGCGCGGCCACCGTGGGGGTGTCGAAGTCCAGGGCGTGGCGGTTGGCGGTCATCGGGGGCTCCGTTTGTGCTCGCGCAGCATGAAGAGGTAGAGGCTTTCGACCTTCTCGCGCGCCCAGGGCGTCTTGCGCAGGAACTTCAGGCTGGAGTTGACGCTGGGCTCGTGGCTGAAGCAGCGCAGCGCGATGCGCTCGGCCAGGCCCGGCCAGCCGTAGTGCGCCACCAGGGCGGTGACGATGGCCTCCAGCGTCAGGCCGTGCAGCGGGTTGCGGGGCTGGGCCTGTGGCGGCGCGGGGTCGGGCATGCGCCGATTCTGTCAGCGGGCCGGGCTGGCCATACTGGCGGCCATGCCCATGCCGTCCGGAGAATCCCGATGAAGAAGACCGCCGCCCAGCTGGTCGACGAAGCCCTGGCCCTGATCACCACGCACGACGTCGAGGCGGCGCGTGCGCTGCACGGCCAGCCCGGCGTGCAGTTCGTCGACCTGCGCGACCCGCGCGAGGTCGAGCGCGAGGGCGCCATTCCCGGCGCCTTCCATGCGCCACGCGGCATGCTGGAGTTCTGGGTCGACACCGAGTCGCCCTACCACAAGCCGGTGTTCAACCAGCCCGGCACGCAGTACGTGCTGTTCTGCGCCGGCGGCTGGCGCTCGGCGCTGGCGGCCCGCACCATGCTGGAGATGGGCATCGAGAACGTGGCGCATATCCACGGCGGCTTCGGCGCCTGGAAGGCGGCCGGCGCGCCGGTGGAGCAGAAGGCGCCCAAGCCGGCCAAGCCGGCCAAGCCGGCCTGAGCGCCACAGTTCCCCGCGGGGACAGGTCGTCGAAGACGACCAGGGGGTGCAGTGCCACCGAAGCGGGCCGGACACGATCCGGGTTTCCCGGTCGTGTTCGGTGCCCCCGCGGGGGGCGGCCGCCAGGCGGCCGGGGGTGGTCAGGAAACGAACTTTGCGACCGTGGCCTTCAGGCGCTCGCCGAAGACCTTGGCGGTGGCGATGTCGCCGGCCACCATTTCGTCGGTCGAGGCGTCCGACGGGGTGCTGGTCATCAGGCCGGCCGACGAGGCCACGTAGTTGATGCTGTCGCGGGTGGCGGCCTTGTTGTTGCTGGGCATCATGCCGGTGCCCACCCACAGGCCGCTGTGCTGCATCGCCAGCGTCATGAAGTAGTGCAGGGTGCTGTGCTTGTCGCCGTTCATCGACGCGCTGTTGGTGAAGCCGGCGAACAGCTTGTCCTTCCAGGCCTGGCCGAACCAGGGCTTGCTGCTGGCGTCGGCAAACTTCTTGAACTGCCAGCTCACGCTGCCCATGTAGGTGGGCGAGCCGAAGGTGATCAGCTTGGCCGCGGCCAGGGTTTCCCAGCCGCCCTCGGGCAGGTTGCCCTCGGCATCGATGGCCAGCAGCTTGGCGCCGCTGGTCGAGGCCACGGCCTCGGCGATCTTGGCGGTGTGGCCGTAGCCGCTGTGGAAGACGATGACGATGTCGCTCATGGTGAATCCTTTGGGTTGTCTGCCACCCCGGGATCGGGGTTGAAGGGATTCTGCGCAGCGGCCCCCGGCCCGCGGTGCGACGGGCTTGATGCGTTCGTTCTAGTTTTTTGAGTGGCCGAGCCGATCCAGCACCAGATCGGCGATCGCCAGGCTCGACGTCAGCCCCGGCGACTCGATGCCGAACAGATTCACCAGGCCCGGCACGCCGTGCACCGCCGGCCCGTCGATGCGGAAGTCGGCCGCCGGCTCGCCCGGGCCGCTGATCTTGGGCCGGATGCCGGCATAGGCCGGCTGCAGCACGCCGTCGGGCAGGGCCGGCCAGTAGCGGCGCACCTCGGCATAGAAGTGGTCGGCCCCAGCGGGGTCGACCGTGTAGTCCAGGCGGTCCACCCACTCGAAGCTGGGGCCGAAGCGGGCCTGGCCGCCCAGGTCCAGCGTCAGGTGCACGCCCAGGTGGCTGCTCTGCCCGGGCGCCGGGTAGACCAGGCGCGAGAACGGCGCCTTTCCCGGCAGGCTGAAGTAGCAGCCCTTGGCCAGGTGGTCGGGCGGAATGTGCGCCGCGTCCAGCCCGGCCAGCTTGCGGGCCAGGGCCGGCGCGTGCAGCCCGGCGCTGTTGACCACGGTGCGGGCGCGCAGCTGCATCGGCTCGTCGCCACCCACGTCCAGTTCGATGCCCTGTGGCGTGATGCGGCCGGCCTGCACCGGTGCGCACAGTGCCAGCATCGCGCCGGCGGCTTCGGCGTCGCCCAGCAGGGCCAGCATCAGGCCGTGGCTGTCGATGATGCCGGTGGACGGGCTGAGCAGGGCGGCGACGCACTGCAGCGCGGGCTCCAGCGCCCGGGCTTCGGCTTCGCTCAGCCAGCGCAGGTCGGTCACGCCGTTGGCCTGTGCGGTGGCCTGCAGCTTGTGCAAGGCCGGCAGGTCAGCATCGGACGTGGCGACGATCAGCTTGCCGCAGCGCTGGTGCGCCACGCCGTGGCTGGTGCAGAAGTCGTACAGCAGCGCCTTGCCGCGCACGCACAGCTGGGCCCGCAGGCTGCCGGTGGGGTAGTAGATGCCAGCGTGGATGACCTCGCTGTTGCGGCTGCTGGTGCCGGTGCCGAAGGCGTTCTCGGCTTCCAGGATGAGAACCTCACGCCCGGCCTGGGCCAGCGCGCGGGCCACGGCCAGGCCGACGGCGCCGGCGCCGATCACCACCGCGTCGACGTGTTCCACGGCCGGATCAGATGCCGTCGGCCACCAGATTGGCGATGGCCTCGCCCATCTGCGTGGTGTTGGCCGTGCCGCCCAGGTCGGCGGTCTTCGGGCCGTCCTTGAGCACCTGCTCGATGGCGCGCAGCACCGCGTCGTGCGCGTCGCGGTGGCCCAGGAAGTCCAGCATCATCGCGGCGCTCCACACCATCGCCACCGGGTTGGCGATGTTCTTCCCATAGATGTCGGGCGCGCTGCCATGCACAGGCTCGAACAGGCTGGGGAATTTCCGCTCCGGGTTCAGGTTGGCGCTGGGCGCGATGCCGATGGTGCCGGTGCAGGCCGGGCCCAGGTCGCT
>CALMIF010000092.1 GCA_937864045.1 uncultured Aquabacterium sp. | reverse complement strand
CGCCCGCCCCGGCGCGACCGCGCTGAACTCGGCCAGCAAGGTCCGCAATGAGCCCCAAGCCGCCTGACAAGCTCAGAGATGCTTGCCGAAGAACGCGAAACTCCGGTCCCAGGCCATCTGCGCCCAGGCCGCGTCGTACTGGGTCATCGCGATGCGGCCGGGCCCCTGCGCGGTCTCGTTGGCGAAGCCGTGCTGGGCCAGGTAGCGGTAGCCCTTGTAGGCCACGCCGGCTTCCTTCAGCTTGGCCTCCAGCGGGTCGACGCTGGCGATGGGGAAGGCGCCGTCCTGCTCGGCCCAGTGGGCGATCAGCGGCGCCTTGATCTTGCTGGCGTCCACGTATTCGAGCGGGGGCAGGCCGTACCAGACGACGCCGGCATCGGCCTCGGGCGCCATCGTCAGGCTCAGGATGGTCAGCGCGCCGCCCATGCAGAAACCGGTGACGCCGACCTTGGCGTGGCTGGCCTTGAGGTGCTGCACGGCGCCACGCACGTCCTGGCTGGCGGCGTCGCCGAAGTTCAGGCCGGTCATCAGGTGGTGGGCTTCCTCGGCCTCGACCGTGCTCTTGCCGCGGTAGAGGTCGGGCACCAGGGCGGTGAATCCTGCAGCGGCCACGCGGTCGGCCACGCCGCGGATCTGGTCGTTCAGGCCCCACCATTCCTGGATCACCACCACCGCGGCGGTGGCGCCGGGGCATTCGGCCAGGTAGCCCTGCACCGATTGGCCGTCCGGTCGGTTGAAGCTGATCATCGAACCCATGCTGCATCTCCTGTCGTCGTTGAGGGATGCCGCAGTTTAGGCAGGGCCGATGACGCTTCGATCAGGCGCTATCCCTTGGCTTGCGCCGGCCAGAGCTGCGCCATCGCATCGACGAAGCCAGCGCGCAGCGCGCTGCGCCGGGCATGGGCGCCGCCGGCCACCTGGCGCGTGCCGGCCACCCACACCTCGGCCAAGGCTGGCGCGCCGGTGGCGAAGACCAGGGCGTCCAGCTGGTGCGACGGCGGCACGCCGGCCAGGCCGTCGGCGTCGGTGTCCAGCACCAGCAGGTCGGCCCGGGCCCCAGGCGCCAGGCCCCAGCGGCTGAAGCCCGCGGCGGCGGCGCCGCCGGCCAGGTGGCGGTCGAACAGGCGTGCCGCGGTGGCGTCCTGGCCCTGCTCGGGCGCGGCAGCCACGTTGCGCCGTCGCAGCGCCAGGCGCTGGCCTTCTTCCAGCAGCCGCAGTTCACCGGCCCAGCTGCGCAGCACATGGCTGTCGCTGCCCAGCGACAGCGCGGCGGCGCTGGCCAGCCAGCCCGGCAGGTCGACCAGGCCGTCGCCCAGGTTGGCCTCGGTGCTGGGGCAGATCACCACGCCGGCGCCGGCCCGGCCCACGGCGTCGATCTCGGCCGGCGTGGCATGGGTGGCGTGCACCAGGTGCCAGCGGGCGTCCAGCGGCACCTGCTGCGCCAGCCAGGCGATGGGCCGCTGGCCGGTGGCGGCCAGGCAGTCGTCGACCTCGGCCGTCTGCTCGGCGATGTGGATGTGGATCGGACCCGGGTCGTCGGCCAGCGCCCGCTGCAGCGTGGTGATCGACTCGGGCCGGGCGGCGCGCAGCGAGTGGACGGCCACGCCCGCCGACACGAGCGGCTGGCCCGCCGCCCGCACGCCTCGGCACAGCGCCAGCACGTCGGCGGCGCTGGTGGCGAAGCGGCGCTGGTCGTCGCGCAGCGCGGGCTGGGTGAAGCCGGCGCGCTCGTACAGCACCGGCAGCAGGGTCAGGCCGATGCCGGTGTCGGCCGCCGCCTGCATCAGCGCGTGGCTCAGCGCCAGGCGGTCGGGGTAGGGCGTGCCGTCGGGCTGGTGCTGCAGGTAGTGGAACTCGACCACCTGCGTGTAGCCGCCCTGCAGCAGCTCGGCATACAGCCGGCCGGCGACGGCGCGCAGCGCCTCGGGCGAGAGGCGCAGGGCCACGGCGTACATGCGGTCGCGCCAGCTCCAGAAGTCGTCACCGGCGCCGCTGCGGCGCTCGGCCAGGCCGGCAAAGGCACGCTGGAAGGCGTGGCTGTGGGCGTTGACCATGGCCGGCAGCACCGGGCCGGGCAGCACGGTGGCGCCGTGCGGTGCCGGCACGCCCGCCTGCACCGCGCTGAAGTGGCCGCTGCGGTCGACCGTCAGCAGCACCTGCGCCTGCCAGCGGCCGGCGATCCAGGCCCGCGGCGCCCAGAGCTGCGTGGTCATGCTTTCGTGCCTTCGGCAAACGCCAGCATCGCCGCCATCAGTTGCTGCAGCACCGGCTGCACGCGGCTGGCCAGGTCGTCGCGGTAGCCGAACGGCGGCGTGTCGTCCATGTAGCAACGCCAGGCCATTTCCAGCTGCACCGCATGCAAGCCGTCGGCAGGCCGGCCGTTGCTGCGGGTGATGTGGCCGCCCTTGAAGCGGCCGTCGACCGCCACGCTGTATGTCGACTGCGCCGCCAGCACGTCGGCCAGGGCCTGGCGCAGCGCCGGCGCGCAGGCGGCGCCGCCGGCGGTGCCCAGGTTCAGGTCGGGCAGGGCGCCGTCGAACAGCCAGGGCAGTTCACCCTTGATGCTGTGGCCGTCGAACAGCACCACGGTGCCATGGGCCGCGCGCAGTCGCGCCAGCTCCGCCTGCAGCGCGGCGTGGTACGGGCGCCAGTAGCGGTCGACACGCTGCGCCACCTCGGCGTCATTGGGTTCTTCACCCGGCCGGTACAGCGCATCGCCGGTGAAGAAGGTGGTGGGGCACAGCGCGGTGTTGTTGACGCCGGGGTACATCGGCGTGTTCTCGCTGGGCCGGTTCAGGTCGACCACGTAGCGGCTGTGGCGCGGCACCAGCACGCTGACGCCCAGCGCCTTCGCAAAGCCGTACAGCCGCTCCAGGTGCCAGTCGGTGTCTTCCACCTGCAGGGCGCGCGGCACCAGGCGCGGTGCCAGCCAGTCGGGCAGCGCGCTGCCGACATGCGGCAGGCTGAGCAGCAGCGGACGGGTGCCGCGGTGCAAGGTGAAGATGTCGTCGCTCATCGCAGTGTCCTCAGATCGGTCTCGACGCCGCCGCGCACCACGCGCCGGCACGGGTTGTGGCCGAACCAGTAGGCCAGTTCACGCGGATGGTCCAGGTCCCAGGCCACGAAGTCGGCGGCAAAGCCCGGCGCCAGCTGGCCGTGCGTGGTGCCCAGGCCCAGCGCTGCGGCGGCGTGGCGGGTGGCGCCCAGCACGGCTTCCTCGGGTGTCAGCCGCAGCAGGGTGCAGGCCATGTTCAGCATCAGCAGCAGCGACAGGCAGGGCGATGAGCCCGGGTTGTGGTCGCTGGCGATGGCGATGGGCACGCCGGCAGCCCGCAATGCGGCCACCGGCGGCAACGTCGTCTCGCGCAGGAAGTAGAACGCGCCCGGCAGCAGCACGGCCACCGTGCCGGCGGCCTTCATCGCCGCAATGCCGGCGTCGTCCAGGTGTTCCAGGTGGTCGCAGCTGAGTGCGTCGTACGACGCGGCCAGCGCCGCGCCATGCTGGTTGCTCAGTTGCTCGGCATGCAGCTTGACGGGCAGGCCCAGCGCCTGCGCGGCATCGAACATGCGCCGCGTCTGCGCCGGGCTGAAGGCGATGGTCTCGCAGAAGGCGTCGACCGCGTCGACCAGGCCGGCGGCCTGCAGCTGCGGCAGCCAGGCGATGGCGGCGTCGAGGTAGTCGTCGGCGCGGCCGGCGAACTCGGGTGGCAGGGCATGCGCAGCCAGGCTGGTGGTGCGCACCGTCACCGGCAGGTCGCGCCCCAGGCGGCGGGCCACGCGCAGGCAGCGCGCCTCGTGCTCGGCGCTCAGGCCGTAGCCGGACTTGATCTCCAGCGTTGTCACGCCCTCGGCCAGCAGGGTGCGGGCGCGGGGCAGGGCGGCGGTGTACAGCGCGTCTTCACTGGCGGCACGCGTGGCGGCCACGGTCGACACGATGCCGCCACCGGCCCGCGCAATCTGTTCGTAGCTGGCGCCCTGCAGCCGCAGCTCGAACTCGGCTGCCCGCTGGCCGCCATAGACCAGGTGGGTGTGGCAGTCGACCAGGCCCGGCGTGACCAGGGCGCCGCCCAGCGACTGCTCGTCGCGAGCCTGTCGGGCCAGGTCGGTCGGCAGGTCGGCCAGCGGCCCGGTCCAGGCGATGCGGCCCTGCTGCACCAGCAGTGCGCCGTCGTCGACCGGCGCCCAGGCGCTGCCGGGCTGCAGCGTGACGAGGCGGGCGTCGCGCCAGAGGGTCGTGGTGGCGGTCATGCGGCGCCCGTCAGCGGGGTGAACGCCAGCCACAACGCACGGGCGCCGGGCGGCAGGTCGGTGATGGTCCAGGGCCGCGGCGCGGGCGACGTGGCCAGCAGCAGCGACCAGGCAGCCACCGCCTTGGTCGCGCCGCCGTCGATCTGCAACTGCAGCGCCCCGGTGGTGAACAGGCCGCGCAGCGGTGCGCCCGGCGACCAGACTTCGCCCGGCCGGGCTTCCTGCACGAACGCCTGGCCGGCGCGGTGGCGCAGCATCAGGTTGAAGTCGCGCGTGGGGCCGTCGACCAGCCGGCAGCCGGGTGCTGCGCGGCCGTCGAAGCGCAGCGGCGGGCTGTCGCAGGTCAGCGTGCGGGTGCCGCCCAGCAGGTCCAGCACCACGCCCGCACCCTGCAGCACGGCGAACCAGCGGTCCACGCCCTCGAAGGCCGAGAACGGGCCATCGGCATCGATGTCGGCCACGCTGATGCGCAGCTGCCAGGGTGCATCGCCACCGGGCCAGGTGAACAGCTCGCGGGTCTGCCCGCCGCCGTTGCGCCAGGGCTGGGCAGGCTGGCTGTCGACGCTGATGTGCTGGAAGACCGTCATGCCGCGTTGTCCGTCACCAGCAGGGGAAACAGCGCATCGTCCATCGGCGCCCCCGCCGGCAGCCGCTCCGCCAGGCCGGGAAACTCCGGCGAGGTGGTCCACCGCCGCGGCGCGTGGCGGGCGTCGTCGCCCAGGTAGCGCAGGCTGAACACGCGCCGCCGCTGCCCCGCCGGCACGCCGCCGGCCGCATGCAGGGCCAGCATGTGGAAGGCCACCACGTCGCCGGGTTCCAGCGCCCAGCCCAGGATGTCGAAGGCCGAGCGGTCGGCCTCCACGTCCGGCAGGTCGGCCAGGCTGCCCTCGGGGAACCAGCGCGCCTCGTGGCTCATGAAGGTGCGCGGCATCAGCCAGGGGCCGCGGTGCGAGCCGGCCACGAACTCCAGCGTGCTGGGCCGCGCCACCGGGTCGACCGGAATCCAGAAGCTGACGTTCTGTAGGCCGTCGACGTTGTAGTACGGCTGGTCCTGGTGCCAGGGCGTCCTCTGCCGCGTGCCGGGCTCCTTGGTCAGCATGTGGTCGTGGTACAGCCGAACCGTGCGGCTTTGCATCAGCCGCGCCGCGGCCTGGGGCAGGGGTGACTGCAGCGCGATGGCGCGGTAGTCGGCGTTGTGCTGCCAGTTGCAGAAGTCCTCGATGAAGAAGCCGGGGTCGTCGGGCCGGCTGGCGACGATGGCGCGCGCGCTGGGCGCGGCCAGGTTGGCGTCGATGCCGCGGCGCAGCGTCGCCAGTTCGCCGGCATCCAGCAAGCCGCGCAGGCAGACGGCACCGTCGCGCTGGAAGGCGGCGACCAGGTCGGGCGTGGCCACGTCAATTGCGCGTTGTGTCACGCGTTGGGCAGGGTTCGTCACGGCTGGAACTCTCCATGCAGGCTGTAGTGCTGGCCCGGGTGCACCAGGCGGGCCAGGGTGATGGTGGCGTCGGTGGTGAAGGTGCGGCGCGTCACCACCAGGCAGGCGCTGCCGGGGGCAATGGCCAGCAGGCGGGCCTCGTCCGCGGTGGCGGGCTCGGCCTCGATGCTGAACTGCGCGCGCCACAGCGCCGTGGTGTCGAACAGCACCTGCGTCGGCGTGGTGCGGCTGAAGTCGGCCTGCAGGTAGGCGGGTGAACAGGCCGGGTTGACGTAGCGGTCTTCCAGCTGCAGCGGCACGCCGTTCTCCAGGTGCACGATCAGGGTGTGGAACACCGTGCTGCTGGCGGGCAGGTTCAGTTGCTCGGCCAGCTTGGGTGGCGCCTTCTCGCTGCGCTGCACCAGCACGCGGGCCTCGTGCACATGGCCGCGGGACTCGATCTCCTCGTGCAGGTCGTGCAGCGTCAGCGTGCTGGCCACGCGGTGCAGCCGGGCCGCGAAGGTGCCCACGCCCTGCACGCGCTCGACCAGGCCCTCGGCCTGCAGCTCGCGCAGCGCGCGGTTGACCGTCATGCGGCTGACGCCGTGCTGTGCCACCAGTTCAGCCTCGCTGGGCATCAAGGCGCCGGCGGCCCAACGGCCGGCGGCCAGGCCGTCCTTCAGGGCCTGCTTGACGGCGGCGTAGGGGGCAGGCTGCTTGCCGGATCTGGTGGAAACCATGGGCTGGATGCTACTTGCGCTTGCTTGTCTAGACAAGTAGCATGCGCCGCATTCAGACCGACTTCGCCATCAGGAGCCCGCCATGACCGATCTGTCCGCTGTCCAGTCCGCTGTTCAGTCCGTGCATCAAGCCCGGCCGGTGCGCGCACCGCGCGGCACGGCGCTCAGCTGCAGGAGCTGGCTGACCGAGGCCGCCTACCGCATGCTGCAGAACAACCTCGACCCCGAGGTGGCCGAGAACCCGGATGCGCTGGTGGTCTATGGCGGCATCGGCAAGGCGGCGCGCAACTGGGACTGCTTCGAACAGATCCTCGCCAGCCTGCGCACCCTGGGCGACGACGAGACCCTGCTGATCCAGAGCGGCAAGCCGGTGGGCGTGTTCCGCACGCATGCCGACGCGCCGCGCGTGCTGCTGGCCAACAGCAACCTGGTGCCCAAGTGGGCGACCTGGGAGCACTTTGCCGATCTGGACCGCCAGGGCCTGATGATGTACGGCCAGATGACCGCCGGCAGCTGGATCTACATCGGCAGCCAGGGCATCGTGCAGGGCACGTATGAAACCTTTGCCGAAGCTGCGCGCCAGCACTACGGTGGTGTGGCGGCCGGGCGCTGGGTGCTGACCGCCGGCCTGGGCGGCATGGGCGGCGCCCAGCCGCTGGCCGCCACCTTCGCCGGCTTCTGCAGCCTGAACATCGAATGCCAGCAGAGCCGCATCGACTTCCGCCTGCGCAGCCGCTATGTCGACGAGCAGGCCGCCGACCTGGACGACGCGCTGGCGCGCATCCGCCGGTACACGGCCGAGGGCAAGGCCGTCAGCATCGCGCTGCTGGGCAATGCGGCCGAGGTGCTGCCCGAGCTCGTGAAACGCCGCGTGCGCCCCGACCTGGTGACCGACCAGACCAGCGCGCACGACCTGGTCAACGGCTACCTGCCGGCCGGCTGGACGGTCGACCAGTGGCTGAGCGCCCGCGCCGACGACAGCCGCCATGCCGCGCTGCGCCAGGCCGCGGCGCAGAGCTGCGCGGTGCATGTGCAGGCCATGCTGGCCTTCCAGGCGATGGGCGTGCCGACGGTGGACTACGGCAACAACATCCGCCAGGTGGCCTTCGATGCCGGCGTGGCCAACGCCTTCGACTTCCCCGGCTTCGTGCCGGCCTATGTGCGCCCGCTGTTCTGCCGCGGCAAGGGTCCGTTCCGCTGGGTGGCGCTGAGCGGCGACCCGGAGGACATCCGCAAGACCGACGCGAAGATGAAGGAGCTGTTCCCCGCCGACGCCCAGCTGCACCGCTGGCTGGACATGGCGGGCGAACGCATCGCCTTCCAGGGCCTGCCGGCGCGCATCTGCTGGATCGGCCTGGGCGAGCGCCACCGCGCCGGCCTGGCCTTCAACGAGATGGTG
>CALMIF010000091.1 GCA_937864045.1 uncultured Aquabacterium sp. | reverse complement strand
CGCTGCAGCAGGCGGTGAGCGCGCCGCGCTGGCTGCTGGGCCGCACCTGGGGCGACGTGTCGACCAGCCTGAAGCTGGAGTCGCGCGTCGACCCGGCCCTGGTGCAGCAACTGCGCGACGCCGGCCACCAGGTCGAGGTGCTGCCCGAGGCCTTCAGCGACACCATGGGCCATGCCGGCGCGCTGGTGCGGCATCCGGACGGCCGCATCGAGGGCGCGGCCGACCCGCGAAGCGACGGCGCGGCGGCCGGCTGGTGATCAGGCGCCGGCTGCGGCCGAGCGCCGCGCCCGCCAGGCGCCGACGAGGATCAGCAGCCCCGGCAGCAGGATCATGGCCCAGATGATCTTGCTGAGATGGGCCTGCACCCAGGGCACGTTGCCGAACAGGTAGCCGGCGGTGACGAGGCCGCCCACCCACAGCGCGCCGCCGGTCACGTCGTAGAAGGTGAACTTGCTGCGCGTCATCTGCGCCACGCCGGCCACGAAGGGCGCGAAGGTGCGCAGGAAGGGCATGAAGCGCGCCGCGACGATGGTGACGCCGCCGTACTTCTCGTAGAAGGCATGGGCCTGGTCGAAGGCCTGCTTGTTGAACCAGCGCGACTGTTCCCAGCCGAACACGCGCGGCCCCAGCTTGCGGCCGATGGCGTAGTTGGTCTGGTTGCCCAGCACGGCGGCCGCCAGCAGCAGGCCCATCACCAGCGGGTAGTTCATCAGCCCCGCGCCGGCCATGGCGCCGACCACGAACAGCAGCGAGTCGCCCGGCAGGAAAGGCATCACCACCAGGCCGGTCTCGACGAAGATGATCAGGAACAGCAGGGCGTAGACCCAGCCGCCGTAGGCGTCGACGAAGGCTTGCAGGTGGCGGTCGACATGCAGCACGAAGTCGACCAGGGTCATCAAGGCATCCATGGCCGCGGATTATCAGGGGTGGTGTGACCGGGTCGCGACCACAGGCAGGCCGGCTCGGATAATCCGCCGATGACCCTGCCTCCTCGCCGCATCCAGGCCCTGCCCGACGAACTGATCAGCCAGATCGCCGCCGGCGAGGTGGTGGAGCGGCCGGCGTCGGTGGTGCGCGAACTGGTCGACAACGCGCTGGATGCCGGCGCCACGCAGGTGACGGTGCGACTGCTGTCCGGCGGCGTGCGCAGCATCGTGGTCGAGGACGACGGCTGCGGCATCCCGGCCGGTGAGCTGACGCTGGCGCTGCAGCGCCATGCCACCAGCAAGATCAGCAACCTGCACGAGCTGGAGGCGGTGGGCACGATGGGTTTCCGCGGCGAGGCGCTGGCGGCGATCGCCTCCATCGCCGACCTGAGCCTGGCCAGCCGCACCGCCGACGCGCCGCACGCCAGCCGCATCGACGCCCGCAGCGGCGAACTGCAGCCCGCGGCGCGTGCCACCGGCACCAGCGTCGAGGTGCGCGAGCTGTTCTTCGCCACACCGGCGCGGCGCAAGTTCCTGAAGACCGACGCCACCGAGCTGGCGCACTGCCTGGAGGCCGTGCGCCGCCATGCCCTGGCCCGGCCCGGCGTGGGCTTTGCCGTGTGGCACGAGGGCAAGCTGGTGGCGCAGTGGCGCCAGGTGGCGCTGCCCGAGCAGCGCATCGCCGACGTGCTGGGCGCCGACTTCATCGCCGACAGCCGGCCGTTGGACCTGACGGTGGGCGGCGTGCGGGTGCAGGGCCGCTGCGGCCTGCCCGATGCGGCACGCAGCCACAATGACCTGCAGTACGCCTACGTCAACGGCCGCTACGTGCGCGACCGGCTGATCGGCCACGCCGCCCGCGCCGCCTACGAGGACGTGCTGCACGGCAGCCGCCAGCCGAGCTGGGTGCTGTTCGTCAGCATCGACCCGCTGCGGGTGGACGTGAACGTGCACCCGACCAAGGTGGAGGTGCGCTTCCGCGACGGCCGCGAGGTGCACCAGGCGGTGCGTCATGCGGTGGAGGCGGCGCTGGCGCAGTCGCGTGCGCCGGCGGGCGAGTCGGCCCCAGGCCCGGCCGCCGGCACAGCCGCAGCGGCAGAGGGCATCGCCGGCCTGGCCGCGATGCCGAACGACTTCGGCGGCACGGGCGCCGCCACGGCACGCGCCGCGCCGCCAGCCTGGCAACCGGCGGTGGCCGGCGGCCAGGCCCGCCTGGGCCTGCAGGACCTGGCCGTGCTGTACGCGCAAGAGCCGGCGCCGCGCTGGCCTGGCGCCCGGCCCGCCGATGCGGCGGCCGACACGCCCCTCGCCATCCCGTCGGTTGCCGCCTCGGCGGCCCCCGCCCCGGCCGTCGACCCCAGCGCCGCCTGGCCGCTGGGCCGGGCGCTGGCGCAACTGGCCGGGGCCTTCGTCCTGGCCGAGAACAGCCAGGGCCTGGTGGTGGTCGACATGCACGCGGCCCACGAGCGCATCGTCTACGAGCGGCTCAAGGCCGCGCAGGGCGACGCCAGCAACCAGCCCCTGCCCAGCCAGCCGCTGCTGATTCCGGCCACCTTCGCCGCCACGCCCACCGAGGTGGCCACCGCCGAGAGCGGCGCCGAGGCGCTGGCCGCCCTGGGCCTGGACGTGGCGCCGCTGTCGCCCGGCGTGCTGGCGGTGCGTGCCCGCCCGGCCGCCCTGCCCGATGCCGACCCGGTGGCCCTGGCCCGGGCGGTGCTGGCCGAGCTGGCCGAGGTGGAGGGCAGCCGCATCGTGCAGCGCGCCCGTGACGAGCTGCTGGCCACCATGGCCTGCCACGGCGCCGTGCGCGCCAACCGCCAGCTGACGCTGCCAGAGATGAACGCCCTGCTGCGCGACATGGAGCGCACCGAGCGCGCCGACCAGTGCAACCACGGCCGTCCCACCTGGCGCCAGGTGACGTTGCGCGAACTCGACAACTTGTTCATGCGCGGCCGTTGAAACTTCAAAACCCGCCGGCTTGCGGGATTTGCTGTAACTGATAAAGGTGTAATAAACGGTGATACCAGCGGCGCCCTGCGGTCAGGCGCTGCGCCACTCCCACGGGGTCACCACCATGCAACGCCGCCATTTCCTCACCCAGACCGCTGCTGCCGCGGGCGCCCTGGTCAGCGCCAGCAGCGCCAACGCGACGCTCTTCTCCGGGTCGTACCAACCCAGCATCGTCGTCGAATGGAACCGCGTCGCCGGCCTGGCGGTGTCGCTGGCGGTGATGCCGGTGACCATCGCCGCCCGCGCCTACGCAATGCTGCACGAGGCGATCTACAACGCCTGGGCCCACTACGACAGGCTGGCCTACTTCACCCAGTCGGGGCTGTCCAAGCGCCAGGCGCTGGAGTGGAACGACATCAACCGCCGGGTGGCGATCAGCCATGCCGCGCATGGCGTGCTCAGCGAGTTCTTCCCCAACCTGATCTACCTGTTCGACGCCCTGCTGCAGCGCAGCATCTCCCACGCCTGGACGTCCTCCGGCGGCTGGCAGGCCGGCAACGTGGGCCGTGACGTGGCCTACCGCGTGATCCGCGCGCGCGATGCCGACGGCGCCAACATGCGCGGCGACCTGGCACCGGGCTTCTACAGCGACTGGACCGGCTACCAGAGCGTGAACACGCCGGACGTCATCACCGACCTGTCGCGCTGGCAGCCGCTGCGCCTGCCGAATGCCGCCGGCGTGCTGATCGTGCAGAAGTTCCTGACGCCACACTGGGGCCGGGTGCGGCCGTTCGCGCTGCGCTCGGGCGCGCAGTACCGGCCTGCGCTGAACCCGCGTTTCGCCCTGCCCTCCGAGATTGACGAGATCATCGCGCTGAGCGCTGCGCTGGACGACCGCAGCAAGGCGCTGGGCGACTTCTTCGCTCAGAACCCGGGCAACGTGACGCCGCCCGGCCAGTGGCTGCAGGTGTGCGAACAGGTCGCCGAGATCGACGGCAACAACCTCGAGCGCGACGTCAAGCTGTTCTTCACCACCGCCCAGGCCGGCCTGGACGCCAGCATCGCCGCCTGGGATGCCAAGCGCTTCCACGACCAGTCGCGGCCGGTCACGGTCATTCCCAACCTGTACCGCGGCAAGTCCATCCGCGCCTGGGGCGGCCCGGGCCGTGGCACGCAGACCATCCAGGGCGAGGCCTGGATCCCGTGGCAGCGCCCGGTCAACCGCACGCCGCCCTTCCCCGACTTCGTCTCCGGCCACAGCACCTTCAGCGGCGCCTGCGCCACCGCCATCGCCCGCGTGCGCGGCAGCGACCTCATCACCCTGCGCGCCACCGTGCCGGCCGGCGCCTTCCGCACCGACCCCGGCCTGCCACTGGCCGACGTCAACTTCACCTGGGCGCGCCTCAGCGAGATGGCCGACGCAGCCGGCTTCTCGCGCCGCGTCACCGGCATCCACTGGGAGCGCAGCGACCTCGCCGGCCGCACCCTGGGCAAGCAGGTGGGCGCGGCGGTGGCCAACAAGGCGCTGGAGCTGTTCGACGGCCCGCTGTGAGCCCGTCCTGACCGGCGCCATGCCGGCAGATCAGCCCGGCTGCAGGTAGCGCCGGCGCAGCTCAGCCAGCGCCGCTGTTCCCAGTCCAAGGCGCTGCAAGTAGACGTCCAGCCCGCCGGGCTGGGCGTCGATGGTCTGCAGCGCGGCATCGAGAAAGCCGTCCTGCACCCGCCACAGCACCTGCAGCACCTCAGGTGGCGTCTCGCTCTGCGCCAGCGGCGGATGGCGATAGTGGTGGTTGGTCAGCAGGTAGTCCTGCTGCACCACGTCGCGCGGCACGCCCAGGGCCAGCAGGATCAGCGCCGCGGCCACGCCGGTGCGGTCCTTGCCCGCGGTGCAGTGGAAGACCACCGGCGCCTCCGCCTGCAGCAGCTGGTCGAACAGCTCGGCGAAGCGGTGCGCCTGCTCGGTGACCAGGGCACGGTACAGGTCGGCCATCAGGTCGGTGACCAACGGCACCGTCAGCGCGCGGCCGGCGGCCACCATGTCGTGCATGCGCTGCACCACGGTGGGCTCGATGGACAGCGGATGCTGCACCACGCCCGGCCAGTGGTAGGGCGTGGCGGCACGCTCGGCCACGCCGCGGAAGTCGAAGCTGCGGGCGATGACCAGCGGCGCCAGCGCGGCGCGGTCGGCGTCGGTCAGCGCGCCGAAATGGTCGCTGCGGAACAGCCGGCGCCAACGCAGCGGCCGGCCGTCGGCGCCGGCATAGCCGCCCAGGTCGCGGAAGTTGGTGACGCCTTGCAGCGCCAGGACACGGTCGGGGTGGATCGGCAT
>CALMIF010000090.1 GCA_937864045.1 uncultured Aquabacterium sp. | reverse complement strand
CGTGGCCGGCACCGCCAGCTTCGGCAGCAGCACCACGCCCGCCTGCGGGGCCTGAGGTCAGCGCCGTCCGAACATCATCTGCCGCGCCAGCGCCGACTTCAGCGGCGGCAGGGCCTGCAGCGCGGCCAGGCCCAGGCCGCGCGCCGCCGCCAGCCCCGGCCAGCGCCAGGTGAAGCTGCGCGCCAGGAAATCGGTGGTGGCGATCATGCTCCAGCGGTCGGGGCCGCGCTGCCATTCCAGGCGTCGCAGCAGGGCCGGCAGCTGGGCGGGCCGGGCATGGCGCAGCGCCTGCACCAGGGCGGCGGCGTCGCGCAGGCCCAGGTTCAGGCCCTGGCCGGCCACCGGGTGCAAGGTTTGTGCGGCATTGCCGATGCGCACGACGGCGCCATCGGTCAGCGTGCGCTCGGCGTTCAGGCCCAGCGCGAAATGCTTCAGCGGCGACAGCGCCACCACCGTGCCGGCGGCCGCCGGCAGCAGGGTGTTCAGCACGGCGATGCGCTGGGCATCGTCCAGCGCGGCCACCGGGTCGTCGTCGGTGGTGACGCACCACACCAGCGCGGCTTGCGCGCGGCCATCGGCAGCGGGCGGCAAGGGCAGCAGGGCCAGTGGGCCCTGGCGGGTGAAGCGCTCGACCGCCAGGCCCGGCGTGGCGCCGTCCAGCGTGGCGGTGCCGACCCAGGCGGTCTGGCCGTAGTCGTGCACGATGGCCTTGCGCGCCTGGTCGGCGAAGACACCGCCCTCGGCCACCACCGCCAGGTCGAAGTGCTCGGCGATGCCGGCATCGACCTCGACGCCGGCGCCCAGGTTGCGCACGTCGGCCACCGGCTGGCCGAAGCGGCTGTGCAGGCGCTGTGGCGCGGCCAGCTCGGCAGCCTGCCAGGCCCGCTGCAGGGCGGCCACCAGCGCGCCGTAGTTGAGCACCGCGCCGAGCATGGGCACGGCCTCGTCGACGGCGCGCAGCCGCACCTCGGCCGGCCGACCGGCCAGGTCGAGCGTGGGCGGCGCCTGCGACACCAGCACCTCGGTGATGGGCCGCGCCGCCGCCTCGGGCCAGGCGCCCAGCTGGCGCAGCAGCTGCACGCTGCCCAGCGCCAGCGCCAGCGTGCGCGGGTCGCCCGACACATCCTTGTCGGCTGGCCGGGCGTCGAACAGCGTGACCTCGGCGGTGGGCAGCTTGCGGGCGGCCTGCAGGGCCAGCGCCAGTCCGGCGGGGCCGGCGCCGATCACTGCCAGGCGCCAGGGACGGGCATCAGCCACAGCGTCGTTCATGCGCGTTCCTTCCAGCAGGCTCAGCCCGGAGTTGGCGTGGTCATGCGGCCGCCTGCAGCGCCGCGTCGGCGGCGGCCAGCTGGGCCGGCGAGCCCACGTTGTGCCAGGCACCGGCCAGCCGTTCGCCACCCAGGCGCCCGGCGTCGGCACTGGCGAACAGGCAGGGCCCCAGCGGCGCATGCTGCCCGCTGGCGATGCCCTGCACCAGGCGCGGCCGCACCAGGGCGATGTTGGCGTAGGTCAGCGGCCGCGGCTGGCCGGCGGGCGGGCGGCGCACGCGGTCGCCATCGAGCGCAAAGTCGCCCGCGGCATGGAAGGCGGGGTTGGGCACCAGCCACAAATGCGCGTCGTCGCTGCCCGCCATGAAGCGCTGCGCCGCCACAGCGTCGAAGCCGAAGCCCGGCGCGACGATGTCGCCCGACACCAGCCAGAAACCGTCGCCGAGCCAGGGCAGGGCCTTGGCGATGCCGCCGGCGGTTTCCAGCGCGCCGCCGTGGTCGCGGCCTTCGTGCGAGTAGTGGATCGCCAGGCCCCAGCGGCTGCCGTCACCCAGCGCGGTGGGAAAGCGGTCTTCCAGCCAGGCGGTGTTGATCACCACCTGGCGCACGCCGGCCTGGGCCAGCGCGTGCAGGTGCCACTCGATCATCGGCCGACCGCCCACCGGCAGCAGCGGCTTGGGGCAGGCGTCGGTCAGCGGGCGCATGCGCTCGCCACGGCCGGCGGCCAGGATCAGGGCAGGGAGGTTGGCGGCGGCGGGCATGGCGGCGGCAGTGTAGGCCGCGGCATTGCGACTCGCTCCCCCACGGCCTCGCAGAGCTCGGCCGGTTCGCCAGGCACAAACCGTCCTCAGGACGGTTTGTGTCCGGGCTCACCCCAGACCGATCGGCGCCGGTGCGTGCATCAGGATCTTCTGGAACAGCGGCTGGTACACCGCATCGGCCTGGTGGCCGGTCAGCGGGTCCTGGTTGGCGGCGAAGGCGGCGTCCAGCGTGGCCCAGTCGGCTTCGGTCAGGTGCTCGCGTGCGGCGGGCAGCACCTCGGTTTCCTCGGCCATCATGTGGGCCAGGTAGCCGTCGATGTAGCGCTGCAGCGCGTCGACGAAGGCCTGGCGGCGCGGCGCGCCCAGCACCTCGTAGGCCAGCAGCTGGTGCTCCAGCTCGCGGATCGCGGCCTCGCCGCGGGCATGGTCGGCGTCCAGCCGGTCCAGCGTGCCGGCGATGCTGGGGCAGCGCTGGCGCAGCACCGGGAACAGCAGCTCGCTCTCCTTCGGGTGGTGCAGGCGTTCGGGGAATTCGTCGACGTAGAACAGCATCGCCCGCAGCACGTCGAAGTTGGGCGCATGGCCTTCGCGCCGGGCCTGGTCCACCAGCAGCGGCATCGAGCGCAGCATGGCCGCCAGGGCCTGGTGTTCGTCGCGGATGACATCGAGGGCAAGGTGGCGCATGGCAGCAGCAGGCAGTCGCGGTGGTGGTCAATGCCTGCAGATTGATCCGCCAGCGGCCTGCCGGCCTTGCGAAAGATCAAGCCGGCCGCGGACGAAGGCGCAGGCCGGCGCACCAGGATCGCGCCGCGGGGCAGCGGAAGCAGCCGGCTAAAATCCGCGTTTCCCCGAATCACCTCCACGCCCCAGCGGCGCCGCGCATGGCCAACTCCGAGAACCTCCAAGAGCCCAGCACCGCTGCGGCCACGCCCGCCACGCCGGCACCCAAGCCCGAACGCAAGCCGGTCGACGCTGCGGCCAAGGCCGCGAAGGCGGCCGCCAAGGCGGCAGCCACCTCGACGCTGATGGCCAACGCCGTGCGCGCGCTGGCGATGGACGCAGTCCAGCAGGCCAACTCGGGCCATCCGGGCGCGCCGATGGGCATGGCCGAGATCGCCGTCGCGCTGTGGGGCCGGCATCTGAAGCACAACCCGGCCAACCCGCAGTGGGCCGACCGCGACCGCTTCGTGCTGAGCAACGGCCACGGCTCGATGCTGATCTACGCGCTGCTGCACCTGGCCGGCTACGACCTGCCGATGAGCGAGCTGCGCAACTTCCGTCAGCTGCACAGCAAGACGCCCGGCCACCCCGAGGTGCATGTCACCCCCGGCGTCGAGACCACCACCGGCCCGCTGGGCCAGGGCATCACCAACGCGGTGGGCATGGCGCTGGCCGAGAAGCTGCTGGCGAAGGAATTCAACCGCGACGGCCACCCGGTGGTGGACCACCACACCTACGTGTTCATGGGCGACGGCTGCCTGATGGAAGGCATCAGCCACGAGGCCTGCGCCCTGGCCGGCGCCTGGAAGCTGGACAAGCTGGTCGCCGTCTACGACGACAACGGCATCAGCATCGACGGCCAGGTGAAGCCCTGGTACGTGGACGACGTCGCGCAGCGCTTCGCCGCCTACCAATGGAACGTGATCGGCCCGGTCGACGGCCATGACGTGGACGCGGTGGACGCTGCCATCGCCCAGGCCAAGGCCGGCAGCGGCAAGCCCACGCTGATCATCTGCAAGACCAACATCGGCCAGGGTTCGCCCAACCGCGCCGGCACCGCCAAGGCCCACGGCGAGGCCCTGGGCGCCGAGGAGATCCAGCTCACCCGCGCGGCCATCGGCTGGGCGCACGAGCCCTTCGTGATCCCCGAGGCCGCCTACGCCGCCTGGGACGCCAAACGCGCCGGTGACGCGGCCGAAGGCAAGTGG
>CALMIF010000089.1 GCA_937864045.1 uncultured Aquabacterium sp. | reverse complement strand
CCGTCAACCGGCCCAGGCCGGGAATGGCGTAGACCGACTCGGTGACCACCACGCCCCCGATCAGCAGGGCGATGCCGATGCCGATGACGGTGGCGATCGGCACCGCGGCATTGGCCAGCGCATGCCGCATCAGCACGTTGACTTCCGGCAGGCCCTTGGCACGGGCGGTGCGGATGTAGTCCTCGCCCAGGGTCTCCAGCACGCTGGCGCGGGTGACGCGGGCGATCAGCGCGATGTAGACCAGGCTCAGCGTGATCGCCGGCAGCGTGAGGTGGTACAGCCAGGGTCCGACGCCGTCGGCGATGCGCTTGTAGCCCTGCACCGGCAGGATGCCCAGCTTCAGCGAGACCAACCAGATCAGCAGGTAGGCGCTGACGAACACCGGCACCGAGAAGCCCAGCACCGAGAAGCCCATCAGCGCCTTGTCCAGCCAGCCGCCGAAGCGCCAGGCCGCCATCACGCCCAGCGGCACGGCGATCAGCACCGCCAGCGTGATCGTGATCAGCGCCAGCGACACCGTGGGCTCCAGCCGCTGGCCGATCAACGTGGTGACAGCGGTCTTGTAGTAGTAGCTCTGGCCCAGGTCGCCGCCGAGCAGGTGGCCGGCCCAGATGATGTACTGCTCGGGGATCGACCGGTCCAGGCCGAGGCTGGTGCGGATCAGCGCGATCTGCTCGGTGCTGGCCGCGTCACCCGCCAGCACCGCCGCCGGATCGCCGGGCGTCAGCCGCAGCATCAGGAAGACCAGCAGCGAGACGATGAACAGCACCGGCAGCGTGCTCAGCAGCCGCTTGGCAAGAAAGTTCAGCATGGGGGCAACCGTTCGCCGCCAGCCCGCCTTGCGACGGGCTGAAGCGGCGCCGCATCAGTTCTTTTTGATGTTCCAGTACAGGTTGCTGTTGCTGATGAAGATGCCGCTGATGTTCTTGCGGATCGCCATCGGCTGGTCGTATTCACCCAGCACGGCGTGGGTGCCGATCTCGTAGGCGCGGGTCGAGATCTGGTCGGCCAGCTTCTTCTTCGTCGCCTCGTCGGTGGCGCGCATGAACTGGTTGCGCAGCTCGACCATCTTGTCGTCGGTGGCCCAGCCGAACCACACCGACTTCTCGCCGCGCGTGTCCATGGCCGGGTTGGAGATCGGGTTCCACACGTCGGTGGCGGTCCAGGCGGTCAGGAACATGTTCCAGCCACCCTTGTCCGGTGCATCCTTCTTGGCGCGGCGGCCGACCAGGGTCTGCCAGTCCATCGCCTGCAGGTCGACCTTGAAGCCGGCCTGGCGCAGCAACTGGGCCGCCACGTCGGGCAGCTTGCTGATCGAGGCCAGGTCGGTGGGCTTGAGGATGACCACCGGCGTGCCGTCGTAGCCGCTGGCCTTCAGAAGGTCCTGCGCCTTCTTCATGTTCGACTTCATCTGCAGGTCGCTGCCGGCGGTGCTGCCCCACGGCGTGCCGCACATGAACATCGAGCCGCAGGGCTTGTAGATCTCCTTCACGCCGACCTGGGCGCGCAGGAAAGCCTCCTGGTTGAAGGCGGCGATGGCCGCCTGGCGCACCTTCGGATTGTCGAAAGGCTTGTGCAGGTGGTTGAAGCGCGCCATGTACTGCGCACCGAAGTTGGCGTACTTGGGAACCACGATGTTGGCATCACCCTTGACGGTGGCGATGTGGTCGAAGGGCAGCTGCTCCAGGATGTCGATCTCGCCCTTCTGCAGCGCGTTGACCTGGGCCTGCGGGTCGCGCAGCGCCAGGTTCCATTCGACGCGGTCGACGTAGACATGCTTGCCGCCGGTGGTGCCCGACGGCGGCTCGCTGCGCGGCACGTACTTGGCGAACTTGGTGTAGACCGCCTTGTCACCGGGCTTGAACTCGTCGCGCTTGAAGACGTAGGGGCCCGAGCCGATGTGCTCCTCGATCTGCTTGAACGGGTCGGTCTCGGCCTGCTTCTTGGGCATGATGAAGGGCACGCTCGACCCGGGCTTGCCCAGCGCCTCGATCACGAAACCGCAAGCCTCGCCCAGGAAGATGCGAAAGGTGTCGGGCGTGGGGCTGTCCATGCGCGAGACGAACTGGAACAGCGCCGAACCCATCGCGTCGCGCTTGCCCCAGCGCTGCAGGCTGGCAATCACGTCGTCACCCGTCACCGGCTTGCCGTCGTGGAATTCCAGGCCCTTGCGCAGCTTGAAGCTGTACATCCGGTTGTCCGGGCTGATCTGGAAGCTGTCGACCATCTGCGGCTTGATCTTGCCGTTCTCGTCGGTGCCGAACAGGGTGTCGTAGATCATGTAGCCGTGGTTGCGGCTCATGTAGGCGGTGGTCCAGATCGGATCAAGCACGGCCAGGTTGGAGTGCGGCACCACCTTCAGCACGGTGCCCTGGGCCAGCGCCGGCAGACTGGCGATCGACAGCATGGACAGGGCCGCAGCGGCGGCCAGGCGGCGATTGAGTTTCATGAGACGAAGACTCCGGAAAGGATCGGGGGGAGGAAAGTCGTGTCGAGATGAACCCGGGCGATGCTGCCCGGATCGGCGCCGCAACGCTAACCGAATTCGGCAAA
>CALMIF010000088.1 GCA_937864045.1 uncultured Aquabacterium sp. | reverse complement strand
GCATCGCCAACCCCAAGGACTTCCGCAACGAGATCGTCAACTTCGTGCTGCGGGCGCGGGCCAACAACCAGGGCAACAACCCGGTGTGGACCAGCTACGAGAAGCTGCGTGCGGTGATCGAGAAGAAGATGTTCTCGAACACCGAAGAGCTGCTGCCGGTGATCAGCTTCAACGCGAAGGCGAGTGCCGACGAGGCCAAGAAGCACGAGGACTTCGTCGCGCGCATGGTGGCCAAGGGCTACACGCCCAAGCAGGTGCGCCTGCTGTGCGAGTGGTACCTGCGCGTCAGGAAATCCAGCTGAACTTGCAGTCTGCCCGGCCGACGCGCCGGGCTTGAACTTCCGGGAGTCCCATGGCGCTGCAGAGCATCATCGACAGAAGGTTGGCGGGCAAGAACAAGTCCATCGGCAACCGCGAGCGCTTCATGCGCCGCTACAAGGACAAGATCAAGGAGGCGGTGCGCCGCGCCGTCGACGGCCGCGGCATCCGCGACCTGGAGCGCGGCGAGGAAGTGCGCATCCCGAAGAAGGACCTGTCCGAGCCGGTGTTCCACCATGCCAGCGGCGGTGTGCGCGACATGGTGCACCCCGGCAACCAGGAGTACGTGCGCGGCGACCGCATCAAGCGGCCGCAGGGCGGCGGTGGCGGCGGCAGTGGCAAGGGCCAGGCGTCGGACCAGGGCGAGGGCGAGGACGACTTCAGCTTCGCGCTGAGCAAGGAAGAGTTCATGCAGGTCTTCTTCGAGGACCTGGCCCTGCCGCACCTGGTGCGCACCCAACTGGCCGAGACGCCCGAGTTCAAGACCCACCGCGCCGGCTTCAGCAGCGATGGCACGCCGAACAACCTGCATGTGGTGCGCAGCCTGCGCGGTGCCATCGGCCGGCGGCTGGCGATCGGCTCGGGCTCGCGCCGCGAACTGGCCGAGCTGGAAGCCGAACTCGCGATCACCGAGGCCGCTGCCCAGGCTGGTGACGCCGAAGCCAGACAGCGCCTGCCCGACCTGACGCTGAAAGTGATCGCCCTGCGCGAGCGGTTGTCGCGCATCCCGTACCTCGACCCGATCGACCTGCGCTTTCGCAGCCGGGTGAGGACGCCGGTGCCCACCAGCAAGGCGGTGATGTTCTGCCTGATGGACGTGTCGGGCTCGATGGACGAGGGCCGCAAGGAGCTGTCCAAGCGCTTCTTCATCCTGCTGTACCTGTTCCTGACGCGGCACTACGAGAAGATCGACATCGTCTTCATCCGCCACCACACGCAGGCGCAGGAGGTGGACGAGGAGAACTTCTTCCATGCCCGCGAGACTGGCGGCACGGTGGTCAGCAGCGCCCTGGTGCTGATGGAGGAGATCATCCGCGCGCGCTACAGCCCCAGCGAGTGGAACATCTACGGCGCCCAGGCCAGCGACGGCGACAACTGGCACCACGACAGCGGTCGCTGCCGCGAGTTGCTGGACCAGAAGATCCTGCCGCTTTGCCGCTACTTCGCCTATGTGCAGGTGGCCGAGGAGGAGCAGAACCTTTGGGAAGAGTACTGCCAGCTGGCCAATGCCACACCGCACTTCGCGATGCGCAAGGCCACGTCGGCCGACCAGATCTACCCGGTGTTCCGTGATCTCTTCAAGAAGGAGGGCGCGGCCCAGGCCGCGTGAACGCGATGGAGCCTCTTCTGCCCGAGCCGCCCGCCGCAGTGGCACTGCGGCCTGCCCGCCCGCTGCGCGGCCCGCTGCCGCTGAACGCACCGGCGCACCGCCTGCCCGCGCCCAGCGACTGGAGCTTCGACCTGGTCGACCAGTACCACGACGTGATCCGCCAGACGGCCGAGCGCTTTGGGCTGGACACCTATCCGAACCAGCTGGAGATCATCACCGCCGAGCAGATGATGGACGCCTACGCCAGCGTGGGCATGCCGGTGAACTACCGCCACTGGAGCTATGGCAAGGAGTTCATCAGCACCGAGAAGAACTACAAGCGCGGCCACATGGGCCTGGCCTACGAGATCGTGATCAACAGCAATCCCTGCATCAGCTACCTGATGGAGGAGAACACGATGCCGATGCAGGCGCTGGTGATCGCCCACGCCGCCTACGGCCACAACAGCTTCTTCAAGGGCAACTACCTGTTCCGCATGTGGACCGATGCGTCGTCGATCATCGACTACCTGGTCTATGCCAAGGACTACGTGGCCAAGTGCGAGGAGAAGCATGGTCTCGATGTCGTCGAGGAGTTCCTCGACAGCTGCCACGCGCTGCAGAACCACGGCGTCGACCGCTACCGTCGCCCGGCGCGCAAGAGCATGGCGCAGGAGCTGGCCGAGGCGCGCGACCGCGAGGCCCATGCGCAGCTGCAGGTCAACGACCTGTGGCGCACGCTGCCGAAGGCCGCCGAGAAGGCCAGCGCCGCCGCCGAGACCCGGCGCTTCCCCGACGAGCCGCAGGAGAACCTGCTGTACTTCATCGAGAAGAACGCGCCGCTGCTCGAACCCTGGCAGCGGGAGATCGTGCGCATCGTGCGCAAGGTGGCGCAGTACTTCTACCCGCAGCGCCAGACCCAGGTGATGAACGAGGGCTGGGCCACCTTCTGGCACCACCGGCTGCTCAACCAGATGTACGACGACGGCTACCTCGCCGACGGCGTGATGATCGAATGGCTGAAGAGCCACACCAACGTGGTCTACCAGCCCAAGGTGACCGACCGCGGCTACAACGGCTTCAACCCGTATGCGCTGGGCTTCGCGATGTACACCGACATCAAGCGCATCTGCGAGGCGCCCACCGACGAGGACCGCCAGTGGTTCCCCGACATCGCCGGCAGCGACTGGGTGCCCACGCTGGATGCGGCGATGCGCAACTTCAAGGACGAGAGCTTCATCGGCCAGTACCTCAGCCCCAAGCTGATGCGCGACTTCCGCATGTTCGCCATCCACGACGACGAGAAGAAGAGCGAGCTGGAGGTCAGCGCCATCCACGACGACGCCGGCTACCGCGGTGTGCGCGAGGCCCTGAGCCGGCAGTACGACCTGGGCAGCCGCGAGCCCAACATCCAGGTGTGGAACGTCAACCTGCGTGGCGACCGCAGCCTGACGCTGCGCCACTTCCAGCACAACGACCGCCCGCTGGACGACAGCGGCCAGGAGGTGCTCAAGCATGTCGCCCGCCTTTGGGGCTTCGGCGTGCAGCTGGAAAGCACCAATGCCAAGGGTGACGTGACCAAGCGCTGGAGCGTGCCCGCCCCCACCGCCTGAACCGGTGCCGGTCGGGCCGGGCCCGATTCCTAGAATCCGGGGCGTGCCGCCGCCCGCCCGATGACTTCGCCCCGCCACCCCCCGGCCCCAGCGGCGCAGCCGGCCCTGCGCTGGCGCCTGCGCCTGCTGGGCGACGTGGTGCTCACCGACGCCCGCGGCCGCGACCACCGCCTGCCGGGGCGCACCGCCACCCTGCTGCTGGCGCGCCTGGCCCTGGCACCGGAACGGGCGCAGGCCCGCGAGGCCCTGGTCGAGCTGCTGTGGCCGGGCGTGGCGCTCGATGTGGGACGCAACCGCCTGCGTCAGGCGCTGTCGACCTTGAAGCAACTGCTGGAGGCCGACGCCGATGCTGCGGACGGCGTGCTGCAGGCCGACCGCCTGACGCTGCGCCTGCGCCCCGGCAGCGTGGATTGCGACGCCTGGCGCTTCGAGCAGGCCCTGCGGGCGGGCGCGCTGCCCGAGGCCGCCGCGCTGTACCGTGGCGAGCTGCTGCCCGGCTTCTACGACGACTGGGTGCAGGACGAGCGACAGCGCCTGGCCACGCTGGCCGACAGCGCGACGGCCACCATGCCGCAGCCGGCCGCCCCGCCGGCCCCGCTGCCGCCCGCCGCCCCGGCCGTGCCCGCCGCGGCCCCGGCGGCGCTGAATCTGCCGCACTACCTCACGCCCGTCTTCGGCGCCGATCACAACCGGCAGCAGCTGCGCCTGGCGGTGCAGGCACACCGCCTGGTGACGCTGCTGGGCCCCGGCGGCCACGGCAAGACCCGGCTGGCAGCCGACCTGGCGCGCGAGCTGGCCCGCCCGCCCGGCGACGGCGCACCACCCGGCGCGGTCTTCGACCTGGTGGCCTTCGTGCCCCTGGTTGCCTGCCAGGGCGACGAGGCCCGACCCGGCGCGATGCTGGCCGCCGTGCTGCTGGCCCTGGGCCAGGATGCCCGCGACGGCGATGCGCTGGCGCAGTTGCGGCGCAGCCTGGGCAGCCGGCGCAGCCTGCTGGTGCTGGACAACGTCGAGCAGCTGGTCGACACCTGCGCCGGCCTGGTGGCCACGCTGCTGTCGGATTGCCCGGGGCTGCACCTGCTGGTGACCTCGCGCCGGGTGCTGGGGCTGGACGGGGAGCGCCTGCACCCCCTGCCGCCGCTGCCGCTGCCGCCGGCTGACGCGCCGGCCGACGCGGGCAACGCGGTGGCGCTGGCGCGCAACCCGGCGATGGCGCTGTTCATCGACCGCGCCCGCGCCGTGCGGCCCGACCTGCCGCTGGCCGGCGCGCCGCTGGTTGCCGTGCGCGACCTGGTGCGCCACCTGCAGGGCATGCCGCTGGCCATCGAGCTGGCGGCGGCGCGCAGCCGCAGCCTGGACGCCGCCACCCTGCTGGACCTGCTGCGCAGCGGCGTGCCGGCCGACGCGCCGTCCCTCACGCTGCTGGCCCGCGAGGGCCCGCGCGGGGCGGTCGACCCGCGCCACGCCTCGATGCTGGCCGTGGTGCAGTGGAGCTGGCAGCTGCTGTCGCCTGCTGCCCGGCAACTGCTGCCGCAGCTGGCCTGCCTGGCGGGCAGCTTCAGCCTCGACCTGGCGCGGGCGCTGGCCGGGGCCGATGCCGCCGGCACCGCGCTGGCGCTGGACGAGCTGGTCGCGCACTCGATGCTGCGCAGCATCGACGGCGGGCGGCGCTACGCGCTGTTCGAGCTGATCCGCGAGTTCGCCGCCAGCCGCCTGGAGGCCGATGACGCCCGCGAGCTGCGGGCCCGCCACCGGCGCTGGCTCACCGCCTGGTTCGCCACGCTGCCGCCGTCCACGCCGCTGCAGCTGGTGCGCGAGGAACTGGCCAACCTGGCCGCGGCCTTCTGCGGCGCCGCGCTCGATGGTGCGCATGCCGAGGCCGCCGCGCTGGCGGCGGTGTCGCAGACGGCGATGAGCGCCATCTCGCTGCCGTCACCGGCCCTGGCGGCGCTGCAGCACTGCATCGACCACCTCGACGCGCCGCTGGACCGGGCGCTCGGCCTGGCCGGGCTGGCGCGCAGTCTGCTGGTCAACGGCCAGGCGCTGCGGGCCGGTGCGCTGGCCGATGCGGCGCTGGCACTGCTGCCACCGGCACCGGGCGTGCCGGCCCTGCCGGGTGTGCCCGCCGTGCCGGCGTTGCCCGGCGCCCGCCGCGACACCCGCCTGCAGCGCGCCCAGGTGCTGGCCCGCGTGGCCCATGTGCGCTGGCGGCTGCACCGCGACCCCGCCGCCATGGCCTGGCTGGACGAGGCCCTGGTGCTGGCCAGCGCCGCCGGCGACGCGGCCCTGCAAGCCACCGTGCTGACCAACCAGGGCGCGGTGCTGCGCGCACGCGATCCTTCCGCCAGCACGGCCCTGCAGCGCCGGGCGATCGCGCTGTGGACCGAGGCCGGCGACCGCCATGGCGTCAACGTCGGCCGCTGCAACCTGGCGGTGGCACTGATGGCCCGCCGCGCCGGCTGCGCCGAGGCGCTGGCCCTGCTGCGCGATGCCATCGACGACACCCTGGCCGCCGGCGACCACCTGCAGCATGCACTGGCCTGCAACCTGCAGGGCGAAGCCTGCGCACGCCTGGGCGATTGGGCGGCGGCCGCCGCGGCCTACCGGGCGTGCATCGCCAGCGCCTGGTCGGTGGCCGAGCCCTGGCCGCTGGCCTACGGCCTGTGGAACCTGCCGCGCGCCCTGGCCCACCTGCGCCAGCCGCAGCCGGCCGCACGTCTGATGGGCTTCGCCGAAGGGCATGTGCCTGGCGTGACCGGCCCGCTGACGGCCGCCGACCGGCACGACCTGCGCCGCCTGCAGCGGCTGTGCCGTTGCCAGGCCGACAGCAGTGCCGTCGGCCGCTGGTGGGCCGATGGCCAGGCCCTGCAGCTGCCCGCGGCCGTGCGCGAGGCGCTGCGGGGCTGATGCCAGGCTGATGCCGGGTTGATGCAGATGGCCGGTTGCGGCTGATGCGGGCCTGCACCCGCGAATGCGGGAGCCGCGCCGGCGTTGCCTGCCCCGGCGCTTGCCGGAGACGCCTTGGCTGCCAACGGTCGGCTAACGGTCGGCTAACGGGTGCCGCCCACGATGGCGCCATCCCATCCCCCCGTCAGGAGCCGCCATGCACCACCACCACCTCGTTGCCCACCGACTGGCTGCCGCCGCCCTGCTGGCCGCCAGCCTGCTGCCGGCTGCCCGGGCCCAGCAGGGCCTGGACCTCAGCGCCGGCCCGGTCGACTACACGACCTGGACCCTGTTCGGCAGTGCCACGGCGCAGAACACCACGCCGGGCAACGGCTTCACCTACAGCCTGCTGTCGCTGACCAACCCGGGCACCGGTGACCAGGCGGGGGCGGCCTTCGCACCGCAGGCCCTGGCGCTGGATTTCAACCAGCCCTTCAGCTTCCACTTCAACTGGTACATCCCGCTGCTGGCCGAGCCGGGCCTGCGCGGCGACGGCATGGCCTTCGTGCTGACCACCCAGCCGGGCCTGGGCGTGGGCGGCTCGGGCCTGGGCTATGACGGCAGCCACCCGGCCAGCGTGGCCTGGGCCATCGACACCTTCCACTTCGACGGCGAGCCGGTGTCGCCCAGCCTGCAGATCCTGGCCGGCGGCAGCGTTGCGCCGCTGGCCGCCACCGAGACGGGCCTGGGCGACCGCGTGCGCGATCCGGACTTCCAGTGGTTCGGCCAGTTCGATTACCTGCCTTCCGGTCTGGACGACAACCGCGGCACGCTGACCGCCAGCATGAGCCACGTGAACCTCGGCAGCTTCAGTGCCTCGGCCGGCGTCGACTTCGACGCCCTGGGCATGGCCTCGGCCGGCGCGGTGTTCTACGGCTTCACCGCCAGCAACGGCCTGGCCACCGACGGCCATGCCACCAGCTGGGGCGCGCCGGTGCCGGTGCCCGAGCCGCAGACCTGGCTGCTGATGGCCGCCGGCCTGGGCATGGTGGGCTGGCTGGCGCGGCGGCGTGCGGCTTGAGCCCGGCGTTCAGCCCAGCAGCTCCAGCTGGAACCGCATGCGTCCCTGGATGCGGTAGACGTTGAAGTCGGCGCTGTCCAGCGTGGCGATGCGGCGCACGCCGCTGCGCTCGGCCAGCCACACCAGGGCCAGGTCGGCCCAGTCGGGGTCCTGGTCGCGGTACTTGTCGAACAGCTGCGCCATGCGGCCGTGACCGGCGGCGTCGGGCGCATGCACCTGCAGCACGCCGCGGGCCGCCAGGTCAGCCAGGTGGCCGCGCAGCCGTGCGGGCAGGAAGAAGCTGCACTCCGCCAGCACCGCCTCCACCGTCAGCAATGGCCCGTGGTGCGCCGCCAGCCAGGCGCTGGCGCGTGCATGGTGCGGGTCGTCGCGGTTGAACAGCGCCACCAGCGGGCCGGTGTCGACCAGCACCGCCCCCGGCACCTCAAGCGGCATCAGGGCCCTTGGCCAGGCGCTGCCGCACCCTCGCGCGCACCGCTGCCTTGTCGGCTGGCAAGCCGCCACCGACGACCGCCCCGATCAGGCCGGCATCGGCAAACGCGCGGTGGTTGGCGCTGGCGGTCGCGATGCCCGCGGCGGCGGGCTTGGCGGCGGCACCGGCGGACGCTTGCACCAAGTACTGCGCCAGGCACTCCTGCACGGCCAGCGTCTTGGTCACGCCGCGCTCGGCACAGTACCGGTCGAGGGCGGCCTGCAGGTTCGCATCAAGTCGCACGGTCAAGGTCATGGCAACGGCCTCGAAAATACGTCGACACTGAATGTAATACAAGCGGGCCGTTGGTGCCGCTCAGCCTTCAGCCCAGCGCCGCGTCGATCTGTTGGCGCAGGTCCATGCCCCGCTCCAGCTTGAACAGCATCGCGAACACCGCGCGCCCGTTGCTGCGCTCGGCCCACACCCGGCCGACCTGACCTTTCTCGATCTCCTTGGGCACGTTGCGCAGGAAGTCGCCCTTGTACTCGGCCACGAACACCCGGCCGTCGGTCAGCTCGCAGACGAAATCGGGATAGAAGCGGCCCGCCGAGGTCGGCAGCCAGAAGGCGTGGACCGGCTCCGAATCCAGGTTGCGCACCCAGTGCCGCACCTGCGGGTGCTGGTCCAGCGCCATGGCGCACAGCCACTCTTCCGAGCCGTCCAGCCGCACCGCCTCCCCCAGGGACACCCCGTGCTTCGCCCGGTTCGTCGCATCCTTCACCGGATCGAACACACACTGCATGGTCAATAATTGTGGGGGCAAAAAAGGCCGGCATAGCCGGCCTTTCGTTGCTGTACTGCAGCGGCTTCGTCAGGCCTTCAACGCCGCCAGCACCTCGTCCAGCATCTTCTTCGCGTCGCCGAACAGCATGCGGTTGTTCTCCTTGTAGAACAGCGGGTTGTCGACGCCGGCGTAGCCGCTGGCCATGCTGCGCTTCATGACGATGGATGTCTTCGCCTTCCACACTTCCAGCACCGGCATGCCGGCGATGGGGCTGGTGGGGTCGTCCTGGGCGGCGGGGTTCACGATGTCGTTGGCGCCGATCACCATGGTCACGTCGGTGTCGGGGAAGTCGTCGTTGATCTCGTCCATCTCCAGCACGATGTCGTAGGGCACCTTGGCTTCGGCCAGCAGCACGTTCATGTGGCCGGGCATGCGGCCGGCCACCGGGTGGATGCCGAAGCGCACGTTGACGCCCTTCTCGCGCAGCAGCCTGGTGATCTCGAACACCGTGTGCTGGGCCTGGGCCACCGCCATGCCGTAGCCGGGCACGATGATCACGCTCTTCGATTCACGCAGCAGTTCGGCGGTCTCCACTGCACTGACCGGCGTCACCTCGCCCTGCGGCTGGGCCGCCGCACCGCCGCCGGCCGCCGGGGCCGGTGCGCCGCCGCCGAATCCGCCCGCGATCACGCTGATGAAGTTGCGGTTCATCGCCCGGCACATGATGTAGCTGAGGATGGCGCCCGACGAGCCGACCAGGGCGCCCACCACGATCAGCAGGTCGTTGCTGAGCATGAAGCCGGTGGCCGCGGCCGCCCAGCCCGAATAGCTGTTGAGCATCGACACCACCACCGGCATGTCGGCGCCGCCGATGGCCATCACCATGTGGATGCCGAAGAGCAGGGCGATCACCGTCATCACCAGCAGCGGCAGCATGCCGGCCTGGATGTCGTGCGCCTGCACGAAGGCGGCGCCGAACCAGATCACGACCAGCAGGCCGGCCAGGTTCAGCAGGTGGCGTCCTGGCAGCAGCAGCGGCTTGCCGCCGATCTTGCCGCTGAGCTTGCCGAAGGCGATCAGCGAGCCGCTGAAGGTGACCGCGCCGATCAGGATGCCGACGTAGATCTCGACCTCGTGGATCGCCTTCTCGGCGCCGGTGAACTGCACCGAGGTGTCGACGTAGCTGGCAAAGCCGACCAGGCAGGCCGCGAGACCGACCAGGCTGTGCATCAGCGCCACCAGCTCGGGCATCTGCGTCATCTGCACCTTCTTGGCTGCAAACACGCCGACCGCGCCGCCCACCACCAGGGCGCCGACGATCCACGGCACGCCGCCGGCCGTGACGCGCGGACCCAGCACCGTGGCCAGCACGGCGATGGCCATGCCAACCATGCCGAACAGGTTGCCGCGGCGGGCCGTTTCGGGGTTGCTCAGGCCGCCCAGGCTGAGGATGAAAAGGATGGTGGCGCCGATGTACGCCATCGTGGCAAGGTTGGAACTCATGTCCGCTCCTTCTTGTTGTTGTGCTCGGTCACTTGCGGAACATCGCCAGCATGCGCCGCGTCACCGCGAAGCCGCCGAACATGTTGACGGCCGTCAGCACCAGGGCGAACACGGCCAGGCCCAGGATCAGGCCGTTGGGCCGGTTCAGGCCGCCGGCCGCGTCCAGCGGCGGCGCCACCTGCACCAGGGCGCCGATGGCGATGATCGAGCTGATCGCATTCGTCACGCTCATCAGCGGCGTGTGCAGGCTGGGCGTGACGTTCCACACCACCATGTAGCCCACGAAGCAGGCCAGCACGAAGACGGTGAAGTGCGCCAGGAAGCTGGCCGGCGCGTACAGGCCCACCAGGGCGAACAGCACCGCGCCGATGCCGAACACCGTGGCCAGTGAGCCGGCCGACATCGGCTCGCTGGGTGCGCCGTGGCCATGGCCCTTCTTGGCCGCAGGTGCCGCCGCTGCCGCCGCCGGCTTGGCCGGCGCCGCCGGCATCTTGATCGGCGGTGCGGGCCAGGTGACGGCGCCGTCCCTGATCACCGTGAGACCGCGGATCGCGTCGTCGTCGAAGTTGACGTTGACCTGGCCGTCCTTGGTCTTGCACAGCTCCTCGGTCAGGCGCAGCAGGTTGTTCGAGTACAGGGTCGACGACTGCTTGGCCAGCCGGCTGGCGAGATCGGTGTAGCCGACGATGGTGACGCCGTGGCGCACCACCGCCTCGCCCGGCACGGTGAGTTCGCAGTTGCCGCCCTGCTCGGCGGCCATGTCGACGATCACGCTGCCGGGGCGCATGCTCTGCACCATCTCGGCGGTGATCAGCCGCGGTGCCGGCTTGCCGGGGATCAGCGCGGTGGTGATGATGATGTCGCACTCCTTGGCCTGCTGGGCGTACATCGCCCGCTGCGCGGCCTGGAAGCCTTCGCTCATCACCTTGGCATAGCCGCCGCCGCCCGAGCCCTCTTCCTCGTAGTCGACCTTGACGAACTCGCCGCCCAGCGACACCACCTGGTCGGCCACCTCGGCGCGGGTGTCGTTGGCGCGCACGATGGCGCCCAGGTTGGCCGC
>CALMIF010000087.1 GCA_937864045.1 uncultured Aquabacterium sp. | reverse complement strand
TACGACCTGACCACGCTGCAGCGCGAGGCCAACAGCCGCTTCGGCTTCAGTGCCAAGACCACGCTGAGCATCGCCCAGGCGCTGTACGAGAAGCACAAGGTGCTGACCTACCCGCGGACCGACAGCCGCCACCTGCCCGAGGACTACCTGGGCACGGTGAAGAGCACCTTCGAGATGATCGCCGGCGAGGACCTGCCCGGCCCGCTGCGCGAGCTGGCCCTGCATGCCCGCAAGGGCCTGAACGCCGGCTACGTGAAGCCCAGCAAGCGCATCTTCGACAACGCCAAGGTGTCGGACCACTTCGCCATCATCCCCACGCTGCAGGCACCCCGGTCGCTCAGCGAGACCGAGGCCAAGCTCTACGACCTGGTGGTCAAGCGCTTCATCGCGGTGTTCTATCCGCCGGCCGAGTTCATGGTCACCACGCGCATCACCGTGGTCGAGGGCCACCACTTCCAGACCAACGGCAAGGTGCTGGTGAACCCGGGCTGGCTGGCGGTCTACGGCAAGGAAGCCCAGGACGAGGATGCGAGCCTGGTGCCGGTGCAGCCGGGCGAGCAGGTCACCAACGAGCACATCAGCGTCCATGCACTGAAGACCCGGCCGCCGGCACGCTACACCGAGGCCACCCTGCTGAGCGCGATGGAGGGCGCGGGCAAGCTGATCGACGACGACGAGCTGCGCGAGGCCATGGCCGAGAAGGGCCTGGGCACGCCGGCCACGCGCGCGGCCATCATCGAAGGGCTGCTGACCGAGAAGTACATCCTGCGCGAGGGCCGCGAGCTGGTGCCCACGGCCAAGGCCTTCCAGCTGATGACCCTGCTGCGCGGCCTGGCCATCGAGGACCTGACCAAGCCCGAGCTGACCGGCAACTGGGAGCACCAGCTGGCCGAGATGGAGAAGGGCAAGCTGAGCCGCGAGGCCTTCATGCAGGACATCGCGGCGATGGCCGAGCGCATCGTGCGCAAGGCCAAGGAATACGACCGCGACACCATTCCCGGCGACTACGCGACCCTGGCCACGCCCTGCCCGAACTGCGGCGGGGTGGTGAAGGAGAACTACCGCCGCTTCACCTGCACCGGCCAGTCGGGGAACGACGAAGGCTGCGGCTTCTCGATCACCAAGATCCCGGCCGGCCGCAGCTTCGAGCTGCACGAGGTGGAGACCTTCCTGCGCGACGGCAAGATCGGCCCGCTGGAGGGCTTCCGATCCAAGGCGGGCTGGCCCTTCACTGCCGAGCTGAAGCTGGCGCGCGACGACGAGCTCAACAACTGGAAGCTGGAGTTCGACTTCGGCGACGACGCCAAGGCGGCCGAAGGCGAGGGCGAGCCGGTGGATTTCAGCGGCCAGCCCAGCTTCGGCGCCTGCCCCAAGTGCAAGGGGCATGTGTACGAGCACGGCAGCAACTACGTCTGCCAGCACGCCGTGGGCGCGCATGTCACCTGCGACTTCAAGACCGGCAAGATCATCCTCACCCAGCCGGTGAACCACGAGCAGGTGACCAAGCTGCTGGCCACCGGCAAGACCGACGTGCTCGACGGCTTCGTCAGCAACCGCACCAAGCGCAAGTTCAAGGCCCAGCTGGTGTGGGACGAGAAGGAAGGCAAGGTCGGCTTCGAGTTCGCGCCGCGCGGCGACGGCAAGGTGATCCCGGCGCGCAAGACGGCGGCGAAGACCGCCGCCGCCCCGGCGAAGAAGGCCGCCGCCCGCAAGAAGGCGAGCTGACTTGGCGGTGACCGGCCCCGGCTGGCCCTGCCTGCGGGCGGCCGACGACGGCTGCGTGCTCGACCTGAGCGTGCAGCCCAACGCGAAGAAGACGCAGCCCGACGGCCTGCACGACGGCGCGCTGCGCGTGCGCCTGGCCGCACCGCCCGTCGACGGCAAGGCCAACGCCGCGCTGCTGGCCTGGCTGGCGGCTGAGCTGCGCTGCCCCAAGCGCGACCTCAGCCTGTTGCGCGGCGAAGCCTCGCGCCGCAAGCAGGTGCAGGTGGCGCTGCCGGAACAGGCCGTGGCCACCTGGCTGGACCGCGTGCTCTGCCCCTGATCCGCCGTGTCGCTGCTCGTCTTCAACAAGCTGCTGGGCATCTTCTGCACCGTGGCCCTGGGCTGGGCTGCCGGGCGCATGCGCTGGCTGGGCGAACCTGCCGGCGGCATGGACCCGGCGCGCTTGCTGGGCAACACGGCCTTCTACATCTTCGTGCCGGCCCTGCTGTTCCGCGCCACCGCGCGCATGGACCCGTCGACCATGCCCTGGACCGCGCTGCTGGCCTACTTCGGCCCGGCTGCGGCCTATGTGCTGGCGGTGTACGCCGTGCAGCGCTGGCGCCAGCCGCCGGCTGCGGCGGGCCATGACCTGGAGGCCAGCGAGCGCCTGGCCGCGCAGCCCGCCACGCGCGCCTTCGCTGCGGTGTTCGGCAACTCGGCGCAGGTGGGCGTGCCCCTGGTGGCGGCGCTGTACGGCGAGGCCGGCCTGGCGATCCACGTCGCGCTGATCAGCCTGCATGCGCTGGTGCTGCTGACGCTGTGCACCATGCTGATCGAGCTGGACCTGGCGCGGGCCCGCTCGCTGCACGAGGCCACGGCCAGCCTGTGGCGCACGCTGACGAGCACGGTGCGCAATGCCGTGGTGCACCCGGTGACGCTGCCGGTGCTGCTGGGCGGGCTGTGGAACGCCACCGGCCTGGCCCTGCCCGGCCCGGTCGACGAGACGCTGGCCCTGCTGGGCAGCGCGGTGGCGCCGCTGTGCCTGGTGCTGATCGGCATCACGCTGGCCTACACCGACGTGGCCACGGTGCGCCGCGCTGCCCGCCGCGCCTTCGGCACCACGCTGCTGAAGCTGCTGGTGCTGCCGGCGCTGGTGCTGGTGGCGGCGCGCTGGGGCTTCGGCCTGCAGGGCCTGGCGCTGCAGGTGGTGGTGCTGATGGCGGCCCTGCCCACCGGCAGCAATGCGCTGATCTTCGCCCAGCGCTACCGGGTGCTGGAAGCCGAGGCCACCACGGCCATCGTGCTGTCCACTGTGGGCTACGTGGTGACGGTGACGGGCTGGCTGAGCGTGCTGGCCTGGCTGGGTCGCCGAGGCTGATCAGCCACCCGTCTGCGTCTGCCGATCGTCGTCGCCCAGGTTCGACGACAGCACCTTGCCGTCGGCGTCGAAGGTCACGTCGAAGACCTTCTTGTCCTGGCCGCGCTGCACATGCCAGCGCCGCACCGTCTCGCCGGGCCTGGTGGCGTAGCGCAGCTCCTTCGCATGGCGGCCCAGCAGCTTGCCCACGGCCAGGTCGCTCATGCCTGCCTGCACCTTGGCGAAGTTGGCCTCGGTCAGCAGCTGGCGCAGCGCGGTGAGCTTG
>CALMIF010000086.1 GCA_937864045.1 uncultured Aquabacterium sp. | reverse complement strand
CTGGACAGCCCGCACTACGACAGCCAGCGCACCACCTGGAGCCCGACGTCGGACGTGACGCACATGATCCAGGACACCCTGGTGGCGCTGGACTGGGACGGCAAGACCGCCGTGCCCCTGCTGGCCAAGAGCTGGACGATCAGCCCCGACGGCAAGCTCTACACCTTCAAGCTGCGCGACGACGTGCAGTTCTGCAGCGGCAAGAAGTTCACCGCCGCCGACGTGCTCGACAGCTTCAACCGCCAGAAGGACCCGGCCACGCGCGCGCCCTGCGCCTGGCGCGCCGGCAAGATCAAGGAGTTGCGCGCGCCGGATCCGTACACGGTGGAGTACGAGCTGAACGAGGCCTATTCCGACCTGCTGGTGCAGCTGACGATGTTCAACAACAGCATCCACAACAAGGAGAGCGTCGACAGCCTGGGCAAGGACTACGGCATCAAGGGCGTGGACGGCACCGGCCCCTGGTGCTGGGTGAGCTGGCAGCCGCGCACCGAGCTGCTGCTGCGCCGGCACGACGCCTACAAGTGGGGGCCGACGCCGATGTACAAGAACCCGGGCCCGGTGAAGTTCGAGAAGCTGTCGATCAAGATCGTGCCCGAGGATTCGAGCCGCCTGGCAGCGATGATGAGCGGCCGCTTCGACATCACCACCCACTTCCCCACCCAGTTCATCGACCAGGCCAAGAAGAGCCCGACGCTCAACGTGGAGGAGGCCAAGCCCAACTTCCAGCTGATGTACTTCGGCTTCAAGGCCGACCGCCCGCTGGTCAAGGACAAGCGGGTGCGCGAGGCGATGAACATCGCCATCAACCGCGCCGAGCTGGTCAAGAGCGTGATGCTGGGCCAGGCCGAGCCGGCCTACACCTACATCGACCCGCTGGCGCTGGACTTCAACCCCGCCACCAAGGGCATCATCAAGGAAGACGTGGCCCGCGCCAACAAGCTGCTCGACGAGGCCGGCTGGGCGAAGAAGGGACCGGACGGCATCCGCGTCAATGCCCAGGGCGAGCGGCTGGCGCCGATCGTCTTCATTCCGCAGGTGACCTACTTCCCGCGCATGACCGAGGCCATCCAGGGCTGCATGCGCAAGATCGGTGTCGACTGGAAGATCACCGCACTGGAGTCGACCATCATGCCGGCCAAGCTGAGCGGCCAGGACTTCGACCTGTGGACGGTGACCGTGCCCTATCTCTCGGCCGGCGAGCTGATGAACTTCTACTTCGACTCGGCCCAGATTCCGCTGCCCAACCGCATGAACTGGAAGGACGCCGCCACCGACGCCGCGCTGCTGAAGGCGCGGGTGGCGATGAACCCGACCGATCGCGCCGCCGGCAACATGGCCGCGCAGGAGATCGTGATGAAGGAGCACCTCTGGATTCCGGTGATGAATGCGCGCATGTACCAGACCACGACCAAGAAGGTGAAGGGCGCGCGGGCGCACATGCTCTTCCAGTACACCTTCTACAAAGGTCTGGACACCTCGTTCTGATGGCCGCCACCACGCCCCACGGCAGCACGTCGGCCGACGACGCCCCGCTGCTCGACGTGCGCAACCTGCGCACCTGGTTCCACACCGAGCGCGGCCTGTTCAAGGCGGTGGACGGCATCAGCTTCCAGGTGCGGCGCGGCAAGGCCGTGGGCCTGGTGGGTGAGTCGGGCTGCGGCAAGAGCGTGACCTCGCTGTCGCTGATGGGCCTGGTGCCGCAGCCGCCGGGCCGGGTGCAGGCCGATGCCCTGGTCTTCGACGGCCAGGACGTGATGGGCATGAGCGCCGAGGAACGCCAGCTGCTGCGCGGCGGGCGCATGGCGATGGTCTTCCAGGAGCCGATGACCAGCCTGAACCCGGTGCACACCATCGGCGCGCAGATCGTCGAGGCGCTGCGGGCGCATGGCGACATGTCCCACGAGGCGGCGAACAAGCGTGCGATCGAGGTGCTGGAGCTGGTGCGCATCCCGTCGGCGGCGCAGCGCTTCGACGACTTTCCGCACCGGCTGTCGGGCGGCATGCGCCAGCGCGTGATGATCGCCATGGCCCTGGCCTGCAACCCGGTGCTGCTGGTGGCCGACGAGCCCACCACTGCGCTGGACGTGACGATCCAGGCCCAGATCCTGGACCTGCTGCGCGACCTGCAGCAACGCCTGGGCATGGCGGTCCTGATCATCACCCACGACCTGGGCGTGATCGCCGAACTGGTCGACGAGGTGATCGTGATGTATGCCGGCCAGATCGTCGAGAGCGCGCCGGTGCAGGCCCTGTTCGACGACCCGCAGCATCCGTACACCATCGGCCTGCTGGGCTCGATTCCGCGGCTCGATGTCGCGCGCGAGCGGCTGTCGACCATCGAGGGCACGGTGCCCAGCCCGGCCAACCAGCCGGCGGGCTGCCGCTTCGCGCCGCGCTGCCCGTTCGCCGATGCCCGCTGCCATGCCAACCCGCCCGCGCTGCGCGCCATCGGCGTGGGCCATCAGGTGGCCTGCTGGAAGGCGCCGGTCGAACTGCATGGTGGCGCGGCCGCCGGCAGGAACAAGGCGCTGGCCGATGTCCGCCCCTGAACCCCAGGCGCAGGCCGCCGCCGCATCGGCCGAGCCGGTGCTGTCGGTGCGTGGCCTGGTCAAGCACTTCCCGGTCAACAAGGGCGTGGTCTTCAGCCGCACCGTGGGCCAGGTGCGCGCGGTCGACGATGTCAGCTTCGACATCGCCCGCGGCGAGACGCTGGCCCTGGTGGGTGAATCCGGCTGCGGCAAGAGCACCACCGGCCGCCTGGTGCTGCGGCTGATCGACCCGACCGGTGGCTCGGTGCGCTTCCAGGGCTGGGAACTGGCCACGGCCACCGACGAGCAGATGCGCAGCATGCGCCGCCACCTGCAGATCATCTTCCAGGACCCGTATGCGTCGCTGAACCCGCGCATGACCATCGGCGACATCCTCACCGAGCCGATGAACGTGCACGGCATCGGCAGCGCCGCCGAGCGCGCTGAGCGCGTGCGCGAGCTGCTGCAGGTCGTCGGCCTGCTGCCCGAGCATGCGCGGCGCTACCCGCACCAGTTCTCGGGCGGCCAGCGGCAGCGCGTGGGCATCGCCCGGGCGCTGGCGGTGCAGCCGAAGCTCATCGTCTGCGACGAGCCGGTGTCGGCGCTGGACGTGTCGATCCAGGCCCAGGTCGTCAACCTGCTGCAGGACCTGCAGAAGCGCTTCGGCCTGAGCTACCTGTTCATCGCCCACGACCTGGCGGTGGTCAAGCACATCAGCGACCGGGTGGCGGTGATGTACCTGGGCAAGCTGGTGGAGATCGCCGACAAGCCCTCGCTCTACGCCCGGCCGCTGCACCCGTACACGCAGGCCCTGCTGTCGGCGATTCCGCGGCCCGAGCCGGGCCTGCAGCGCCAGCGCATCCTGCTGGCCGGCGACGTGCCCAGCGCGATGCACCCGCCCAGCGGCTGCCGCTTCCACACCCGCTGCCCGCATGCGCAGGAGCGCTGCCGCCGTGAAGAACCGCTGCTGCGCGACGCCGGACCCGGCCACCGCGTGGCCTGCCACTTCTTCGAGTCGCTGCCCGCGCCCGAAGGTGTGGCGGCCGGCGACAAGCCGCAGCAGGGCAGGTTCGCGGTCCGGCTGGCGGCTTTCGAGGCGGCACGCCGGGCGGCCAGGCCCGGCTGAAGCCAGGGTTGGCGCGACACTGCCGGTCAGCCCCCGCCGTCGCCTGGCGCTCAGGTGACGGCGGCGCCATGCTGCACTGCGGCACAATGGCAAAAAATAGCACGACCGTTCGATTTCTTGCCATTCCGCGGCCGGAAGGCCGCCACCTAGAATCCAGCGCACACCGCAAAGATGCGCGCCGAGAAGCCCAGCCCCGTCTTATCCATCCAGCCAGGAGACGCTTGACATGAAGGTATTGGTGCCCGTGAAGCGTGTCGTCGACTACAACGTGAAGGTTCGCGTGAAGTCCGACGGCACCGGGGTCGACATCGCGAACGTGAAGATGAGCATGAACCCCTTCGACGAGATCGCCGTCGAAGAGGCCGTGCGCCTGAAGGAGAAGGGCGTGGTGACCGAGGTCATCGCCGTCTCCTGCGGCGTCACGCAGTGCCAGGAGACCCTGCGCACGGCCATGGCCATCGGCGCCGACCGCGGCATCCTGGTCGAGAGCGCCGACGAACTGCAGCCCCTGGCCGTGGCCAAGCTGCTGAAGGCGTTGATCGACAAGGAACAGCCCGGCCTGGTCATCCTGGGCAAGCAGGCCATCGACGACGACTGCAACCAGACGGGCCAGATGCTGGCGGCACTCGCCGGCCTGCCGCAGGCGACGTTTGCCAGCAAGGTGGAAATCGCCGACGGCAAGCTGAACTGCACGCGTGAAATCGACGGCGGCCTGGAGACGCTGACGCTCACGCTGCCGGCGGTGATCACCACCGACCTGCGCCTGAACGAGCCGCGCTATGTCACGCTGCCCAACATCATGAAGGCGAAGAAGAAG
>CALMIF010000085.1 GCA_937864045.1 uncultured Aquabacterium sp. | reverse complement strand
AAGATCGGCGACTGGCTGGAGGCCTACGTCAAGATCATGGAGATCAACTACTGGGCGTCGACCACGGCGACCGGCGCGCAGTACGACGAGGCCAGCCAGACCTGGCAGGTGACGGTGCAGCGCGGCGGCGAGACCCTGGTGCTCAAGCCCAAGGAACTGGTGATCGCGCTGGGCGTGTCGGGCTACCCCAACGTGCCGCAGATCCCGGGTGCTGAAACCTTCCAGGGCGACCAGCACCATTCCAGCAAGCACCCCGGGCCCGAGGCCTGCAAGGGCAAGCAGGTGGTGGTGCTGGGCAGCAACAACTCGTCGCACGACATCTGCGCCGCGCTGTGGGAGCACGGTGTCGACGTGACCATGGTGCAGCGCAGTTCCACCCACATCGCCCCGAGTGCCAGCCTGATGGAGCTGGCACTGGGCGGCCTGTACAGCGAGGAGGCGATCGCCGCCGGTGTCGACCACCACAAGGGCGACCTGATCTTCGCCAGCCTGCCCTACAAGATCATGGCGCCGCTGCAGGTGCCGGTCTACGACGAGATGAAGCGGCGCGACGCCGACCTGTACGCACGGCTGGAGAAGGCCGGCTTCCTGCTCGACTTCGGCGTCGACGGCTCGGGCCTGTTCATGAAGTACCTGCGCCGCGGCTCGGGCTACTACATCGATGTGGGCGCCAGCGAGCTGGTGGCCAACGGCAGCATCAAGCTGAAGAGCCGGGTCAACATCGAGCGCATCAACCCGAAGAGCGTGACGCTGTCGGACGGCACCGAGCTGCCTTGCGACGTGCTGGTCTATGCCACCGGCTACGGCTCGATGAACCAGTGGCTGGCCGAGCTGATCTCGCCCGAGGTGGCCAACCGGCTCGGCAAGGTGTGGGGCCTGGGCAGCGACACGCCCAAGGACCCGGGGCCCTGGGAAGGCGAGCTGCGCAACATGTGGAAGCCCACCCAGGTGCCGCACCTGTGGGTGCATGGCGGCAACCTGCACCAGAGCCGGCACTACTCGCAGTTCCTGTCGCTGCAGCTGAAGGCGCGGCTGGCCGGCATTCCGACGCCGGTCTACCAGCTGGCGCCAGTGCACCACTTGCGCTGACATGCCCGCAGCGGCGGCGCCGGCCCATCACGCCGGGGCCGCCGCTGCGGCTCAGGCCTTCTCGCTGAACTTGAAGCCGAGGTAGGTGCCGTTGCTCAGGCCCATCAGCAGCAGCAGGGTCTGGCTGAACTCGGGCATCGCCATCGTCGAGGCGATCGAGAAGACGAAGACCACGCCCAGCGCCAGGGTCCACGCCACCACCTGCACGCGCTGGACGCTGGGGCCGTTGCCGTCGTCGCACAGGTCGCGCCAGAACGCCGCCGGGCGGGCATTGAAGGCCTGGACGCGCGCCAGGTCCTGGTCGATCTCGGCCAGGCGCACATGCTCGGCCGGTGTCAACGCCACCGGTGGTGACGCGGCGGGCTTGGCGCGCAGCGCATCGGCCTCGGCCTTCAGCGTCGCCAGCCGGTCCGCCGGCGGCTGGCCGATGAAGGCCGCCGCCACGCCGGTGACCGCGCTGATGCCCATCAGCATCAGGGTCTGGTTCGGGATGTACTCCAGCGTCTGCGTCAGCACCCACACCGCCAGCCAGCCCAGGAACACCAGCAGTCCCCGGAAGGCCATCTGCGTGCGGCCCAGGCTGTAGTGGCCGCCGGGCGCGTCACGCAGCAGGCTGGTGCTGCGCACCATCACGGCTCTTGGGGATGGGCGTCCTGCGGCGCCTGCCAGCACAGCCGCAGGCGAGAATGCGCGCCGGCCCGGGCGCGCCGCTGGCACGGCCCCGGTTGTCCGCCACAGGAGCAGAGCATGGCCTTGCAGAAGATCCTCGTCGCCCAGGGCGGCGGCCCCACTGCGGTCATCAACCAGAGCCTGGTCGGTGTGGTGCTGGAGGCGCGCCGCCACAAGGGCATCGACCTGGTCTACGGCGCCCGCCACGGCGTGCGCGGCATCGTCGACGAGGACTTCGTCGACCTGACGCGCGAGACCAGCCACAACCTGGAACTGGTGGCCGGCACGCCCTCGTCGGCGCTGGGCAGCACCCGCGACAAGCCCGATGCCGCCTACTGCCACCGCATCTTCACCGTGCTGAAGGCGCATGGCATCGGCCACTTCTTCAACATCGGCGGCAATGATTCGTCCGACGTGGTGCGCATCATTGCCGACGAGGCCCGCGCGGCCGGCTACCCGCTGCGCTGCATCCACATTCCCAAGACCATCGACAACGACCTGGTGGGCAACGACCACACGCCGGGCTTTCCCAGCGCGGCGCGCTTCGTCGCCCAGGCTTTTGCCGGTGCCAACCTCGACAACGCGGCGCTGCCCGGCGTGTACATCGGCGTGGTGATGGGCCGCCATGCCGGCTTCCTGACGGCGGCCAGCGCGCTGGGCAAGAAGTTTCCGGACGACGGCCCGCACCTGATCTCCCTGCCCGAGCGGGTGTTCGACATCGACCGCTTCCTGGCCGACGTGCAGTCGGTCCATCAGCGCCATGGCCGTTGCGTGGTGGCGGTGAGCGAGGGCATCCATGACGCGGCGGGCGTGCCCATCCTGGCGAAGCTGGCCAAGGACATGGAGCGTGATGCCCACGGCAACGTGCAGCTGTCGGGCAGCGGTGCATTGGCCGACCTGCTGTGCGAGGAGATCAAGCAGAAACTGGGCATCAAGCGCGTGCGTGGCGACACCTTCGGCTATCTGCAACGCAGCTTCGTCGGCTGCGTGAGCGACGTCGACCAGCGCGAGGCGCGCGAGGTCGGCGAGAAGGCGGTGCAGTTCGCGATGTGGGGCGATCGGGACGGGTCGGTGGCCATCCAGCGCACAGGTTATTACTCGGTCGACTACAACCTGGTGCCGCTGGAGACCGTGGCCGGCAAGACGCGCACGATGGAAGACCACTTCATCGCCGACAGCGGCACCGACGTGACCGACGCCTTCCGCCTCTACCTGCGCCCGCTGCTGGGTTCAGGCATGCCCGACGCCTTTCGCCTGCGGCCGGCGCCGGTGGCCAAGGTGCTGAACGCGAAGGGCTGACGGTGGACCACGCCGCTGAGCGCGACGCGATCATTCGCCACGCCAACCGCCTGCAGCCGTTGGGGCTGGCCACCGGCACCTCCGGCAACCTGAGCATCCGCACGGCCGAAGGCATGCTGATCACGCCCAGCGGCATCGCCTACGACACGCTGCAGCCTGAGGACATCGTGCCGGTGCGCTTCACCGGGCCTGGCACGGCCGGCTGGAGCCATCCGCTGGACCCGAGCAGCGAGTGGGGGATGCACCAGGCCGTCTACCAGGCCCGGCCCGAGGCCGGCGCGGTGGTGCATGGCCACCCGACCTACGCCACGGTGCTGGCGATCCAGGGGCTGGAGATCCCGGCCCTGCACTACATGATCGCCGCGGCCGGCGGCGCGCCCATCCGCTGCGCGCCGTACCACACCTATGGCACGCCCGAACTGTCGGCCGCCGCGGTGGCCGCGCTGGCCGGCCGCAAGGCCTGCCTGCTGGCCCACCACGGCTTGCTGGCCTTCGAGCGCAACCTCGACCGCGCCATGTGGCTGGCCGGCGAGGTGGAGACCCTTGCCCAGCAGACGCTGATGTGCCTGCAGATTGCCGGCCCAAGCGGGCCGCGGCTGCTGCCGGCCGACGAGATCGCCCGCGTCGTCGACAAGTTCAGCCGCTACGGGCTCAAGGCCCGCTGACGGGCCCGCTGGCAGTCCCGCTGACGGGCCCTGCTCAGGCAACTGCTGCGCCACGCCGCCGCGCCAGGAAACCCAGGCCCAGCAGGCCAGCCAGCAGCAGGGCGGTGCTGGCGGGCTCGGGCACGGCCACCACCGCGCTGTTGCCCGAGAAGGTCAGCACCGTGCCGGCGTCGGTGACCGAGCTGATCGTGAGGAACCGGCCCGACAGCGCCTGGCCGGCGTCCGACAGGCCCACCCGCACCCGCAGCATCTGGCCCGGGCCCAGCAGGTCGGCGTTCCACTGCAGCGCCGCGGTGGCGTCGCAGGCCAGGCCGCCGGTGCAGGCGGCGTCCAGCGGCCCGGGGAACAGCGGCAGCTCCGCTTCGGTCAGGTTGTTGTTCTGCGCGATGCGGGTGAGGATGCCGTTGGCCGCGTCGAAGGCGCGGCCCTCGCGCCGCACCGGTTCGCCGGCCGCCGGCCCGCCCCAGGTCTCACCGATGCGGTCCTGGAAGTCCACGCCGTCGCCGTCGGGATTGGCGAACACCATGAAGCGCAGCTGGCTGAAGCTCTCGACCGGGCTGGTGTTGCGCACGCGGTACTCGATGCTCAGCAGGCCGCTGCCGTCGCCGGTGACGCTGCGCTCGAACTGCAGCAGCGGGTTGCGCTGGGCCACGGCGCGCGGGTTGTCGGCGCTGCCCAGGCCCTGCACGAACAGGCGCGGGATCAGCTCGTACACGTTGCCGGTGTTGCCGTAGGCGATGTCGGCGAAGCTGCCATCGGCCTCGGGCGGCGCGCTGGTGCTGACCACGGCCTGCGCCGATCCGGCGGCCAGTGCGGCAACCAGCGCGGCGGCCAGGGCCAGGGTGGTCGGATGCAGCACGCGGCTGCGGCGGGGGGTGCAAGGGAACGGATGCATGTC
>CALMIF010000084.1 GCA_937864045.1 uncultured Aquabacterium sp. | reverse complement strand
GGTCGAGCATCTCGATCGACTCGGGCTTCTGGCGCAGCAGGAACACCCAGTCCGAACAGTTGAAGGCGGCCTCCATCTGCGCCGAGCCGTAGTAGTCGTCGGCGCTCTGGGTGGCGGTCCCCAGCGAACCGCCGTACTTGCGCGCGCGCCTGGCGGCTTCCTCCACTACCGCGGCCTTGACCGGGTCGTCGGCGCCGATGTCGCCGAGCTGCTGCTTGAGTTCGTCGATGAAGAGCACCTTGCGCCGGTTGCGCGTCAGGTACATCTCGCCAGTGATCTGGTGCAGCAGAAGGATGTTGACCACCGCATGCAGGTCGGGACGGCGCTTCAGCTCCTCGTTCTCGATGACGACGAAGTCGTTCGCGAAGTCGATGTTGTTGCGGCCCTCGAAGAAGCGCTCGTACTGGCCGCCCCGCGCATACGGGTTCAGCATGATCGCCAGGTCCTTGATGCGCGGGTCGTTGATCGCGCCGAGCTCCTCGATGGTCCCGCCCTTGAAGGCGTCGCGCAGCGCGGTCACCGTCAGGTCGTTGCCATGGGCTCTGAACAGCTTGAGCACCATCGCCGAGATGGCTTTGTACTGAACCTCGTCCAGCGGCCGCGACATCGAGGCCATCTTGGAAATGGCCGGCACCAGCATGTCGATGTCCTCGTTGATGTCGACGATGTGGGTGAACGGGTTCAGGCAGATGTCCACATCGGGTTTGAACTCGATGTAGGTGCCCTTGGCCTTGCGGCACAGCTTCTCGAAGGAACGGCCGAGGTCCAGCATCCAGACCTTGGCGTCGATGGCGCGGTAGGACCACGCCATCTCGTTCATCAAGACCGACTTGCCCGACCCGGGCGCGCCGATGATCGCGAAGTTGTAGTTGCCCAGGTCGTTGTCGAAGATGTCCAGCGTCATCAGCTGGCCGCGCCGGCCGCCGAACACCAGTGCCGGTGTGCGCGTGCCGCGCCACTCGGCGATCAGCGGCGCCAGGTGGATCGCGTTGGCCATCGTCTTGCGCGAGACCCGGCGCATCTTGGCCAGGTCCTTGTGGAACTTCTCCGACAGCGTCATCGGCAGGCTGGCCAGCAGCGCCTGCCGGTGCATGTAGACGTCGGCGTTGAGCTGGAAACCCCGGCCGCGCCAGATGGCGTTGGCGGTCTCCTGGGCCGCCACGGACTTGCCCGGCGTCGAGAAGATGGCGAGTTGGTGGTACAGGCTCACCAGGCTGCTGCCGATGTCGATGGCGTTGGCTGCCGCCGTCCAGTCCTGCAGCTTCTTGCCGACGTCCGGCATCACGTCGGCCATCTTGCTCTTGGCGTTCTGCGTCGCGCGCACGTGGTTGGCGGTGACGACCGACTTCATGACGTTCGGGTCGAGCACGTGCACGCCCATGGTCAGCAGGAAGGGTGCGCTATACTGCAGCGCCGGCTGCATCAGGTCGCCGATCAGAGATCCCATCTGCCAGAGCGCGAAGCGCTCGGGGAATGACTTGATCGAGTAGAAGCGCGCCTCGAGAACGTCCGCGCCGTTCTCCTTCCACAGCCGCAGGCCGGCCGGGTGCGGGTCCTGGATGGTGTCGAAGTCGATGATCTGGTCGCGGATCTCCCGGCCGTCGTCGTAGTGCAGGTTGGGACCGTCGGTCTGCGAGACGCGGTCGGGGTTGGTGAACAGGGCGCACCAGTTGATCAGGTCGGCCGCATCGCAGACGCGGTTGGGCAGCGACGCCGAGCGCAACGTGGACGACATCGACTCCCGCAGCGCCATCAACGCGTCGCGCCGGGTCAGGTCCTCGGCGTCGGCGGTGACTGCCACGCTCATCATCAGCCTGAAGTCGCGGATCGTGTAGTGGAAGCCTGCCGTCAGCGACTGTTGCGCACCCTGCAGCAGGTGGCCGACGCGCTGGCGTGCCAGCCGGTGGAAGAGGTTGTCGTTGCGCGCCGGGCGCCCCCAGTGCTTGGCCTTGTCGGCCTGGTCGGTGTCCTCGACGCGCAGGTTGGCGTAGCGGCGCAGTTGCTCGCGCACATGGGGTGATGCGAACAGGTGGAACTGGATGCCGGTGCCGGGCGGGCAGGTCGAATACAGCGAGATCAGCACCTCGGCCATGCGCTCGTCGGCGCCGGACTGCGGCATCACCTCCAGCATGAAGCCCACGCTGTCGCGGTTGACGAACAGCTTCTCGGCGGCCAGGTAGGCGGAGTAGGGCAGCCAGGAGGCGAACTGCTCGGCCGGTGAGTCCATGGCCTGACCGAAGCCGATCCATGCGGACCGTGCCGCTTGCGGCGACGGTGGGCGGGAAGATGTGTGCGGGAAGGGCATGGCGCGGTCCTCACTCGTTGCCGTCGGTACGTCCATCAGGGCGGCCTGCAGGTGGCGCCAGACCCGGCAGAAGGCTCTCGGCGGACGGCAGGCGGGGCGCTCCCTTAAGGGCTGGTGGCGCGGTGGCGCCGTCCTTCGGGTCAATGGCCGACCCTGTGCCGCGCGGCGGCGGGCGCAGCGGGGCATAGGCTTCGCGGATCTGGCGCTGGGCGTGCTCGATCAGCCACTGGCCGCTGTCGATCTGCACGTACACGTAGCCCTGGTCGTAGAGGTCGCGATCGGCGTCTTCCCAGGGCTTGAACCACAGCCGCAGAATGCGCGCTGAGGAGCGCAGAGGGATCGGCAGCGGAACCAGCGAGCCGGAGGCGGTGCTGGCGCTTGCCGGGACCGGTGGCAGGGCCAGCGTGCCCGGCGCGGGTAACGCGGCTGAGCCGCTCGCGGACCCCGGCGCCGCCGAGCGGGATCGCTGGCTCGGCAGGTTGTTCTGGATCGCGTTCGCGTAGGTGCCGGAGACCGAGTCGCAGGTGACCCCCTCCGGAGCCTTGCATGCATAGTCGGAACTGCCGCTCAGCCCAGACATGTTCGCGCAGCCGCCGAACGCCACAGCGGAGACGGCAATACAGCTTCGCCAGGGTGATGCACGCATCGCGTTCATGGCCGCACCTCCGCGACTTGCCTCAGCCGTGCTTCGAGCACGCTGCGATCGACATAGCCGTCGGTGCGAGACCCGTCGGCCCAGACCAAGGTCGGTGTGCCTTGCACGCCCAGTCGGTGCGCCAGCGCGAGATTGCGGTCCACCGGGTGATCGCAGGCGGCTGCCACGCTCAGCATCGAGGTATCGCCCTGGAGCATGAAGCGATGCCAGGCCTGTTCTCGGTCGGCTGCGCACCAGATGGCGACCGGCCGGGCCTGCCCCTGGAACGGCACCAGGAAGGTGTAGATCGTGACGTCGTCCAGGCCGGCCAGTTCCGGCTCCAGCCGGCGGCAGTACGAGCAGCCCGGGTCGCTGAAGACGGCGACCCGCCGCTGTCCGGTGCCCCGCACGGTCTTGATCGCGTCACTGAAGGGCAACTGGTCGAAGACGAGCGGCGCCACGGTGCTGACCGACTGCTTGGCAACCCCGTCTGGCCCAGCCCCTTGCGCGGCGCCTTGCGACGCGGCAGCCGCGACGAGTTTGGGCCCCGTCAGGTCGCGCATCGTCTGCGTGTCGAACACGCGGCCGAAGAAGAAGTAGCGCGGGTTCCTCGCTGCCACGTAGGCCACGTTGCTGTTCATCCAGACCTCGTAGACGCCGTCCACCGGAGAGCGCGTCACCTGACTGAACTGGGTTCCGGGGTGGGCCTTCTTCAGCGCCGCCAGCAGGCGGGCCTCGTCCGGTGTCGCAGCGAATGCCGCGGCGCCGGCCACACCGACCGCGAATGCGCAAAGGACACGCAAGAGCTTCTGGCGCGGCAGGGTGCGGCGCGCCTGTTCAGTAGTTGCCATCGTCGGAAGCCTCCTGGGTGCGGTCGTAGGGCGCGGCGTCGGACCGAGAGGCGCGATCGGCGTTGCCCGCCATCGGCACATCGATGCGAACGCCCTTGGTGATGACGACATCGATCTCGCGGCCCGCATCGACCTCGATCACGGGGAAGGTGTTCTCGGCCAGCTTGATGTAGTACTGGGCCAGTCGGTCCAGCGCCCGGCCGACACCTGCGCCCAGGCCCGCGCGGTACGCGTCGGCGCCGGAGGTGCTGGCGATGGTCCCGAGCGCGGAGGTGCTGTAGCTGGTCGACGAGGTGGCCAGACCCTGGCCGATGCCGCTGACCACGCCGGCCAGCAGCGCGTTGGCGAGCATCTGGCCCTGCTTCGTGACGAGGCGGCCGCGCATGCCGACCTTGCCGTCCTCGCCATAGACGCTGCCCTGGATCTTCACTTCCAGTGCCGCGCCATCGGAGCGCACGCACGACAGGTTCTCGGTGCGCAGGTAGGCACGCTCGGAACTGATGTCGCCGTAGCCGGCGGCGATCACGAAGCAGTCGCGGTACTCGCCGCGGAAACGGTTGGGCAGCACCGAGTTGTCGGACAGTCGGATCAACACCGGGTGCGGGTTCGACTGCGACTGCCCGCCGGTCGGCGCATCCAGACCACCGAGCAGCGTGCCTCGAGTGAAGCTGACGGGCAGGAAGGTGGAAACCGTGCGTGGTTCGGCCGACGAACTGGCAGCGGCCTGTGAGCCGTTGGGGGCGGGTGGTGGGACAGACCTGTCGACGAGGGTCACGCGACTCAGAACCGGCGCCACCGGCATGGGCATCGAAGGCGCCATCGGCATGTTGGGCTGTCCCGGCGGCATCGCTGAGGGAGACAGCGGCCGACCGGCGGCAAGAGAGGACGTTGTGGGTGGCGGTGGCAACGGCAGGCTGGCCGCAGGCGGCAGAGTGACCGGAGGTTGCAGTGGCGGCGCGGGCAAAGCCGGTGCCTGCGCGGCCTGCGCCGCGGAGGTCAGACGCTGCTCCAGGTCCGAAAAGCGCTGCATCGTGCGCGCCTCGAACGCCTGCCGGTCCTTGTTGAGCCGGCCCTGTTCCTCGCGCTCGCTCTCGTACTGGGCCAGCTTGCTGCCCGCGGTGCCGACCCACTGGTCGACCGGGTTGACCTGCTGCCCCGGCGGCATCACACCGATGTTGGTCACCGTGCCGAGGGTGCCGGCGGGTGACTTGGCGATCTTGTCCTTCGCCCCGTTGTCCGTGAACGCGAAGATCAGCCACAGCATGCCGACGCCGCCCAGCAGGATGGCGCCCAGCATCGCGTACTGGCGCTGCTTGGGTGAAAGCCGTTCGAGCGTCGCCCTGAACGCGCCCTTCACCGTTCCTGTTGCCGAGGCCGCAGCGTTGACCAGCGGCGCGCTCATCGCTCGCCTCCGCGTCGGATCACGAACACGTTGGTGCTTTCGCCGGGGCGCAGGTTGTGGTTCTCCACCGCAACACCGACCACCTGGCCGCCCGCCTTGCTGTCGGGGCGGTCGAACTCCTGCTCGGCCACGACCATGACGGTCTGGCTCACGTTCTGCAGCAGGTACTTTTCGCCGAGCAGGCCGCGCCCTTCGTAGCGCCGCATCAGTGCGAACCGCGCTTCGGCCCAGAGTTGCATCGGTCGGTTGACCTCGTCGACCCGGATGTCGGGTGGCACCCGGTCCGAGGCCATCGCCACCAGCATCGCTTTCATGGCGCGGATGTGGTTGGCGGAGGGGCCTGACGGTCCTGAAGGTCCGGTCATGCCTTGCAGGCTCTGCGGAACCCCGGTGCCGGCCGCGGCAGGGCGCAGCGACCTGTCGCGGATGACGATCGTGTCGGCCGGCGTGTCCGAGCGGCGCAGCACCAGGGTGTAGGTGGCCTGCGCCGACGAGATGAACAGGTTGACCGGCTTGGCAGAGTCCCCGACCGGTCGGATGTAGATCTCGCCCTTGTCGCGGTCGCACTCCAGCACGATCTCGCCGCCCGGATTGGCCGCGGGCGTGACGATGCCGGCAGGCGTCGCGGCGGCATTGCCCGCACCGCAGCTGCTCGAGTGGATGTTGCCGAACACGTCGGTGATCGGCGCGCCCTCGATTCGGATGCGGGTGGGTTCCTTGATCGACAGGATGGCCTCGATGGCCACGCCATCGCGGGCGTCGAGCACCTGCAGCGCATGCGCCGGTTGCGACAAGGCCGCACAGAGGATCAGCGTCGACGCCGCTGGCCGCCACGCGCGCTGGGCGATGTCGTTACTTGGCCGCATTCGGCACCTCCTTGAACGTCTTCAGGTGCATTCGCCCGCCGCTGTAGCCGAAGTCGACCTGGTAGGCCTTGAGGTCGTTGGACGTTTCCAGGCCGTTCACCATCGTGCGCAGGCGCCCGCGGACCACCACCGACTGGGCGTCCTCGCTGGGCACCAGCTGCTGGGGCATGAAGAAGGTGCTGGCGTTGATGCGCTTCAGGCGCGCCGCTTCCAACTCCTGCCGCGTCTTCAACTCGCCGTGCTGCTCGGGTTCGACGTAGCCCAGCAGGATGTCCTTCTTCCAGTCGATGGAAGCAGGCGTCACGTCGAGCACCAGCCAGGCGATGAAGCTGCCCATCTGCTCCAGGTACTCGCTGCTGGCCTTGTCGCGCGAGACCCAGAACGACTTGTTGATCGACGGCGGCACGACCACCGTGCGCACCGTGCCCAGCAGGTTGAGGATCACGACGAGCGCCAGCAGATGGCCGCCGGCCAGCAGCCCGACCGTCAGGCCCAGGCCCCGGTTGCGGCGGCGCATCTCCTTGATGTCGCCGTTGAGACGTTCGAAGTCCATGGGGGTCTTTCGCGCGGGCCTCAGCCGACCATCCGGCGGATGTGGGAGGGCGGCGTGGCGCGCATCGCGGTGATCGGGCTGGTGGGCAGGTGCCAGTACAGCCAGTGCATCGCGAAGGCCGGGTGTTTGTCGGCCTTGATGCGCGCGATCCAGCGCGACGTCAGCAGGCCCGTCGCGATGCACAGCGCGAAGGAGACCTTCGAGCCGGACATGTAGCCGAGGAACAGGCCGAAGAGGATCGGCGCTGCGACGTCGACGTCCCAGAAGCCGATCTTCCACTGGTCATCCAGGCGACGCGGGATGTAGGTGTCGGCTTGCATGCGGCCCCCTGGGATACGTCGCGCAGCAGCTTCAGATGACCGCGCCCATGATCGCGCCGGCGATCACCAGGCCCACGGCCGCAAAGATGGCCAGGCCGACGTAGAACAGGACCGGACCGAAGTTGCGCAGCGCGGAGAGCGAGATCAGCGCGACGACAAAGCCGACGAAGCCGACCAGGGCTTTGATGCTCGGCCCGAGCGCGGCGATCTGCGCCAGCGCCGAAGTCATCGGACCGGCGATGCCGACAAAGCCGACGAGGTCGAGCGCATGGCCAGGGAAGGCCACGCCCAGACCCAACACGAGCAGCCCGAACAGGGCCATCACCGTCAGCGGACGGCGAGGCGACAGGCGGACGGTGGATACGGAAGCGAGAGTGACGGTGCTCATGGAGTCCTCCAGATGTGGTTGAGCGAATGACACGAGATGGGGGTAGGCACCGTCAGCCGAACCGGTGGGGCCGGTGGGTTGCAGGGGCGCATGGGTTGACAGCGGGTCGACAGCGGGTCGGAGCGGGTGATGACGGCAGGTGAGGCGGGTGGCGTGGGTCGAACCCGTGGCCAGTGGCCTGTGGTGGTACGTGGATTCATCACAGGTCCTCCGCGTCACGCTCGAACACGACTTCGACGCGACGGTTGATGGCGCGGCCTGACGCGCTGTCGTTGGACGCGGCGTAGCAGCAGGCACCTTCGGCCTGGACGGTCAAGACTGGCGCCAGACGGGGATGTCGAGCTCGCAGGTGCTCGCGTACCGCTTCGGCGCGGGCCAGGGCCAGTGCCTGGTTGACCTGCGGAGGTCCGACGCTGTCGGTGCGGCCGCTGATGGCGACGCGGCGTGACGTGGGGGCGGCTTCGGCGGCTTCGTCGATCAGGGCTCGGGCGGTCGGGCTGAGCGTCGCGTTGCCGAAGGCGAAATGAACCACGACTTGACTTGCTGCGCTGGCGGCGTCGGAGAGGGGCGTGGCTCGGTTTGCGGGTACGGCTGGAACGTCACGGCTCTGTTCGGCGAGCAGCACCGCCTCGCCGCGACCGAGTGACTCCGAGAGCCCGACGGCAGGTGGCACCGGTGCTGTGGGTGGTGGCTCGCCGGGGAGCGTCTTGGGCGTGACCGCAGGGCATGCCGGCGGCAAACACGTCGCGAAACCGGCGTGCCGGCCGAAGTCGAGTTGCGCGACGTGGACCGCGGCGACGGGAGTGGGGCCGCGCGACGGCGCCACCAGGCTGCCGGTTGCGACCATAGGCGCGCTGCAGGATGCAGCCAAGGCTGCACTCGCGGCGGCGAGCACGAAGGCGCCGACGACACGCGCAAGAGTGGCCTTCACGGTGACACCCTCGCCGTCAACGCCACCGGCACAGCCGCGTGCTGGGGCGCGGCGATTGAAGGCATGGTCGCGGCGTCCCCAGCCGACATCGGGCGCGATGCCGGCAGCTTGCGGTAGACCTGCCACGCGTATCGGGCACGCGCCTGTGTGCAGGCCGATCCCTTGAGCTCAGAGCACGCGGCGTTGTAGGCGCCCACGGCATCCCAGGTGACGCCGTTGCGGGCGAACGAGTGGGCCAGCAGCCAGGCACCGACGTGGATGTTGGTGCAGGGCTCGTACAGCTGCGCCTCGGTGATGCCGTGGCGGGCCAGCGTGCGCAGGTGCGAGCTGTTGATCTGCATGAGGCCGACGTCGTAGGACCCCGTGCGTTGCAGATGCGATCGGTTGACGGCACGCGGGTTGAGGTTCGACTCGACGCGCGCAACGGCGTAGAGCAGTTCTGCGGCCAGCCCGTAGCGTTGCGCCGCCTGCTCCCAGCACGCCATGGCGTGCAGCGGTGCGCACAGCAGCAGGATCGATCCGGCAAGGCAACGCGAACGCATGGCTCAACCCGTCGTGAACTCCAGGACAGAACAACCGCCGGCCGGGGGGCTGGCGAGGGGAGGTCTGGGCCGTCGGTACGGCCTGGGTCGGGTTCGGGTAGGGCCGGGACGCTGGCCGGCAGGGTGAGGTCGGGTGACGCTGGGCGGCGGGGCCAGGCTCGCAGCGCTATCAGTCAGCGCGGGGCAGTCGCCAGCGCGTCGAGCGATCGGCCATGTTCAGGCGTGCCTGCTGCAGGACGAGGGTGCCGGCGCGCTCCAACTGGCGGCACAGCGCCACGCAGGCCGTGGTCAGTTGGTCGAGCTGGAACTTCGGATGCGGGTGGCGGTTGGCCGGCGAGCGCTGCACGGCCAGCAGCAGGTCGTACTGCTGGC
>CALMIF010000083.1 GCA_937864045.1 uncultured Aquabacterium sp. | reverse complement strand
ACTGCGGCACCGGCGACTGCGGCACCGGCCGCTGCCACCGCTGCAGCCGAGCCGCCGCGCTCACCGTGGCTGGCGGTGTTGCTCAGCGCCTTCTTCGCCCTGGGCATGTTCATCGGCACCGCCTGGGCCACCCACCTGCCGCAGCTGCTGCAGACCGTGGGCGCGACGATGGCGGTGGCGATCACCGTCGGCGCCCTGGTCGGCCCGGCCCAGGTGGCCGGCCGGGTGCTGGAATTCGGCTTCCTGCGCCGCCTGCACCCGCTGCGCACGGCGCGGGTGGCGTCGCTGGCGCATCCGCTGGGCATCGCCGTGCTGCTGGTGATGGGCGCGCCGGCCGCCGCCGCCTTCGCCCTGCTGCACGGCGCGGGCAACGGCATCCTCACCATCGCCAAGGGCACGCTGCCGCTGGTGCTGTTCGGCCCCCAGGGCTACGGCGCACGCCAGGGCTGGCTGATGCTGCCGGCGCGCATCGCCCAGGCCAGCGCGCCGGTGGTCTTCGGCCTGGCGCTGGACGGCTGGGGCCGCGGCGCGCTGTGGCTGTCGGCCGCGCTGGGCGCCCTGTCCTTCGCCGCGCTGATGGCGATCCGCCTGCACCCCGACACCGATGCCGCACCACCACGATGACCACCACGGCCATGCCCACGGGCATGAGCACGCGCACGACGATCATGGACATGCGCCGCACAAGGCCCACGGCCATGGTCACAGCCATGCCCACGCCCCGGCCAGCTTCGACCGCGCCTTCGCCCTCGGCATCGCGCTGAACACCGGCTTCGTCGCCATCGAGGCCTTCTACGGCTGGAAGGTCGATTCGCTCGCCCTGTTGGCCGATGCTGGCCACAACCTCAGCGATGTCGCCGGCCTGGTGCTGGCCTGGTTGGCAGTGCTGGCCAGCCGCCGGCAGGCCGACGCGCGCCACACCTACGGCTGGCAGCGTGCCAGTCTGCTGGCGGCGCTGGCCAACGCCCTGCTGCTGCTGGTCGCCATGGGCTCGCTGGGCTGGGAGGCGGTGCAGCGCCTGTCCGCACCGCAACCCATCGAAGGCTGGACACTGATCGCCGTGGCCGGCATCGGCATCGTGATCAACGGCGCCACGGCGCTGCTGTTCCTGCGCGGCAGCCATGGCGACCTGAACATCCGCGGCGCCTTCCTGCACATGGCGGCCGATGCGCTGGTGTCACTCGGCGTGGTGCTGGCCGGCGCGGTTTACCTGTGGCGCGGCTGGGCCTGGATCGACCCGGTGCTGAGCCTGGTGATCGCCGTGGTGATCGTGGTTGGCACCTGGGGCCTGCTGCGCCAGAGCATGCACCTGCTGTTCGACGGCGTGCCCGATGGTGTGGACCTGGCGGCCGTGCGCCGCGGCCTGCTGGGCCTGCCCGGCGTGGCCGGCCTGCACGACCTGCATGTGTGGGCCATGGGCACGGATGCCAACGCCGCCACCGCCCACCTGGTGCTGGCCGATGGTGCCGACGGCCCCGCCGTGCTGCATGCTGCCACCGCCCTGCTGCGCAACGACCACGGCATCGGCCATGCCACGCTGCAGCTGGAAAGCCGCGCCTTCGCCGCCGGCTGCGCGGTGCGGCACGGCGAATCACACGGCTGACGGCCCGTTCCACACCCCGGCATGCCGCGCCAATCCCTGCGCCAGCTGGTCGGCCACCAGCGCACGCGCCGCGCCAACCGCCAGTTGGGCCTGCTGCTGGCCGCGGTGGCCGGCGCCATCAATGCCGGCGGCTACCTCGCCATCCAGCGCTACACCTCGCACATGACCGGCATCGTCTCTGGCGTGGTCGACGACCTGGCGCTGGGCCACGGCGGGCTGGCGCTGGCCGGCGTGCTGCTGGTGGCGGTGTTCATCAGCGGGGCGATCACCACCACGGTGCTGATCAACTGGGCGCGGCGGCGGCGCATGCACAGCGAATTTGCGCTCAGCCTGCTGCTGGAGGCGCTGCTGCTGCTGGCCTTCGGCCTGCTGGGCGCCAACCTGGCCCACACCAGCGCCCTGCTGGTGCCGGCCACCGCGGCCGTGCTGTGCTTCATCATGGGCCTGCAGAACGCGATGGTCACCAAGATCTCGCAGGCCGAGGTGCGCACCACCCACATGACCGGCGTGATCACCGACCTGGGCATCGAACTGGGCAAGCTGCTGTACTGGAACCGCACGCCCGACACCCCGGCCGAGCCGATGGTGCGCGCCAACCGCGACCGCCTGCGCCTGCATGCCACCCTGCTGGCCTGCTTTGCCGGCGGCGGCCTGGCCGGCGCGCTGGCCTTCCAGGCGCTGGGCTTCTACGCCACGCTGCCCATCGCCCTGCTGCTGGCCGCGCTGGCGGCGGTGCCGATCATCGACGACCTGCAGGCGGGCTGAGCCGGAGAAATCGGCGGCCTGTGGGCGTGCGCCGCGTCTTGCAATGCATCGGCTGGCTGCGGCTTGATGACGACCCGCCTGTGGCGGCATCGGAGTGATTGCTTCAACTCAGACCGGATGATCCGTTGGACCCCGTCAGGCAGTTCGCTGCAGGATTCGGCTAGATGTCGGGAACCGGCTAGGAACGGTACTCGGCGAGCGGCAGCTTCATGGCAAAGAGTCCACGTGCCTGTCGAGTCCTCAAGTCCCAAGCTGCCAGCTTGTCGGTGGGTGATGGCACCCCTAGACTCGCTGCACGCGTATCCGGATACGCCTGACAGAATGATTGGTTTATCCGGATACGCTGCGCGGTTTGCGTCCCAAATCAGGTTAGGCGTCGGAGTCAGACACCCCGCGCTACCAACCGAGACCCACTACCCAGGAGGATCTATGCGTCGACCTTTTCTAACACTTGTACTGGCAGTCGGCTCCACCGCCAGCACGGCTCAAACTGTCAAGAATTCCAAGGACTTCTGCACGCCTGAGAAGGAAGACAAGATTTCACTGCAGGCCCCATCCGAGGACGGTTGGCAGCGCCTGATAGGGAATGTGAACCGCGGCGACTACGTCGTGTTAACAGCGGCTGGCACACAGTGGACAAACGGAAGCTTCAACGTCAACAAGCCGAACTCCGACATGCTCTACCTGGACGGCGTCAAAGACGTTCCATCGAACATACAGGGAGGAGCAAAGTCTCTTGTAGACCCGCTTGCCAAGTTTGGCGCCCTGATTGGTCGTATTGGGAAGGGGACTCCGTTTCGAATTGGAGTCGGCACTTCAGTGTCGGCCGGGAATACTGGCCCACTTTTTGTGCAGATGAATGATGTTGTTAAGGGATTTCCAGACAATCGAGGCGAAGTATTGGTTCGTTGGCAGTTCTGCATAAAGTAGGCCGCGCTGACGCCTCTCAAGAAACTCCTCCCAAGTGACTGATCCCCAAGAGATTTTTCAAGCCGCCTGCGGTGCAGGCGCGGTCGGCACCAGCGTCATGCCCAACTGCTGTGCCCGCCGGTTGAGGTTGTGCAGCACGCGCTGCCGATAACGTTCTTCGTAGTAGGCCTGACCTTGATCGGTGTATTCCTCGCCCTTGGTCAGCATGCTGTAGATCAGCCGCGCCAGCTTGTGCGCCGCGGCCGTCACCGCCTTGGGCTTGTCCATGCGGGCGCACATGCGCCGGAAGTACGCGCCGAGTGCCGACTGGCTGGTGCGCAGCGCGGCAGCCGCCAGCCGCAGCGCCTGGGCTGCGCGGTTCGCACACCGCTTGGTCTTGCCGCTCATCACCTTGCCACCGGTGATCTTGGTGCCCGGGCACAACCCCAGCCAGGAAGCGAAGTGCTTGTCGGTCGGGAATCGGCTCATGTCCGTGCCGGTCTCGCTGACGACCACCAGCGCGGTGGTCACGTCGATGCCATCGATGCGTGTGAGGTCCACGCCGCACATCTGGAACAGCCGCGTGCGCAGGTCGAACTTCGGCGCGTTGCGGGCCTTGCTGCGCTTCTTGCCCCTGTCGGGCTCGACCGCGGTGATGTGCAGCCGGCTCAGTTGTGCCTCGATCTCCTCGTCGCACTGCTGCAATTGCCTGCCGCAGAAGTCGAACGCGTCCAGCGCCTGGCGCAGTGCGAACAGGTGCTCGGCGCGCCAGGTGCCTTGCAGGCTGCGGGCGATCTCCTCGTCGCTGGCGCGCACGCGGCTGTTCTTCAGGCCCGCCAGCACGTAAGGGTTGCGCTCGCCGGCCACGATGGCACGCAGGATCGCCTGCCCGCTGGCGCCGGCCACGTCGGCAATGACGTTGGCCAGCTGGATGTTCATCTGCACCAGCGCCTTCTGCATGTGCTGCACGCTGCGCGCCTGG
>CALMIF010000082.1 GCA_937864045.1 uncultured Aquabacterium sp. | reverse complement strand
CGGCGCAGCCGCAGACCATCCACGACTTCGGCGGCTTCGATCCGGCGCTGTATCGCATCGACTACCCGGCGCCGGGGCATCCGCGCCTGGCGCACAACGTAGTCGAGACGCTCAACGCGGCCGGTTGGACGGCGCCCGCCGACGAGCGCCGCGGGCTGGACCACGGCGCCTGGGAATCGTCCGCACCCCCCTTCACGCTGCGGGCAGCCAGCGCCTGCGGTCGTGCTCCTTCTCCGTCGTGTGGCCGCACGGAAAGCCTGCCCGTCCTGCAGCGCCGCCAGACTGCCGCCGACCGTCACCTCAGTGCGCAGGACGTGATGCGGTGCGGCCGTCGACCAGGTGCCGCCCCCAGCACCATCACGAAGGCGTCGAGGCGTCCAGGCGCCGCGGGCTGCCAGGCCGTGGCGTGGGTCGAGCGTCAGCCGGGTGAACTGCCTGCAGCTGGGCCAGCTGGCGCGACTGCCGGCTGATCCACGCAACCGGTGGGCAGCAGCACCACCGCCCGGACAACAAACCGGACAACTTCAGTCGTTCGGCCTCTTCATCCTAGGGGGGCGGTAGAGACACGGCCTACCGATCACCGCAGGCAGCTGCACCGCCTTGGGTTCGGCATCAGTCGGCTCCACTGCCGAACCGGCGTGCTGATCGCGCCCTCGCCCGCGCAGCTTCCGTCTCCCGGTCCTTCGGTGGCGCTGTCGTCACCAGTCCGCCGATCAGCCGTCGCGCTGCGGCGGCCACCTCCTCCACCGCCGCGTCGAAAGCCGCTTCGTTGGCTTTCGACGGCACGGCGAAGCCGCTGAGCTTGCGGACGAACTGCAGGGACGCGTCGCGGATCTCCAGCTCGGTGGCCGGGGGCGCGAAGTTGAACAGGGTGCGGATGTTGCGGCACATGGGCGGGCCTCCTGCCTGCATCGTGCCTCAGCCTGGCGCCGGGGCGGCGCGCAGGGCTGCCCGATGTCCTACAGCGCGTGGCGGTGTCTTCCGATTCGGGCCGCGCGGGCTGGATCGGAGACTGGCGCATCGGTTGGCGCCATTCACCAGACAGTCCGTGTGGCCCGGCCGATCCAGCAGGCGGCAGCCTGGCGGACTCCAGGTCCGCGCGGTGCCAGCCATGTCGTCATGCCGTCGTGCGCCACCTTGGTGTGCCGGCGGCACTTCCAAGGAGCTTGTCATGCCCGCACGTCACATCCTCGCCGCCATCGTCACCGCCGTTGCCGCCATCACCGTGCTGCCCGGCTGTGCCGTCACCCGCGGCCAGTCCACCGTTGGTGAGTACATCGACGACACCACGATCACCACCGCGGTGAAGGCCAAGTTCGTCGAGAACAAGCAGGTCGACGCGGTCGCGATCAGCGTGGAGACGCTGGACGGCACGGTGATGCTGTCGGGCTTCGCCAAGTCCGACCAGGAGAAGGCGATGGCCGAGGCGCTGGCCCGTGGCACCAAGGGCGTGAAGTCGGTGAAGAACCAGCTGTCGGTGCGCAGCTGAGCGGCCACCGCCGCCCGCGCCGGCTCAGCCGCCGCGGGTGCCCGGCAGCGGGCGCGGCAGCGGTGCGCTGGTGTTGTCGGCCGGCGCAGCGCCGAAGGCCCGCGCCACGCGCACCTTGTTGCCGGTGGTGACCAGGATCACCGCGTCGCCAGGCTGGAAGGTCTCGCTGCCCTTGGCCTGAACGATGGCGCGGCGGTCGCCGTTGCGCAGTTGCACCAGGATCTCCAGCGAGTCTTCGCGGGTGGCATTGCGCTCGATGGCGTTGCCGACCACCGCGCCGGCCACGGCGCCCAGCACGCCGCCGACCACGGAATCACGCCGGCCGCCGATCGACGAGCCGGCCACTGCGCCCACCACGCCACCGGCCACGCCGCCGGTGCCGTTCTGGCTGCCGTCGACCGTGACCGCACGCACCGCCAGCACGGTGGCATCGAGCACGGTGGACATGCGCTGGGCGTCGTGGCGGCTGATGACGTCGGGGCTGCTGGTGGCGCAGCCGGCCAGTGCCAAAGATGCGGCCAGCGTCAGCATCGAGAGGGAGCGCAGCATGGTCGAACCTGTGCAAGTCGGTGGAAGCCTGGAGAACGTGGCGATGGCCGCCAGGGTTGACTCCGGCTGGGCTGTCCTGATTTGAACAGCATCGCGCACGACAGGTCAGGCTGCGGCGTTGCCCCCGGGTGAAGAAGCGTGAAGCGCTGGTCTCGGGGCTGGCCTCAGCGCGTCAGCACCACCTGCACCGGGCTGACCGGCGCCGCGTCATGGCCCCAGCTGGCGCGCAACCAGGTGGCCAGCGCGGCCAGGTCGTCGTGCGGCAGGTCGAAGGGCGGCATGCCGTAAGGCCGCGGATTGCCTGCCGTGGCCGGCGCAAAACCGCCGCCGGTGATGGCCTGCAGCAGGTTGCCCGGCTCGGGCAGGGTGACGGTGGGATTGCCGGCCAGCGCCGGGTAGGCGCCCCGCACCCCCTGGCCCTGGGGACCGTGGCAGCTGGCGCAATGGTCGGCGTAGAGCTGGCGGCCACGGTCCATCACCACGGCGTCCCGCGATGGCAGGCGGGTCGGCGCGGGGGCCGACGCCGGCGCCAGGGCCTGCAGGTAGGCCACCATCGCCTGCAGGTCGGCTTCGGCCAGGTGCTGGGTGCTGTCGGCCACCACCTCGGCCATCGGGCCCATCACCGCAGCGTGGTCGGCCAGGCCGGTCTTCAGCAGCCGCACCCAATCCGCAGTCGGGCGGCGGCCGATGCCGATCTCGGCCGGGTCGGTCAGCGACGGCGCTTGCCAGCGCTGGCCGGGCAGGGTGGCACTGCCGGCGCTGTCGCCCAGGCTGCCACTGCCGCCCAGCAGGCTGCGCGGCGCATGGCAGGCGCTGCAATGGCCCAGGCCGTTGACCAGATAGGCGCCACGCTTGAGCTGATCGGTGGCGTTCGCCGGCAGGCCGTCGTCACCCGCGCCTGGGCGGAAGTACAGCGCCCGCCACACCGCCAGCGCGGCCTGGCTGTCGTAGGGCCAGCGCAGTGCGTGCGGCCGGTTGGCCTGCGCCACCGGCGACAGGCTGCGCAGGAAGGCCCACAGCGCGTCGGCATCGGCCCGGGTGACGCGGGTGAAGTGCGTGTAGGGAAAGGCCGGCGCCAGCAGCCGCCCGTCCGCCGAGCGGCCATGCCACAGCGCGCGTCGGAACTGCGCAGCCGTCCAGCCGCCCAGGCCGCTCGCATCGGGCGTCAGGTTGCCGGCGTAGACGGTGCCGAACGGCGTGTCGATGCCGCGACCGCCGGCGTAGGCTGCACCGCCGCGCGCGGTGTGGCAGCCGGCGCAGTTGCCGGCGCGGGCCAGGTACGCGCCGCGGGCGATCAGGGTGGCGTCGGGCGCCGCGGCGGTGGGTGGATCGGGTTGCAGCGGTTCTTCGCCGCGCAGGTTCAGCCAGGTCACCAAGGCGAGCAACACTGCCAGCAGCAACAAGACGGCCAGCGCGGCGCGCCAGCGGGTGGTGATGCCGCTCATCGTGTGGCCGCTCCGCCCGGCCCGGCGACGGTGCCGCAGGGCAGCGGTGCGGCCACCGGCGCGCTGATGGTGGCGTGCTGCTGCGCGGGCACCGGCTGGGCCGCCAGCCAGGCGGCGACGGCGCCGACGTCGGCGGGTGGCAACGCCTGCGCGATCTGCGCCATGCAGTCGGGCGCCAGGGCGCGGCGCTGCTGGGTCTGCCAGGCGCCGAGCTGGGCGATCAGGTAGTCGCGCGGCAGGCCCAGCAGGCCGGGCGTGGCCGGCAGCACGCCGGTGAGCGCCGTGCCGTGGCAGGCACTGCAGGCAGGCAGCTTCCGGGCGGCATCGCCCTGGGTGGCCAGTGCCTGGCCGCGGGCCAGCAGGTCGGCTGGCGCGGGCTGGGCAGGCACGGCGGCATGGGGCAGATCCAGTGCAGCGAAGTAGCCGGCCATCTCCTGCAGGTAGGCGTCGGTCTGCTGGGCCAGCAGGCGGGTCATCGTCGCGTTCTGGCGGCGGCCGTCACGGAAGTGCAGCAACTGCTGGTAGAGGTAGCCGGCCGGCTTGCCGGCGATGCGCGGCAGGTAGCCCTCGCGGCTGGCCTTGCCCTGGGCGCCGTGGCAGGCCATGCAGGGCTGCAGGCGCTGGGCCAGGGTGTCGGGCGCGGTGTGCGGCGGCGGTGGCGCATCGGCCGCACGCGCAGGGTTGGCGTGCAGCGCGCCGGCGGCGGCCAGCGCGATCAGGAAACGGGTCACGGGGGACTCAGGCGGGAGGACGGTGGCGTAGTGTCACCCATGCAGCCGGCTGGAGCGCGGCACACCGGCGAGCAGGAACTCCATCTGGTCGGCGACGATGCGGCGGCCGCGCAGGATCATGTCCTCGTGCAGGCTGGGCGTGTAGGGCAGGTATAGCAGGCTCATGTTCGACTCTTCGGGCAGGCGGTTGCCCTTGCGGCCGTTGCAGGTGCGGCAGGCGGTGATGCAGTTCATCCAGGTGTCGCGGCCCCCGCGCGAGGTGGGGATGATGTGTTCCCGGGTCAGCAGGTCGAAGCCGAAGCGGCCGCCGCAGTAGGCGCAGACATGGCGGTCGCGCACAAAGAGCTTGGGGTTGGTCAGCGTGGGCGTGATGCGCCAGGCCCGGCTGGGCACCGCGCCGCGCACGGCGACGATGGCATGCACCTCGATGCGCGACTGCAGCCCGGTGGCACGCTGGATGCCCCCGCGCAGCACCTGCACGGCACGGCCCAGCGTCCAGGCGATGCCGTCGCAGGCATAGAGCAGGGCTGCCTCGCGTGGCGTGATCCACGCCTGCGGGCGGCCGGACACATCGAGCTGCAGAACGTCCAAGGACAGACCCTCCAGTCAACGCGTCAAGGGTACAGCATGCGCGCGACACCGGCCGTGGTGCAGCCTGGCCGGTGTGACCGTGATCTAGTCGCCGCCGTCTAGAAAAAGCCGGCCGGGGCATGCGCACGGCACCGGCAGCTTCTGCAAAATAGCACGACCGTTCGTTCCATTCCTGTCACCTCACCGCCTGACCCACACCACTGTGTCTGCCCAGCCCGCACCCGCCGACCCCGCGCAGCCCGTCGCCCGCAAGCGGGCGTCCACCGCTGCCGCCCGCTCGCTGCACAAGGGCCAGCAGACCCGCGCTGCGATCCTGGAAGCCGCTCTCGCCCAGGCCTCGCACATGGGGCTGGAGGGCCTGTCCATCGGCGCGCTGGCCGAGGTGACCGGCATGAGCAAGTCGGGCGTGTTCGCCCATTTCGGCTCGCGCGAGGAACTGCAGATCGCGGTGATCCGCGAGTACCACACGCGCTTCGAGGATGAGGTGTTCTTCCCCGCCGTGCGTGAGCAGCGGGGCCTGCCACGGTTGCGTGCGCTGTTCGACCGCTGGGTCAAGCGCGTGTCGGTCGAGCTCGATTCGGGCTGCATCTACATCAGCGGCGCGGTCGAGTTCGACGACCGGCCCGGCCCGGTGCGCGACGCGCTGGCCAGCATGGTGCGCGACTGGCAATCGGCGCTGGAGCGGGCGATCCGCCTGTCCATCGAGGCCGGGCACCTGCGGCCCGACACCGACACCCTGCAGATGCTGTTCGAGGTGCACGGCCTGATCCTGGCGCTGCACCACGACGCCCGCTTTCTGCGCCTGCCCGGCGCGGTGGACCGGGCCCGCAAGGGCTTCGAGCGCATCGTGCAGGTTCACCTTCTGGCCGAGCCGGCAACGGCCGTGCCGCTGCGCGGCGCGGTGCGCTGACGCTGCTTTCTTTCGCATTCCGTTCCGTCGCGGCCACCGCCGGCCGCGCATTCCGACCCGCCCCAGGAGCCACCATGCCCCAGTACAACCCGCCGATCCGCGACATGCAATTCCTGCTGCACGAAGTCTTCGACGCCGTGCCCACGCTGCAGTCGCTGCCCGCCCATGCTGGCGTCGATGCCGACACGCTCAATGCGGTGCTGGTCGAGGGTGGCAAATTCGCCTCCGAAGTGCTGACCCCGTTGAACCTGCCGGCCGATGCCGAGGGCTGCCACCTCGACAAGGCCACCCATGCGGTGACCGCGCCCAAGGGCTTCAAGCAGGCCTACGCGCAGTACGTGGACGGCGGCTGGCCGGCGCTGAGCTGCGACCCGGCTTATGGAGGCCAGGGCCTGCCCCTGGTGCTGAACCAGTGCTTCTTCGAGATGCTGAACTCGGCCAGCCAGGCCTGGACCATGTACCCCGGCCTGAGCCACGGCGCCTACGAATGCCTGCATGCCCACGGCACGGCGGAGCAGAAGGCGCTGTACCTGCCCAGGCTGACCAGCGGCGAATGGACCGGCACCATGTGCCTGACCGAGCCGCACTGCGGCACCGACCTGGGCCTGCTGCGCAGCAAGG
>CALMIF010000081.1 GCA_937864045.1 uncultured Aquabacterium sp. | reverse complement strand
CTGCGCAAGAACACCGGCGACGACCGCCGGCGCACGCACGACATGAACACCGCCAACTGGATCCCCGACCTGTTCATGCGCCGGGTGATCGAGGGCGGCGAGTGGACGCTGTTCAGCCCCAGCACCTGCCCCGACCTGCACGACAAGTTCGGCAACGATTTCGAAGAGGCCTACACCGCCTACGAAGCCAAGGTCGACCGCGGCGAGCTCAAGCTCTTCAAGCGCATGCCGGCCAAGGACCTGTGGCGCAAGATGCTGACGATGCTGTTCGAGACGGGCCATCCCTGGATCACGTTCAAGGACGCCTGCAACGTGCGCAGCCCGCAGCAGCACGTGGGCGTGGTGCACAGCAGCAACCTGTGCACCGAGATCACGCTGAACACCAGCGACACCGAGATCGCGGTGTGCAACCTGGGCAGCGTGAACCTGGCCCAGCACCTGCTGGACGGGCAGATCGACCAGGCCAAGCTCAAGCGCACCGTGTCCACCGCGATGCGCATGCTCGACAACGTCATCGACATCAACTACTACGCGGTGAAGAAGGCGCGCGACAGCAACCTGCGCCACCGTCCGGTGGGGCTGGGCATCATGGGCTTCCAGGATGCGCTGTACCAGTTGCGCGTGCCCTACGGCAGCCCCGACGCGGTGGAGTTCGCCGACCGCTCGATGGAGGCCGTCTGCTACCACGCCTACTGGGCCAGCACCGAGCTGTCCGAGGAGCGCGGGCGCTACAGCAGCTACCGCGGCAGCCTCTGGGATCGCGGCATCCTGCCCATCGACAGCCTGGATCTGCTGAGCGCCGCACGCGGCGGCCATGTCGAGGTCGACCGCTCGGTGACCCTGGACTGGGACGCGCTGCGCGGCCGCATCGCCGCCCACGGCATGCGCAACAGCAACTGCGTGGCCATCGCCCCCACCGCCACCATCAGCAACATCATCGGCGTGGACGCGTCGATCGAGCCTTGCTTCGGCAACCTGTCGGTCAAGAGCAACCTGTCGGGCGAGTTCACCGTCGTCAACGAGTACCTGGTGCGTGACCTGAAGCGCCTGGGCCTGTGGGACGACGTGATGGTGATGGACCTCAAGCACTTCGACGGCAGCCTGCGCCGCATCGACCGCGTGCCCGAGGACATCAAGGCGCTGTACGCCACGGCCTTCGAGATCGACCCGCAATGGCTGATCGAGGCGGCCTCGCGCCGGCAGAAGTGGATCGACCAGGCCCAGAGCCTGAACATCTACATGGCCGGTGCCTCGGGCAAGAAGCTCGACGACATCTACAAGCTGGCCTGGCTGCGCGGCCTGAAGACCACCTACTACCTGCGCACCATCGGCGCCACCGCGGCCGAGAAATCCACGGTGGCCCCGGGCGCGCTGAATGCCGTCTCCAGCGGTGCAGGGTCCGCTGGCGGTCTGTCAGCACTGGACGCCGCCGCCCTGCAGGCACAGCAGATGGCACAGGCCGCCCAACTCGCAAATGACGCGGCACCGGCCACCGACATCCGCTTCTGCTCGATCGACGACCCCGACTGCGAAGCCTGCCAGTAACGGCGCATTCAACGGCGCATTCAGCCCGACATCACCGGGCACCCATGGGCACGATGCAAGGTCACCACAACAGGGGCTTGCATCGGCCAATAAGTGCTTGGTGATTTCAATGCATCACTCCGATAATTCAAGCCATAGGAAGCACGCACATGCTGGTCTGGGAAGACGACGTCAAGCTCCCCTCGACGACACCATCGAAGCCCTCTTCGACACTCCTGCCGCAAGCCGGATCCACCGCGCGGCCTGTGCCTCCGTCACCCCTCGCTGCTGTCGCGCAGCACACGCATCAGCCGGTTCAGCCCGCTGCCGGGGCGCCACTGAGTCAGGTTGAGCCTGCCATCCCCGCCGCTGCCCTGGCCCCCGCGATGGTGGCGGCTGCGGCCTCCAAGCTGCTGGCCGAGCCCGTTGCACCGGTGGCCGCCGCGCGCCGCGTCAACGTGGCCGAGAAGCGCATCATCAACGGCCAGACGGATGTGAACCAGCTGGTGCCGTTCAAGTACAAGTGGGCCTGGGAGAAGTACCTCGCCACCTGCGCCAACCACTGGATGCC
>CALMIF010000080.1 GCA_937864045.1 uncultured Aquabacterium sp. | reverse complement strand
TGGACGTCACCGTGATCGGCATCCCGCACGAGAAGTGGGGCGAGACGGTGCTGGCCCTGGTCATTCCGAAGGCCGGCGCCACGCCGGATGCCGCGGCCATCGTCGCCTGGGCGAACGAGCGCCTGGCCCGCCACCAGCGGCTGGCGGCGGTGGAGTTCCGCGACGAGTTCCCGCGCAATGCGCTGGGCAAGGTCCTGAAGCGCATCCTGCGCGAACCTTACTGGGCTGGCACTGGAAGAAGCATCTGACATGGCACACGCCCTGCATGACCTGAACGGCATCACCTTCGTCGCGGCGCCGGAGTTGCCGTTGTCCGACCGCCGCATGCGCGTGATGTGGCTGAACAACGACCGCGTGTTCTATGCCGGCCTGCTGGGCCTGGTCAGCGTGCGCACCATGGGTGGCTGGCTGGTCTATGCCTCGCTGGGCGCGCCGCTGCGCATCGCGCTGGAAGACGCCGCCGCGGGCATCGCCGCCATTGAAGCCCCCTGGCAGACCGCCCAGCTTGCCGTGGTGCCGCCCTGGGTGCCGCACCGCGTGGCCTGCGACGAGCGGCTGATCTGCAGCATCACCATCGAGCCCGAGACCGTGGACGAAGCCGCGCTGCCCGCCTGGCTGCGCCAGCATGCCGGCCCGGTGCCCGACAGCCACGCCGAGGTGGCGCCGATGCTGCAGCGCGTGCGCCGCGCCCACGCCTGGCTGCGCGGCCCCGGCCGGCAGGCCGACTGGCAGACCGCCTGCTTCGACCAGGCGCTGTTCGGTGCGCCGCTGGCGCCGCGCCGCATCGACCCGCGCATCGCCCAGGTGCTGCAGGCCATGCGCGACGACCCGGCCCAGCTGACCACCGGCCAGGACTGCGCGGCGCAGGTGGGCCTGTCGTTCTCTCGCTTCCTGCACCTGTTCAAGGCCGAGGTCGGCACGCCGTTCCGCAGCCTGCGCACCTGGAAGCGGGCGCGCAGCCTGCTGCACCACGTCACCCGCGACACGCCCCTGGTGCATGTCGCCCTGGACACGGGTTATCCCGACTCCACCCACTTCAGCCACAGCATCCGGCAGGTCTACGGGTTGAAGCCGCGCGACCTGTTCGCCGGCTCGCGCACGCTCACGGTGCTGGGCGACAGCCCCGCCGCGCAGGCCGCGGCGCGGGCGCAGAACTGGCGGTAGCCATCACGGCACCGGCCCGGCCGGTGCGTCCGCCCGGCGTGATTTGTTGACGCATTGCACGCCGGCAGCAGGTGGCTGCCGGCCCCGCCCCGGTGGATTGATCTGCCGCAGAATCGCGGCCGACTCGCTGCGCCTCAATGGGCCTCGCAGGCCCGCACAGCAGCCCTGCAGCTGCCACCGTCCACCGAGGAGCGCCGATGACCACGCCCACCGCACCCCGCCGCCCTTCCTCCGCCCGCCAACCCGTGGCCGACCTGCGCGGCAGCCTGCGCCTGCTGGCCGACGGCACCCGCGGCGTCACCGCCATCGCCGGTGCGCTGCACGGCCAGATCCAGCGCCTGGCGCCGCCGCTGCGCTGGGGCACCTGGCTCGATGCCGAACTGCCCGACGGCAGCGCCGGCCTGCCGCCCGCCCGGGGCCTGAGCGGCCTGGTCTACCGCAGCATCCAGGGCACGGCGCGCCTGGTGGGCGACGGCTTCGACGGCCTGCTGGCGCCCTTCGACACCGCGCTGGCCGGCACCGAACCCTCGCCCCGGCGCGACATGCTGGTGGCTGCGCTCAACGGCGTGCTGGGCGACCACCTGCTGCACAGCGACAACCCGCTGGCGCTGCCCCTGCAGCTGCGCCAGCACGGCCGGCCGCTGGACGTGGCGGCCCTGGGCCCGCAGGCACCCGGGCGCCTGCTGCTGCTGGTGCATGGCCTGTGCATGAGCGACCACGGCTGGTGCCGCAACGGTCACGACCACGGCCAGGCCCTGGCGCCGGCCCTGGGCGCGGCGCCGGTCTATGCCTTCTACAACAGCGGCCTGCACATCAGCACCAACGGCCGTGCGCTGTCGCAGGCGCTGCAGGCGGTGGTCGATGCCTGGCCCGTGGCGCTGGCCCGCGTCGACATCGTCGGCCACAGCATGGGCGGCCTGGTGGCGCGCAGCGCGCTGGCCCAGGCGGCGGCGGCCGGCCACACCTGGCCTGCGAAGCTGCAGTCGCTGGTGTTCCTGGGCACGCCGCACCACGGCGCGCCGCTGGAGCGCGCCGGCAACTGGCTGCACCGGGTGCTGGACCTGAGCCCGTCTGCGGCGCCATTCACCCGCCTGTCGGGGCTGCGCAGCCAGGGCATCACCGACCTGCGCCACGGCAACCTGCTGGATGCCGACTGGCGCGGCCCGGGCCGCTTCGATGGCCGCGACCACCGCAGTCCCGTGGCCTTGCCCGACGGCGTGCAGGCCTGGGCGATCGCCGGCACCACCGGCGGGCCGGGCCAGCGCGGGTCCATGGTCAGCGACGGCCTGGTGCCGGTCGAGAGCGCCCTGGGCCACCACCGGCGTGCGGCCATGCGGCTGAACCTGCCCGTCGAGCGCTGCTGGGTCGGCCACGGCATCGGCCACCTCGACCTGCTGAGCGACCCGCTGGTCTACCGCAAGCTGCTGGGCTGGATGGGGTGACCGTGCGCAGGTGACAGAGCCCGGCCGCAGCGGGCGGCAGAATCGATTCATGCAACCCCCACGCTCACTTCGTTCGCTGCCCCCCGCGGGAGTGCTTCATGCCCTACGGGCGGCCGGGCGGGCCTGAAATGTCCGAAGCCCCCACCGCCGACGGCCGCCCGGATGGCGCCACCCCTGATGCCGCCGAGGGTCGCGAGGCGCCCGCGGCCCTGGTCTACCCCTGCGGCGAGGCCCCCGCGCCCGGCACGGTGAAGCAGGTGGCGCCCGGCGTGCTGTGGCTGCGCATGCCGCTGCCCTTCGCGCTGAACCACATCAACCTCTGGGCCATCGCCGACGCCGACGCGCAGGGCCCGGGCTGGGCCATCGTCGACACCGGCACGCAGACGCCCGATGTGCTGGCCGCCTGGCGCGCGCTGATCGCCGACGACGGGCCGCTGGCCGCGACGCCCCAGGGCAACCGGATCACGCGCATCTTCTGCACCCACATGCATCCTGATCACGTGGGCATGGCCGGCTGGCTGGCGCGCAAGTTCCAGTGCCGGCTGTGGATGACGCGGCTGGAATACCTCACCTGCCGCACGCTGGCCGCCGACAGCGGCCGCGAGGCGCCCGAGGACGCGATCCGCTTCTACCGCCAGACCGGCTGGCCCGAGGAGGCGATCGATGTCTACCGCGCCCGCTTTGGCGGCTTCAGCCGCTACCTGCATCCGCTGCCCGACAGCTACCGCCGCATCAGCGACAACGAGGTCATCCGCATCGGCGACCACGACTGGCGCGTCACCGTGGGCCGTGGCCACTCGCCCGAGCACGCCTGCCTGGTCTGCGACGACCTGGGCGTGCTGGTCTCGGGCGACCAGGTGCTGCCGCGCATCTCGTCGAACGTGAGCGTGTTTCCCACCGAGCCCGATGCCGACCCGCTGGGCGACTGGATCGCCTCGCTGACGCACCTGCGCGCCACGCTGGGCGAGCACCTGCTGGTGCTGCCGGCCCACGGCGACCCGTTCACCGGCCTGCATGCCCGCCTGGACCGCCTGTCCGCCGGCCACCAGCGCGGCCTGACCCGGCTGCGCCGCAGCCTGGCCGACGCCCCCAAGCGGGCGATCGACGTCTTCGGTGCGCTGTTCGCGCGGCCCATCGACAGCAAGGGCGACCTGCTGGGCATGGCCACCGGGGAAAGCCTGGCCCACATCAACCACCTGGTCGCCCGCGGCGAGGTCGTGGCCGAGCTGGGCGCCGACGGCGTGCGGCGCTACCGGGCCGTGCCGCCGCCACCGGCGGCCTGAAGCGCGGCCAGCCGGCGCGCGTAGTCCTCGGCCGGCATCGGCCGGGCGTGCAGGTAGCCCTGCTGCTGCGCGCAGCCATGGGCCAGCAGGAACTGCGCCTGCGCCGCGTGCTCCACGCCCTCGGCCACCACGCGCAGGCCGAAGGTGCGGCCCAGGGCGATGATCGAGGCGGCGATGGCGCCGTGGCGGCCGCCCAGCGCCACATCGGTGATGAAGCTGCGGTCGATCTTCAGCTCGTCGACCGGGAAGCGGTTCAGGTAGTTCAGCGACGAGTAGCCGGTGCCGAAGTCGTCCAGCGCGATCAGGAAGCCCTGGGCGCGCAGGGCCGCCAGGCGCTGCATCGCCCGCTCCACGTCGCTCATCAGCACCGATTCGGTCACCTCCAGCACCAGGCTGTCCGCCTGCAGCCGGTGCCGCGCCAGCAGGGCACCCAGCTGCGCCGGCAAGTCGGCATCGGCCAGGCTGGAGGCGGCCAGGTTCACCGACACCGGCAGCAGCGGCAGGCCGGCGTCGGCCTGGCGGCGCAGCTCGCGGCAGGCGGCGTCCAGCACCCAGTCGGTCAGCGGCCCGATCAGGCCCGAGGCCTCGGCCAGCGGCACGAACTCCGCCGGCGGCACCAGGCCGCGCTCGGCGTGCTGCCAGCGGACCAGGGCCTCGGCGCCGATGGTGGTGCCGCTGGCGGCGTCGACCTTGGGCTGGTAGTGCAACCGCAGCTCGCCCTGGGCGATGGCACGGCGCAGCTCGCCCTCCAGCGCCAGGCGCGCGCTGGCGGCGCGGTTGGTGGCCTCGTCGAAGAAGCGGTGCTGGCCGCGCCCGGCGGCCTTGGCGGTGCAGAGCGCCTGCTCGGCGCAGTGCGCCAGGCCGTCGGCATCGCTGGCATCGCGCGGGAACATGGCGATGCCCACGCTGGCGGTCAGCACCAGCTCGCGGCCGTCACGGGCCAGCTGCAGCGGGGCGGACAGGCGCTGCAGCAGCCGGTCCGCCACCAGGGCCGTGGACTGGTCGTGCTCCACGTCGACCAGCAGCAGGTTGAAGGCGTTGGCGCCCACCCGCGCCACCACCGATTCATGCGGGCCGCGCGCCGCGCCCAGCAGGTCGCTGGCGCGCACCGAGCCGGTCAGCCGCTCGGCGACCAGGCGCAGCACGGTGTCGCCGTCGTCGCGGCCCATGGCGTCGTTGACGTCCTTGAAGCGGTCGATGTCGACCTGCAGCATCGCGCAGGCGCTGCCCAGGCGGGCGCTGCGCTCCAGCGCCGGCTGGCACAGGTCGCGGAACAGGCGGCCGTTGGGCAGGCCGGTCAGGCCGTCGTAGTGCGCCAGCTGCACGATGCGGCGCTCGGCGGCGATGCGGTCGGTGATGTCCTGGGTGATGCCTTCCAGCCTCGCCGGCCGGCCGGCGCCGTCGCGCAGCACCACCACCTGCTCGAACACGGTGCGCACCTCGCCGTCGAAGCGCTCGACCTCGAAGCTCAGCTGGTAGGGCTGGCCCTGGTCGCGGGCGGCCAGGCGCGCGGCATTGACCCGCGCCCGGTCGGCCGCGCAGACACGGTGCGTGTAGGCGGCCAGGTCGGTCTCGCCCACGCGCGCCGGCCCGGCGGCGTAGACCTCGGCCAGCTCGGGCGAGCTGTGGAAGCCGCCGCCGGGCAGGCGCAGCTCCCAGTGGCCCATGTGGGCGATCTGCTGCGCCCGCTGCAGCCGCTGCCGTGCGCCCCGGGCGGCCGCCGCGGCGGCGGCGGCGCGCAGGGCATCGCGCACGCGGTGCGACAGCAGGATCCAGTGGATGGGCTTGGCGATGAAGTCGGTGGCGCCGGCCTCATAGGCGGCGTCGATGGCGGCGGTGTCGTTCAGCCCGGTCAGGACCAGCACCGGCAGCAGGTCGCCCTGGGGCAGCGCCCGCACGCGCCGGCACACGGCATAGCCGTCCAGGCCGGGCATCAGCAGGTCCAGTAGCAGCAGGTCCACCGGCGCCTCGGCCAGCCGGGCCAGGGCGGCCTCGCCATCGCCGGCCTCGCTGACGTCGAACCCGGCGTGGCGCAGCGTGCGCGCGGCCATGTGGCGCTGCACCGGGTCGTCGTCGACCACCAGCAGCCGCGGCGGCGGGTCGTCGGCGCCGGGTCCGGGCGGCGCCATCAGCATGGCAGGGCCTCGGCCGGTGCCGGCGGTGCCGGGGCGGGGCGGGCGGTGGCCGTGGCCGCCATGGCGCAGGCCAGCGCCAGGTGCCATTGCGCGCTGGCCTCGCACAGCCGGCCGCACAGGGCCTGCAGCGCCACGCCGTCGGCGGCGCCCGCGGGCGCCTGCAGCAGGGCCTCGCCCTCGGCGCCCAGCGCCGCCAGGGCCAAGGCGCCCACGCTGGCCGCCGACGACTTCAGGCTGTGCAGGGCCCGGCGCGCCGGTTCGCGCTGGCCGGCGTCGAGCTGGCGCGGCAGTGTGTCCAGCAGCTCGGCCAGGCTGGTGTTGAAGATGTCCAGCACCTCGTCGATGCAGCCGGGCTGGCTGCCGTCGGCCACCATCGGCAGCGCCTGCAGCACGGCGGGGTCGTAGGCGGGCAGCGCCACGGGCGGCGGCGGTGCTGCCGGCACGGCGGTGGCCGGCACGGGCATGCGCGGCGCGCCCAGCGGCCGGTCGGCCCAGCGGGCGACGGTGGCCAGCAGGGTCTGCGCCAGCACCGGCTTGGTGAGGAAGTCGTCCATGCCGGCGGCCAGGCAGGTGGCGCGGTCCTCGGCGAAGGCATTGGCCGTCAGCGCCACCACCGGCAGCCGGCTGGCCGCCGGGCCGGCGGCGCCGGCACGCAGGCGCCGCGTCACCTCCAGGCCGTCCATGCCGGGCATGTGCCAGTCCATCAGCACCAGGTCGAACCGGTCGTCGGGCGCGCCCTCCTGGGCCTGCAGCAGGGCCAGGGCCTGCAGGCCGTCGTCGGCGGTGCTGACGCGGCAGCCCGCGTGGTGCAGCAGCTGGGTGACGATGGCCTGGTTCAGCGGGTCGTCCTCGACCACCAGCACATGCACCAGGCCGCTCAGCTCGGCGTCGCTGAGCAGGGCCTGCGGCACCGGCGGCGGTGCCGCCGGGCTGGCGTCCAGCCGTGCCGCCAGGGCCGCGCCGGCCACCGGCTTGGACAGGCTGGCCGGCAGGTTGCCGTGCTGGCGGGCCAGGTCGGCCGCGTGCAGCGCCGGCGGCGCGGCAGCCTCGCTGCGGGTCATGCCGATCACCCAGTCCGGCTCCAGCACGTCGGCGGCGGCCTCCAGCAGGTCCAGGGTGGCCGGGTCGTCGGTGCACACCAGCAGCCGCGGCGCGGGCGTGTGCCCGGCATGCGCCGTGCACCAGGCGCGCAGTGCGGCGGCGTCGGCGCAGGCGGTGGGCCGGCAGCCCTGGCGCTGCAGCAGCGCATGCAGGCCCGCGGCGCTGGCCGGATGGGGTTCGATGTAGGCCACCGGGCGGCCCGCGCCGGGCGCCGGGCGGTCCGGCGCGGCTGGCGCTGCCGGCAACGGCAGCCACAGCGTGAAGCAGGCACCGGCACCCGGCTGGCTGTCGACCCGGATGCGCCCGCCCATCGCCCGCACCAGCTGCTGCACGATGGCCAGGCCCAGGCCGCTGCCGCCGAAGCGCCGGCCGGTGCCCTCGTCGCCCTGGCGGAAGGGCTCGAAGATGTGGGCCAGTGCCTCGGGCGCGATGCCCCCGCCGCTGTCCTGCACCCGCAGGCGCAGCTCGCCCGGCGCCTCGCCGGGGTCGACCTGCAGCAGCACCTCGCCGGCCGGGGTGAACTTCACCGCATTGCCCAGCAGGTTGAGCAGCAGCTGGCGCAGCCGTGCGGCGTCGCCGTGGCGGCGCTGCGGCACGCCGGGGTCGATGCGGCAGGCCAGGTGCAGGCCCTTGGCATGGGCGCCCAGCGCGGCCGTGGCCAGCGCGGCGTCGATGCAGTCGGCAAGGTCGAAGTCCTGCGCCTGCAGGCGCAGCTCGCCGGCCTCGATGCGCGACAGGTCGAGGATGTCCTCGATCAGGCCCAGCAGGTTGCCGCCGCTGCGCTGGATGGCGTCGATCAGGTGCTGGCGCTGCAGCGCGTCGCCGTCGTCGGCGCGCAGCAGCTGGGCCGCGCCGATCACCGCGTTCAGTGGCGTGCGCAGCTCGTGGCTCATGGTCGCCAGGAAGCGGCTCTTGGCCTGCGACGCCGCCTCGGCATGCTGCAACGCCACATGGTTGCCGGCCAGCGCCTGCGACAGTTGCAGCTCGGCCTGCAGCAGGGCCCGGGTGGCGCCGCCGGTGACACGGCCCGCCGCCAGCAGGGCCAGCACGGACATGGTCAGCGCGGTGGCGGCCATGGCCTCGGTGCGGCCGCCGGTGGCCGCCAGGTCGACCGCCACCGGCCCCAGGGCCGCCAGCAGGAAGCCCCACAGCGCGGCCGGCTGGGCCGCCAATGCGGTGGTGGCCACGGCGCCCACGGCCAGCAGCATCAGCAGCAGCAGCACCGTCTCGCCCGCGCCGGCGGGCAGCAGCAGCAGCGGGCCCAGGCCCCAGCTCAGGCCCGCCAGCACGGCGCTGGCGACGAAGGCATGGCGCCAGCGCGAACCGGCCGCCGCCGCGCGATCCAGGCGGCGCCACAGCACGCCGTGGCTCAGGCGCAGGCCGCCCACGCCCAGCAGCACCGCACCCCAGCTCAGCAGTGGGCGGGTCGGAAACAGCGGCAGCAGCAGGGCGACGAACAGCGGGCCCACGGCCAGCGTCCACAGCACGCTGGTGCGCATCCGGCCATGGGCCAGCGCGAGCAGTGCCCGGCCGACATCGGCCGGCGTGCCAGCCGCCGGCAGGGCGCGGCGGTGCAGCGGTGCGGCAGAGGGCGCGGGCGTCGGCTCGGCGGGCGGTGCGGCCAGGTTCATGCGGGGCGGGCAGCGGCCGGCGCTGCCGTCGGGACGGGGGATTGCCGGTCATGTCGGCCGCCGCAGCCCGGGCTTGACCCGCCATGCCCGCCACCGGGCGGGCGGGCGTGCACAAACGCACTCAGTCAGGCCCGGCCAGCACGCAGCTGCGTGCCGCCTGCAGCGGGCAGGGCCCCAGCCAGCGCAGGCGCCCGCCGGCTGCGTCAGCCGGCAGCGGCACACGCCAGGTGACGGGCCGCGGCTGGCCGGCGGCCAGGGTGTCCAGCACCCGCCAGGCGCCGCCGCCGGCGGGCTGGAACTCCCAGGCGTAGCGCGTCAGCCGGCGCAGGGCCCGGGTGCGGACCACGACCGCGCCGTCCTCGATGGCGGCCGCGGGCACATGAGCCCAGGGCCGGGCCAGCGGATCCCCCACGAACAGGCCCTGGCCCGGCATCGCCACCGACTTCCAGTAGGCCTCGATCACCGTCGCGCCGCGCAGGTCGTGCTCGATCAGCACCGAGGCACGCGGGAACTTCTCGACGTGGTTGCAGGGCTCCTCGACGGTGCCGTAGCTGGCGGTGGCGCCGGCGGCCAGCCAGGCGGTGGCCGGCAGTTGGCCGCGCGCATCCGGCAGCAGGCCGCCGAAGGAGGTGAGGTGGTCGGCCACCGCGCCCGGCAGGAAGCGCAGCGTCTCCAGCCGGCCCGGCCGGGCCGCGCCGGTGAACAGGAACAGCACGTCGTCGCGGTCGGCCAGGTCCTGTGGCCGGGCAGGGTCGCTGGCGTCGACGAACTGCAGCACCGGGCCGCCCGGCAGCGCCCAGGCCGCCGGCAGGGCGGGCCAGTCGGTCCAGCGCACGCTGCGGGCGGCATCGGCGGTGCGCCACAGCCAGCCGGTGCCGGTGGGGGCGCTGCCCTCGGCGGCCAGGCCGCGGGCGATGAGCGCCTGCGCCGCAGCCAGGCTGGGCGCGCCCAGCAGCATGGCGGGGCGGATGCGCAGGTCGGTCCAGGGCCGGGTGGTGTCGGTGTCGAAGTAGGCCGACGCCCGGGTGCGGGCGCAGCCGCCGCACAGCAGCGGGTTGTCGCCGAAGGCCAGGGCGCTGGTGATGCCCATCGCGCAGCGCTCGCCCTGCACCCGCGAGGGCTGCAGCCAGGTCACCAGGCTCGCCTGCACGCCGGACGGCAGCTTCGCGTCGATGGCGGCCTTCAGCGTGGCGAAGTCGCTGTCGCGGATGCTGTCGCTGCCGGAGGGCACGGCGACACGGATGACATTGGCCGCCGGAATGCCCCGCGCCTGCTGGTAGGCCAGGGCCACCGCCTCGCTCAGCGGGTCGCCCTCGGCCACCAGCACGGCCAGGTCGGCCGGGCCGATGCTGGCGCGGGGCAGCTCGGGCAGGCTGGGCGGGGCGGCCTGCACCGCCGGCACCACCGCCGCCAGCAGCAGAAGCGCCAGCCTGCGCCAGCGGACGACGGGACACGCGGACATGGCCGGCGTTGTACACGGCCCCGAAGCAGCGCCGCACGCACGGTGGGGTCATGCATGCGACGGACCGCACGCCGCCGGCACGTAGCATCGCGGCCATGGCCCCATCCACCAGCCCGCACGCACCGGCCAACGCGTCGATCAACGCGCGCGGGCCGAGCGCCGGGCCGCTCCCAAGCCGGCCCGCCATCCCCTTGGGGGATCGGCCCATGCACACATGGGACGAGGGGCTCACATGACCCAGCACACCGTCGCGGTGCAGCAGGTGCGGCTGATCGTGCAGGGCGCACGCCACCGCGGCCTGGCCGTGCCGGCGCTGCTGCAGCGCGCGGGCATTCCGCCGGCGCTGCTGGACGCGCCGCTGGCGCGGGTGTCGCAGGCGCAGTACGCGCTGCTGATCCGCGTGCTGCGGCGCACGCTGCGCGACGAGCTGTGGGGCCTGTGCAGCCGGCCGCTGCCGGTGGGCAGCTTCGGCCGCTGTGCGGCCATGCTCGTGCGCTGCGCCACGCTGGAGGAGGCGTTGCGCCTGGGCCTGCGCCACTACCACGGCCTGCTGGCCGACTTCGTGCCGCGCCTGGTGGTGCAGGGCGGGGTGGCGCGGCTGCAGCTGATGCGCCGCGCGCCGCGCGACCCGGTGCTGGGCCCGCGGCTGGACTATGCGCAGAAGGCGTTCCTGCTGTTTGCCTTCGGCCTGGCCTGCTGGCTGGTGGCGCGGCGGGTGCCGGTGCTGAGCGTCGACTACACCGAGCCCGCGCCGCGCAGCGACAGCTCGCGCGTCTACCAGGCGCCCATCCGCCATGACCAGGCGCATGTGGGCCTGTGTTTCGACGCCCGCTGGCTGGAACTGCCGGTGGTGCAGAACCCGCAGAGCCTGCGCGAGTTCCTGGCCGGCGCACCGGCCAACCTGTTGATCAAGTACCGCGACGCGGCCAGCGTGTCCGAGCGCATCCGCCGCCTGCTGCACCGCCGCCTCGATGCCGGCGACCTGTCGCTCGAAGCCGTGGGCGAGGCCCTGGCGATCGCCCCGCCCACGCTGCGCCGCCGCCTGCGCGAGGAGGGCCACGGCTTCCAGGCACTGAAGGACGCGCTGCGCCGCGACGCCGCCATCGCCCACCTGGCCCGGCCCGAGCTGACCCTGCCCGAGATCGCCGAGCGCCTGGGCTTCTCCGAGGCCAGCACCTTCCACCGCGCGTTCAAGAAATGGACCGGGGTGGCGCCGGGCGAATACCGGCTGACGCGCATGGGCGCCGTGCCAGGCATCGAGGTTGCTTGAGGCGCTGCCATGGACCACCACGACACCACGCTGATCACCACCGTGGCCGCCGGCTTCGGCCTGGCGCTGCTGCTGGGCTTCGTGGCCGAGCGCTGCCGCCTGCCGGCGTTGCTGGGCTACCTGCTGGCCGGCATCGCCATCGGGCCGGCGACGCCGGGCTTCGTGGCCGACGTGGCGATTGCCGGCCAGCTGGCCGAGATCGGCGTGATGCTGCTGATGTTCGGCGTCGGCCTGCACTTCAGCCTGGCCGACCTGATGGCGGTGCGGCGCATCGCGCTGCCGGGCGCGGTGGTGCAGATGGGCATCGCCACCGCGCTGGGCATGGCCGCGGCCTGGGCCTGGGGCTGGAGCACGGGCGCCGGCCTGGTGTTCGGCCTGTCGCTGTCCTGCGCCAGCACGGTGGTGCTGCTCAAGGCGCTGGACAGCCGCCGCCTGCTGGCCACGATGAACGGCCGCATCGCGGTGGGCTGGCTGGTGGTGGAAGACCTGGCCACCGTGCTGGTGCTGGTGCTGCTGCCGCCGCTGGCCGGTGTGCTGGGCGATGCCGCACCGGCGCCGGATGCGCCGCCGCTGTGGCAGGCGCTGCTGCAGACGCTGGCCCAGGTGGGCGCCTTCGTCACGCTGATGCTGGTGGCCGGGCGGCGCCTGCTGCCCTGGCTGCTGTGGCAGGTGGCCAGGACCGGCTCGCGCGAGCTGTTCACGCTGGCGGTGGTGGCCGCGGCCATCAGCATCGCCTGGGGCGCTGCGGGGCTGTTCGGCGTGTCGTTCGCCCTGGGCGCCTTCTTCGCCGGCATGGTGATGCGCGAATCGCGCTACGGCCACCGGGCGGCGCAGGAATCACTGCCGCTGCGCGACGCCTTCGCCGTGCTCTTCTTCGTCTCGGTGGGCATGCTGTTCGAGCCGGCGGTGCTGGTCGAGCAGCCGCTGCGGGTGCTGGCGGTGGTCGCCATCGTGGTGGTCGGCAAGTCGCTGGCGGCGGCGGCCCTGGTGCTGCTGCTGCGCTACCCGCTGAACACCGCGCTGACGGTGGCTGCCAGCCTGGGCCAGATCGGCGAGTTCTCCTTCATCCTGGCCGGCATGGGCGGGGCCCTGGGCCTGCTGCCGGCGGAGGGCATGAGCCTGGTGCTGGCCGGCGCGCTGATCTCGATCGCCGTGAATCCGCTGGTCTTCGGTGCGGTCGAGCCGTTGCGGCGCTGGGTGATCGCCCGGTCGGCCCTGGCGCGGCGGCTGGAGCAGCGCGACGACCCCCTGGCCGAGCTGCCGCAGGACACGGCGCGCCGCTTCCTCGAAGGCCAGGTGGTGCTGGTCGGCTTCGGCCAGGTGGGACACCGCATCGCCCAGGCGCTGCAGCAGCGCGGCATTCCGCATGTCATCGCCGAACAGAACCGCGACCTGGTCGAGCAGCTGCGCGCCCAGGGCCGCGCCGCCGTCAGCGGCGACGCCACCGACCCGGCGGTGCTGATCCAGGCCCACATCGCCGAGGCGGCGATGCTGGTGGTGGCCGTGCCCGACGCGCTGGCCGCCCGCCAGATGGTGCAGACCGCCCGCACGCTGAATCCGGCCATCGAGGTGGTGCTGCGCAGCCCCGTCGGCGAGCAGGCGGACCTGCTGCGGCGCGAGGCGCACGGCACGGTGTTCACCGGCGAGGACGAACTGGCCCGCGGCATGGCGGGCCATGTGCTGGCGCGGTTCGACTGCGACCCGGAGGAAGCGGCGAGCGCGGCATGAGCCGCCGGTCTGCCGCGGGTACGGCCGTGCGCTGCGCTTGACCCGGTGTCCGGCAGCAGCCTATGCTTTGACATAGGCCATTTCATGCCCAGGAGCCCACTGTGACCGAGCGCCATGCTTCGCTGTTCCGCAACGGCCGCAACCAGGCAGTGCGCATCCCGCGCGAGTTCGAGCTGGAGGGCACCGAGGTGCTGGTGCGCAAGGAAGGCGACCGCCTGATCCTGACGCCCATCCGCAGGAACCGGCTGCTGGACCTGCTGGCATCGTGGACGCCGCTGGATGACGGCCTGCCCGAGGTGGAGGACCTGCCGCTGCAGCAGCGGGATGCGCTCTGATGGCCGGGCCGGCCTGGATGCTGGACACCAACGTGCTGTCCGCGCTGATCCGCAACCCGGGCGGCCCGCTGCTGCAGCGCCTGGCTGCCGAGGCGCCCGACGCAGTCTGCACCAGCATCGTGGTGGCGGCTGAGTTGCGCTTTGGCGCCCAGCGCAAGGCCTCGGCCGCCTTGACGCAGCGTGTGGAGCAACTGCTGGCCGCGCTGCCCGTGTTGCCCTTCGACGCGCCGGCCGACGCGCACTACGCCGACATCCGCATGGCGCTGGAGCGCGCCGGCACGCCCATCGGCAGCAACGATCTCCTGATCGCCGCCCATGCCCGCGCCCGGGGGCTGACGCTGGTGACGCACAACCTGCGCGAGTTCGCGCGTGTGCCGGGTCTGAACGCGGTGGACTGGTTGGCTGCCTAGTCGCCGAACGACGCCGACACCTGCCCCAGCAGGCCGAAGTCGCAGCGCACCACATCGCCCGGCTGCACCGCCAGCGGCGGCATGCAGGTGCCGGTGGTGACGAAGTCGCCGGCCTGCAGGCCGATGCCACGGGCGCGCAGGTCATTCACCAGCCAGGCCAGCGCCAGGCGCGGGTCGCCCAGCACGGCGGCGCCGCTGCCGCTGCGGTCGAAGCGCAGCGCGCTGCCGTTGTGCACCGTGGCCTGCACCGCATGGGCGGCCAGGTCGATGGCACGCCAGTCGGCCGTGGTGGCGGCGCCCAGCAGGAACTCGTGCGCGCAGGCGTCGTCGGCCAGCAACTGCGCCTCGCCGGCGTGCACGAAGTCGGCGAAGCGCGAATCGGGCACCTCGATGCCCACATGCAGCGTGGCGACCGCGGCCAGCACCTCGTCGACGGCCCAGGGCTGCGCGCGCGGCGGCAGCGCCGTGCCGAAGCGGAAGACGAACTCCGGCTCGGCCACCCGCATGCCGTTGCCGGCCAGGCTGAAGCGCGCGCCTTCGCCGTGCACGCAGCCAGCCAGGATGCGCCCGGCCAGCGGCCCGCCCACGCCGATGTGGGCCTGGCCGGCGCGGCTGGTGGCGGCGATCTTCCAGCCGGCCACCGCGTCGCCGGCCACCGCGGGCAGCCGCGCCTGGATGGCATGGCCGGCATCGGCATCGGCCGGGCGCAGCGCCGGGGGCAGGGCGGCCAGCTTGGTGCCGGCGCGGCGGTGCTGCCACAGCAGGGCGGCGGCGCCGGTGGTGGCGTCCGTGGGCGTGTCGGTCATGGTCGGTTCAGCGCGCCGGGCGGATGCGGTAGATCGCGTTGTTGCGGTCGGCGCTCATGTAGATGCTGCCGTCCGCCCCCACCGCCACGCCGGTGGGCACATAGGGCGGCGGCAGGCCGGGGCCGGCGCTCAGGCCGATGGGCAGGTTCTCGGCGATGGTGCGGCGCTGGTTGGCGGCCAGGTCCAGCTCGGTCAGCCGGCCGGCAGCGGCTTCGGCCACCACCAGGGTGCCCCAGGGCGTGAAGGCCAGGCCCTCGGGCAGGGCCAGGCCGGTGGCGACCTGGGTCTTGGCGCCGGTCTTGGGGTCGATCTTCTGCACGTTGCCGGCGGCCTCGGTCACGTAGACCATGCCGTCGGGGCCCAGCACCATCTGCACCGGGCCGCCCAGGCCGCTGGCCAGGGGCTGGCGGTCGTCGTAGCTGGCGCCCCTGGCCCGGGTGATGCTGCCGGTGGCGATCTCGGCCACCAGCAGGCTGCCGTCGTCCAGCGGGATGGCGTCGTACGGTGCCTTGAAGCCGTGCAGCATCGTCACGGTCTTGCCGGTGGCGCGGTCGACCAGCTGCACCGTGCCGGTGAACCACGACGACATGGCCAGCAGCTTGCTGCCCATCCCCACCGAGAACGGGTACTCGATGTCGCTGCCCACGGCGTGCGAGCGCTTGATGTCGGCGACCTTGCCGCTGGCCAGGTCGACCTTGCGGAAACTGAAGATGTCGGCCAGCCACAGGCTGTCGCCGTCGACCTTGATGCCGCCGGGCACGGCCACCGCGCCGCGGGTGAGCTGGCGCACCGCGCCGGTGGCCGGGTTCACGGCCTGGATGCCGTTGTCGGCCATGTTCGACACGTAGACCGTGCCGTCCGGCGCGATGGCCAGGTTGTCCAGCGCACTGGACAGCGTGGCCACCACCTGGCGGGCGCCGGTGGCCAGTTCCACCTTGGCCAGCTCGCCGGTGGCGGTGTCGACCACCCAGACATTGCCCTTGCCGTCGAGGTTGGCCGCGGCCGGGGTGTCGAAGCTGGCGTTGATCACGCTGACCGAGCCGTCGGCCGGGTCGACCCTGGCCACGCTGCGCTTGAACCACAGCGGGCCGTAGATCATGCCGTCGGGGCCCACCTCGAAGCCGTTGAGGCCGCCGAAGTCCTTGCCGATCAGGCGCGGCGGCTTGGCGCCACTGGGGTCCAGCTCCCACAGCGCGTCGCCCAGGAACACCTGGGTGGCGTAGAGCTTGCCGTTGCGCTGGTCGAAGGCCAGCGAGTTCAGACCTGGCAGGCCCGAAGCGATGACCCGCGAGGGCTGCTGGTCGTTGTCGCGGATGCGCACGGCGCCCTGCAGGTAGTTGGTCCAGGCCATCTCGCCCTTGGGCCCGATGGCGATGTCGTCGGCCTGGCCTTCGGGGCCGCCGACCAGGATCTTGGCGGCGCCGGTGCTGCGGTCGACCTCCCAGATCGCGTTGCCGACCACGCTGCCGGCCAGCAGCCGGCCCTGCTTGTCCACCGCCAGCCCGTGCACGCCGGTGAAGCTGGACGGCGCGACCAGCGGCTGCGGCGCCTGCCAGGCCGCAGGCCGGCCGGGGCCGGTGGCGCAGGCGCCCAGCAGCAGGGCGGACGCGGCCGCCAGCGGCACCAGCAGGCGGTGCAGGGCCGACGCGAGCGGTGGACGAGGCTGGGCACGGGACGAGGGCATGCGGATCTCCTGGTGCTTGTTGGTGGTCTTGGACGGTGCCGACTCTAGGCAGGCAGCCGGGCGGCCAGTGTCGCCCCGAGGACCGCCCCGGCCGGCATCGGGGCAAACCCTGGCTGAGCAGTTTGGCCAATGACAAGGCGCGGTTTCGCCATTGGCCGCCGCACCGGCTGCACCGATGCTGCGGCTCCGCTTCCAGCCCACCGTCCATGCCCGACACCGACTCCAACGCCGAACCCCGCTACGACGGCCGCGCCCGCGTCATCCCGTTCCTGAAGATGATCGGCATGCAGATCACCCACGAGGCCGATGGCGTGGCCACGGTGGCGCTGGCGCTGCGGCCCGACCTGCTGAACAACCACGGCGGCGGCCATGGCGGCATCGTGATGGCCCTGCTGGACAGCGCGATGGCCAATGCCGCGCTCAGCCGCATCGACTACACCCGCGAGGTGGTCACCGTCGACATGCACGTGGCCTTCATGAAGCCGGCCGTGGGCGACCTGACCGCCACCGGCCGCGCCACCGGCGGTGGCCGCAGCGTGTGCTTCTGCGAGGCGGAGATCCACGACGCCGAGGGCACCGTCACCGCCAAGGCCATGGGCACCTTCCGCTACCGCAGTCCCGGGCCGTCCAAGGCCGGCGAGTGACGCTGCTTCCTGCCAGGAGAGCCGAATGACGCAGGCCGTGCATGTGGTGGGGGTGGGCATGATCCCGTTCACCAAGCCGGGCGCCAGCGCGCCCTATGACGACATGGGCGGCCAGGCCGCCAGGCTGGCGCTGGACGATGCCGGCATCGCCTACGGCCTGGTGCAGCAGGCCTACGCGGGCTATGTCTACGGCGACAGCACGGCCGGCCAGGCGGCGCTGTACGGCGTGGGGCTGACCGGCATCCCGGTGGTCAACGTCAACAACAACTGCGCCACCGGCAGCACCGCGCTGTGGCTGGCGCGCCAGGCGGTGCAATCGGGCGCGGCCGACTGCGTGCTGGCCCTGGGCTTCGAGCAGATGGTGCCCGGCGCGCTGAAGGAGGGCTGGACCGACCGGCCCTCGCCGCTGGGCCGCTTCACCAATGCACTCACCGCACACCAGGGCCGCGACGACCAGGCGCCGTTCGCCGCCCAGTTCTTCGGCGGTGCGGCGCGCGACTACATCGCACAGCACGGCATCGCGCCCAGCACCTTCGCCCGCATCTCGGTGAAGGCGCGCCAGCATGCGGCGCGCAACCCGCTGGCCGTCTTCCGCCAGCCGGTGACGCTGGACGAGGTGCTGGCATCGCCCGCGGTGTTCGACCCGCTGACCCGCCTGCAATGCTGCCCGCCGACCTGCGGCGCCGCCGCCGCGGTGGTGTGCAGCGAGGCCTTCGCCCGCCGCCACGGCCTGGACCGCACGGTGCGCATCGCCGCCCAGGCGATGACCACCGACGGGCCGGGCACCTTCGACAGCAACGACATGCGCAAGCTGGTGGGCGCCGACATGGCGCGCGCCGCGTCGGCCCAGGTCTATGCCGCGGCCGGCATCGGCCCGGAGGACGTGGACGTGGTCGAGCTGCACGACTGCTTCACCGCCAACGAGCTGATCACCTACGAAAGCCTGGGCCTGACGGCCGAGGGCACGGCCGAGCGCTTCATCCTCGACGGCGACAACACCTACGGCGGGCGGGTCGTCACCAATCCATCCGGCGGCCTGCTGAGCAAGGGCCATCCGCTGGGCGCCACCGGCCTGGCGCAGTGCGCCGAGCTGACCTGGCAGCTGCGCGGCCAGGCCCAGCAGCGGCAGGTGGAAGGTGCGCGCCTGGCGCTGCAGCACAACCTGGGTCTGGGCGGCGCCTGCGTCGTGACCCTTTACGAAAGGACGGACGCATGAGTCTGGACACGACACACATCGGCCACACGTTCGCGCCCTTCAGCGTGGACGTGGAAAAGGGCCGGCTGAAGTTCTTCGCCAAGGCGATCGGCCAGACCGATCCGGTCTACAGCGACGAGGCCGCCGCCCGGGCCGCCGGCCACCCGGCATTGCCGGTGCCGCCCACCTTCCTGTTCTGCCTGGAGATGGATGCGCCCAACCCCGGCGCCATCCGCGACCTGCTGGACCTGCCGGTGCCCAAGGTGCTGCACGGCGAGCAGCGCTTCAGCTACCGCGGCATGGCCTACGCCGGTGACACGCTGACCTTCCAGCAGCGCATCGCCGACATCTACGCCAAGAAGGGCGGGCTGCTGGAATTCGTGGTGCGCGAGACCCGCGTCACCAACCAACGCGGCGAGCACATCGCCGACCTGCACGGCATCACGGTGGTCCGACATGGTTGAACTTTCCAGCATCAAGGCCGGCGACAGCCTGCCCAGCTTCACCACCCCGCCGGTCAGCCGGCTGACGCTGGCGCTGTACTGCGGCGCCTCGGGCGACCACAACCCGATGCACGTGGACATCGACTACGCCCGAGCCGGCGGCTCGCCCGACGTCTTCGCCCACGGCATGCTGAGCATGGGCTGCCTGGGCCGGCTGCTGACCAACTGGGTGCCGCAGGCGCGCATCCGCGACTACGGCGTGCGCTTCACCGCCATCACCCAGGTCGGCGAAGCCATCACCTGCAGCGGCAGCGTGACCGAGGTGTTCGAGGCCGACGGCGAGCGACGCGCCCGCCTGACGCTGCAAACGACCAACCAGAACGGCCAGGTCAAGCTGGCCGGTGACGCCGTCGTGGCGATTTCCTGAGGACCGACCCATGATCCAAACCCCGCCCCCCGCCTGGATGGACAGCGACCTGGAACTGCTGGCCGACACCGCCAACAAGTTCTTCGACAAGGAATGCCTGCCCAACGACGCGCGCTGGCGCCAGCAGCGCCGCGCCGACCGCGAGCTGTGGACCAAGGCCGGTGCCGCCGGCCTGCTGTGCGCCAGCATCCCGGAGGAATACGGCGGCGGTGGCGGCGACTTCCGCCACGAGGTCGTGCTGACCCAGAGCCACGCCTACAAGATGGCCGGCGGTTTCTCCAACAGCGTGCACTCGGCCATCGTCGCGCACTACATCCTGCGCTATGCCACCGAGTGGCAGAAGAAGAAGTGGCTGCCCAAGATGGCCAGCGGCGAGATGGTGGCCGCGATCGCGATGACCGAGCCCGGCGCCGGCACCGACCTGCAGGCCATCCGCACCACGGCCAGGAAGGACGGCGACCACTACGTCATCAACGGCGCCAAGACCTTCATCACCAACGGCTACCACGCCAACCTGGTGTGCATCGTGGCCCGCACCGGCGCCGAGCAGGGCGGCAAGGGCATCAGCCTGATCATGGCCGAGGTCGATGATCTTCCGGGCTTCCGCCGCGGCAAGCTGCTGGACAAGGTGGGTCAGCACACCACCGACACGGCCGAGCTGTTCTTCGACGACATGCGCGTGCCGCTGTCCAACCTGCTGGGCACCGAGGAGGGCAAGGGTTTCGTGCAGCTGATGGAGCAGCTGCCGCGCGAGCGCCTGATCATCGGCGTGGGCGGCGTGGCCACCATGCAGCGCGCCATCGACGAGACCCTGGCCTACGTGCAGCAGCGCAACATCTTCGGCAAGCCGCTGATGGCGATGCAGAACACCCGCTTCAAGCTGGCCGAATGCCAGACCAAGCTGACGATTGCCCGCAGCTTCATCGACGACTGCATCGTGCGCAGCCTGAACGACACGCTGGACGTGGCCACCGCGTCGATGAGCAAGTGGTGGGTCAGCGAGATGGTGGGCCAGGTCGTCGACGAATGCGTGCAGCTGCACGGCGGCTACGGCTACATGAACGAGTACCCCATCGCCCGGCTGTACGCCGACACCCGCGTGGGCCGCATCTACGGCGGCAGCAACGAGGTGATGAAGGAACTCATCGCCCGCGCCATGGAGGGGACCGGCAAACGCTGATCCACCTCGCTCCAGAATCCGAACCCCGAATCAGCCAGAAGGAGAACACCCCATGTCCCAAGGAACCATGCTCGAAGGCAAGGTCGTCGTCGTCACCGGTGCCGGCGGCGGCATCGGCCGTGACATCGCGCTGCAGTGCGCCGCGCAGGGCGCCAAGGTCGTCGTCAACGACATCGGCGCCAGCGTGTCGGGCGAGGGCGGCGACGCCGGCCCGGCGCAGAAGGTGGTGGCCGAGATCAAGGCCAGCGGCGGCGAGGCCGCGGCCAACACCGACAGCGTGGCCGACGCCACCGCGGCCGGCCGCATCATCCAGTGCGCGCTCGACAGCTTCGGCCGCATCGACGGCGTGGTGAACAACGCCGGCATCCTGCGCGACCGCTTCTTCCACAAGATGAGCCTGGACGAGTGGGACGCGGTGATCAAGGTGCACCTGTACGGCGCCTATTACGTCAGCCGCGCGGCCGCCAACCACTTCAAGGAGCAGGAGAGCGGCGCCTTCGTGCACATGACCAGCACCTCGGGCCTGATCGGCAACTTCGGCCAGGCCAACTATTCGGCGGCCAAGCTCGGCATCGCGGCGCTGAGCAAGAGCATCGCGCTGGACATGCAGAAGTTCAACGTGCGCAGCAACTGCATCGCGCCCTTCGCCTGGAGCCGCATGATCGGCAGCATCCCCACCGACACGCCCGAGCAGCAGGCGCGCGTGGCCAAGATCCAGCAGATGACGCCCAACAAGATCGCCCCGATCGCGGTCTACCTGGCCAGCGACGCGGCCAGGGACGTCAACGGCCAGATCTTTGCGGTGCGCAACAACGAGATCTTCCTGATGAGCCAGCCGCGCCCCGAGCGCAGCGTGC
>CALMIF010000079.1 GCA_937864045.1 uncultured Aquabacterium sp. | reverse complement strand
CCAGGTGCATGCGCGCCAGGCCGCCGGCCTGGCCGCCGGCGGCGCCGCGCTCGAAGGTCAGCGTCTTCATCGCCACCGCCCAGCCTTCGCCCTCGCGGCCCATCAGGCCCTCGGCCGGCACCCGGGCGTCGTCGAAGAAGGTCTGGGTGAAGCCGTATTCGCCAGTCAGCTTGCGGATCGGCACGGTGCGGATGCCCGGCGCGTCCATCGGGATCAGGAAGAACGACAGGCCGGCGTGGCGCTTGCTGGCGGGGTCGGTGCGCGCCAGCAGGATCATGTACTTGGCCGCATGGCCCAGGCTGGTCCAGATCTTGGCGCCGTTGATGATGTAGTGGTCGCCATCGCGCACGGCCCGGGTCGCCGTGGCCGCCAGGTCGCTGCCGTTGTCGGGCTCGCTGAAGCCCTGGCACCAGATGTCGTCGGCGCTGAGCATGCCGCGGATGTAGCGCTGCTTCTGCGCCTCCGTGCCCATCGCCAGGATCAGCGGGCCGGCCCAGTTCAGGCCGATGGTGTTGGGCACGAAGGGCACCTTCAACCGCGCCATCTCGGCGTTGACGATGTCCTGGTAGACCTGGGGCCGGCCGCCGCCGCCGTAAGACTCGGGCCAGGCCATGCCCAGGTAGCCGGCCTCGTAGACCTGCTTCTGCCAGGCGCGCAGGTACTGCAGTTGCTGATCGGTGCCGACTTCCATGAAGCTCTCGGGCAGCAGGAAGTCGGGCCTGGCTGGCGCGTTGGCCTGCAGCCAGGCGGCCACCTGCTGGCGGAAGGCGTCGAGATCGGTGGGATGCGTCGTGGACATGGCGTTTCGCTTGGTCAGCTCTTGATCCAGCTCGGCTTGCGCTTTTCCCTGAACGCGGCCATGCCCTCGGCGGCCTCGGGGCTGCGGAACATGCGGGCGCTCCACTCGCTGGCCTCGGCAAAGGCGGCGTCGCGCTCCAGCGTGGGGATGCGCCGCGCCAGCTTCTTGCATTCGCCCACGGCGATCGGGCCGCCTGCGGCCAGCGTGGTCACCAGCGCGTCGACGGTGGCCTGCAGCTGCGCCGCCGGCACCGCCTCGTGCGCCAGGCCGTAGCGCACCGCGTCGGTGCCGCTGAAGCGCTCGCCGGTCAGGAACAGCTTCATGCCGTGCAGCGGCCCCAGCTTGGGCAGGCAAACCACCGAGATCACTGCCGGGATCACGCCGATCTTCACCTCGCTGAAGCTGAAGGGCGCGTCATCGACGGTGATCACCAGGTCGGCGGCACCGACCAGCCCCAAGCCACCGGCAAAGGCCGCGCCGTTGATGGCCGCGATCACCGGCTTCGCGCAGTCCTGCATCAGCGCCAGCACGGTGGCCAGCGACACGCTCTGCTGGCCGTCGACCACCTGGCCGGGCGGGCTTTTCAGGTCCGCGCCGGCGCAGAAGGCGCTGCCCGCGCCAGTGATGACGATGGCGCGCACCGCCTCGTCGGCCAGCGCGGCCTGCAGGTGGCCGTGCAGCTCGTTGACCAGGGCGGCCGACAGGGCGTTGCGCTGCTCGGGGCGGTTCAGGGTGATCCAGGCGGCGCCCTGGCGGACGGCGTACAGGGTGGCGGTCGTGGGCACGGTCATGGGGGGCGGGCAGGGCAGTGGAAGTCTGCCGATCATCTTCCATGCGCCGGCCCCCGGGCAGGTGTCGCCGCCGGAACACACGCCCCCCGGGGCCTGCCCTGACACTGCCCGTTCCCACCGCTTCCCTGGTCTGCCGTGTCCGCTGCCGTTTCCAACGACCCCTTGCACCCGCCCGGCCTCGCCTCGATCGACGCCGTGTCCGCCACGCTGGCCAGCGTCGGCTACATCGCCACCCGTCCCATCGCCACTGCGGTGTACCTGGCCCAGCACCTGCGCAAGCCGGTGCTGATCGAAGGCCCGGCCGGCGTCGGCAAGACCGAGCTGGCGGTGTCCATCGCCAAGTCGCTGCAGCATGCGCTGATCCGCCTTCAGTGCTACGAGGGCCTGGACGACAGCCGCGCGCTGTACGAATGGAAGTACGGCAAGCAGCTGCTCTACACGCAGATCCTGAAGGAGAAGATCGGCCAGCTGATCGGCGACACCGACGGACTGCAGGGCGCGATGGGCAAGCTGGCCAGTTTCCAGGACCTGTTCTTCAGCCGCGACTTCCTGCAGCCGCGCCCGCTGCTGCAGGCCATGGAGCAGGATGGCGGCAGCGTGCTGCTGATCGACGAGATCGACAAGAGCGAGGAATCGTTCGAGGCCCTGCTGCTGGAGGTGCTGGCCGACTACCAGGTGACCATCCCCGAGATCGGCACCATCCAGGCGCATGTGCCGCCGCTGGTGATCCTGACCAGCAACAACACCCGCGAGCTGGGCGACGCGCTGAAGCGCCGCTGCCTGCACCTGCACATCGGCTATCCCGACGCGGTGCTGGAGCAGCGCGTGCTGCGCGCCCGCGTGCCCGGCCTGCCCGAGACGCTGCTGACCCAGCTGGTGGCCTTCATCCAGTTGCTGCGCCTGCAGAACATCCGCAAGCCGCCGTCGATGGCCGAATCGGTCGACTGGGCGCGCACCCTGCTGCTGCTGCATGCCGACGCGCTGGACGAGGCTCTGGTGCGCGACACGCTGAACGTGCTGCTCAAGCGCGAGACCGACATCGCCGAAGTGGCGCCCAACCTGGGGCAGCTGACGCAGTCGGCGCTGCAGGTGGCGAACCAGCCCGGTGTTGCGGCAACCTCCCGCACGCCAGCCTGAGCGTGGACAGCCATCTCGGCCTGCAGGCCGGCCTGGACAGCCAGCTTGCCGGCTTCATCCGTGCGCTGCGCGCCGCCGGCGCCGAGGCCTCGCTGGCCGAGGCCATCGACGCCGCCCGCGCTGTCGCCCTGGTCGGCTATGGCGACCGCGACACGCTGAAGTGCACGCTGGCCGCGGCCCTGGCCAAGTCCGAGGAAGAAAAGGGCATCTGCGACGAGGTCTTCGAGCTGTTCTTCAAGCTGCCCGATCGCGGCCGGCCCGACGCGCAGAAGGCGGACGGCGAAGGCGATGGGGAAGGCGAGGGCGAGGCCCCGCGCACCGGTGACGCCGAGGTCGACGCGCTGCTCGACCTGGCGCAGCAGCAACAGGCCGGCGACCCGTCGGCGATGGCCGCGGCGCTGCAGCGGGCCGGCCAGAAGGCGGGTGTGGACGACATCCGCTTCCAGTCGCAGTCGGCCTACCTGACGCGCCAGCTGCTGGAGCAGATGGGCATCCGCAAGCTGGAGCAGTTGCAGCAGCAGTTGAACCAGGCGGGCGACGAGAACGTCGAGGCCACGACCGACGATGGCCGCACGGCCCTGCGCCAGGCGCTGGCCGCCGCCCGCGCCCAGCTGCAGCGCCAGGCGCGGGCCCATGTCGACCAGCGCTTTGCCCTGTTCGGCAAGCCGGCGACCGAGGCCTTTCTGCGCGAGGTGGCGGTGGAGCGCCCGCTGGGCCGCATGAGCCCGGCCGACATGGACCGCATGAAGGCGGCAGTCGCCCGCATGGCCAAGCGCCTGGCCCAGCGCCACAGCCACCGCAAGCGCATCCTGCTGCGCGGCCAGCTCGATTTGCGCCGCACCATCCGCGCCAATGCGGGGCATGACGGCGTGCCGGTCAGCCTGCACTTCAAGCACAAGCGGGTGGACAAGCCGCGCATCGTCGCGGTGTGCGACGTGTCGGGCTCGGTGGCGGCGCATGTGCGCTTCCTGCTGCTGTTCCTCTATGCGCTGAAGGGCACGGTGGCCGACCTGGAGGCGTTCGCGTTCAGCAACCGGCTGCGCGACGTGGGCCCGCCGCTGGACCTGCTGCCCTTCGACGACGCGATGAACCTGATCATCCGCGACGTGGGCGGCGGCAGCACCGACTACGGCCAGGCCTGGCAGGACCTGCACGACCAGCACTGGCATTTGATCGATGGCCGCACCACGGTGCTGGTGCTGGGCGACGGCCGCAGCAACCAGACCAACCCGCGGCTGGACCTGTTCGCCGAACTGACGGCGCGCGCCAAGCGCGTGGTCTGGCTCAGCCCCGAGGCCGAGGGCCGCTGGGGCACGGGCGACAGCGCGTTGCTGGCCTACCGGCCGTTCTGCACCCACCTGAGCCATGCGGCCAATGCGGGCGACCTGGAGCGGGCGATCGACGAGGCCTTGTCCGCCTACGGTTGATCGCACCCCCGACAACATCACGGAGACACGACGATGGCGACCTTCAACCCCCGCGCGATCCTGCGCGGCGACGACCCCGGTGCCTGGAGCGCGCCAATCCCGATTGCCTACGACCAGCGCGACGTGCTGCTGTACGCGGTGGGCATCGGGCTCGATGACCTGCGTTTCACCTTCGAAGGCCATCCGCAGTTCGCCGTCTTCCCCAGTTTTGCCATCCGCTGGGGCAGCTTCGGCCTGCAGATCGACCGCACGGCCGTGCCCTCGTCGCCCGGGCCGCTGATGATCGACGCCGAGCGCTGCATCGAGCAGCTGGCGCCGCTGCCCGTGCCGCCAGGCATCGGCGGTGACAAGGCCACCACGGTGCAGGTGCGCAGCCGCTTGCTGGCCGTGCACCCGCGCGGCAAGGGCGGCGCCTTCACCGAGTTCGAGACCGAGGTGCTGGACGCCGCCGGCACGGTCTGCATGCGCATCACCACCGGCTTGTTCCAGCGTGGCGTGGCGGCGCTGGGCGACATCGCCCCCTTCGAGGGCGCCGGCACCAGCCGCTCGGTGAAGACCGACGTGCCCCAGCGGCCGGCCGACGTGACCGTCAGCACCCGCATCGCGGAGAACCAGGCCGCGCTGTACCGCCTGTCGGGCGACTACAACCCGCTGCACATCGACCCGGCCGCGGCGACGTTTGGCGGCTTTCCGGCGCCGATCCTGCACGGGCTGTGCACCTACGGCCACATCGCCCAGCTGCTGGTGGGCGCCGTCTGCGGCGGCGACCCGGCGAAGTACCGCGCGCTGCGCGGGCGCTTCTCGGCGCCGGTCTACCCGGGCGACATGCTGCAGGTGCAGGGCTGGCGCGAGGGTGATGGCCGCCTGACGATCGAGGCCCGCGTCGTCGGCGGTGTCGCTGGTGACCGCGTCGTCTTCAACAACGCCTTCCTTGAACATCGCTGAACACCGCTGAGGAGACCGCCATGGCCCAGACCATCGACACCGGCACGCAAGACCTGCTCGCCAGCCTGGACGCCGGCGTGCTGACGCTGACGCTGAACCGCCCCGACGCGCGCAACGCGATGTCCAGGGAGATGAACGAGGCGCTGCAGGCCCAGCTGGCCGCGGCCGAGTTCAACCACGACGTGAAGTGCATCGTGCTGACCGGCGCGGGCAAGGGCTTCTGTGCCGGCGGCGACGTCAAGGGCATGGCGTCGCGCGGCGACGGCACGGTGGGCGCCCAGACCATCGACCAGGCCATTCACCGCCAGCGGGTGAACCAGCGCGCCACCGCCGGCAAGCTGTTCAAGATGCCCAAGCCCACGTTGGCCGCGCTGCCCGGTGCGGCGGCCGGTGCGGGCATGGCGCTGGCCCTGGCCTGCGACCTGCGCATCATGGCCAGCAGCGCGATCATGACCACGGCCTTCGCCAAGGTCGGCTTCTCGGGCGACTACGGCGGCACGTACTTCCTGACCCAGCTGGTTGGCTCGGCCAAGGCGCGCGAGCTGTACTTCCTGAGCGACCGTGTCGGCGCCGACGAGGCCCTGCGCCTGGGCCTGACGAACTGGGTCTGCGCGCCCGAGGACCTGGCGGCCAAGACCCGCGAGATCGCGCTGCGCCTGGCCAATGGGCCGACCGTGGCCCTGCGCTACATGAAGGAGAACCTGAACCGGGCGATGGCCGGCGACGTGGACGACTGCCTGGACCTGGAGGCCACGCACCACATCCATTGCGGCCAGACCGAGGACCACCGCGAGGCGACGAAGGCGTTCGTGGAAAAGCGCGAACCCGTCTTCAAAGGACGTTGAGCGATGAACCCCGTCCGTGCCCAGGCGATTGCCGAACTGACCGCGCCCGGCCAGCCGTATGAACTGCGCGAGCAGGTGATCAACGGTCGGCGGCTGCGCACCTTCGTCAACGCGCCCGCGTCGCTGCGGGTGCTGTTCGAGAGCACCGCCAGCGACCTCTCCTGCATCACGTACACAGGCCCCGAGACGGCGGCGAGGCCGCCGTCGCCCCCCGAGGGGGTTGGGTCGCCCGGCCAAGCCGGATCGACCCAAGCGACGGAGCACTGGACCTTCGCCGAAGCCTGGGACGCGGCGGCGCGCATCGGCCATGTGCTGGTGCACGACTGCGGCGTGCAGCCGGGCGACCGGGTGGCGATCTCGGCGCGCAACTACCCCGAGTGGATGCTGGCCTTCAATGCTGCGGTGTCCGTGGGCGCGGTGGCCGTGGCGATGAACGCGCACTGGCAGGCCGACGAGATGGCGTACGGCCTGCAGGACAGCGGCGCGAAGGTGCTGATCGCCGACCAGGAACGGCTGGACCGCGTCGCCGCCTGCGGTGATCTGCCCGGGCTGCAAGTGCTGGCGCTGCGGCCGACCAAGCGGCTGGCGCCGGGCGTGCGCAACCTGGCCGACCTGGTCGCAGCCGCTGGCGCGGTGCCGATGCCGCCGGTGGCCATCCAGCCTGACGATCCGGCGACCATCCTCTACACCTCGGGCTCCACCGGTCACCCCAAGGGCGTGCTCAGCACGCACCGCAACCTGGTCAGCGCCCTGCTGTCCTGGGAACTGGACCGCTTCATCGGCGAGAAGGTCAGCGGCATCGTGCCGCCGGCCCCGGCGGTGCAGCCGGGCACGCTGCTGGCGGTGCCGCTGTTCCACGTCACCGGCCTGCATGCCAGTTACCTGGCCGGTTTCCGTGCGCAGCGGCGCCTGGTGGCGATGTACCGCTGGGACGTGGAGGAGGCCGCGCGCCTGATCGACCACCACCAGCTCAGCTCGATGATCGGCCCGGCCGCGGTCACCGGTGACCTGCTGCGCCTGGCGCAAGCGGGCAAGTACAGCCTCGCCAGCCTGCAGGTGCTGGGCGGCGGCGGCGCGCCGCGCGCGCCCGAGCAGGTGCGCCAGATCGGCAAGTCGTTCACCCAGGCGCTGCCCGGCACCGGCTGGGGCATGACCGAGACCAATGCCATCGGCTGCGGCATCGGCGGGCAGGACTACCTGGACCGGCCGGCCAGCTCGGGCCGCAGCGCCGTGGTGCTGGACCTGCGCGTGATCGACGACGCCGGCCAGCCCCTGCCCGCGGGCGAGCGGGGTGAGCTGCTGGTGCGCGGCACCTCGCTGTTCCAGGGCTACTGGAACCGGCCCGACGCCAACGCCCAGGTCTTCATTCCCGACCCCGACGGCGCCTGGTTCCGCACCGGCGACGTGGCCTACTTCGACGACGAGGGCTTCATCTTCATCGTCGACCGCATCAAGGACCTGATCATCCGCGGCGGCGAGAACATCGGCTGCGGCCAGGTGGAGGCGGCCCTGCTGCTGCACCCGCAGGTGCACGAGGCAGCCGTCTATGGTGTGCCCGACGAGCGCCTGGGCGAAGAGGTGGGTGCCACGGTGCATGGCGCGCCGGGCATCGACGTCGAGCAGCTGCGCGCCTTCCTGGCCCGGCACCTGGCCGGCTTCGAGGTGCCGCGCTACATCCAGGTGTCGGCCGAACCGCTGCCGCGCACGCCCTCGGGCAAGGTGCTCAAGCGCCAGATCCGGGCGGCCGCGCTGGAACAACTGCAGCCCGGCCCGGCCACCGGCGGCGCGTGAGCGTCTCCCAGAGCTTCGCCGCCGCCGGCCGCTTCACCAGCGGCCCGATCACGCCGACCCTGGCGCGCTTTGCGCTGCCGCTGCTGGTCACCAACCTGCTGCATTCGCTGACCGGCACCTGGGGCGCCGTCTGGGTGGGCCGCAGCCTGGGCGCCGACGCGCTCACCGCGGTGGCCACCGCCACCGTGCTGATGTACATGGTGATGGGCTCGGCCATGGGGATCGGCACCGCCGCGGGCGTGGCCATCGGCCAGAGCCTGGGGGCACGCGACATCGCCGCCGTCAAGCGCGTGGTGGGCTGCGCCATCGCCTTCATCGGCGGGCTGTCGCTGCTGCTGGCCGGCACCGGCTGGCTGCTGACGCCCGCCGTGGTCGACGGCATGGGCGTGCCGGCGGCCTCACGCGGGTTCGCGATCACGCATCTGCGCATGACGTGCCTCACGATGCCGTCGATCTTCACCTACATGGTGATGATGATGATGATGCGCAGCTCGGGCGACGCGCGCACGCCGTTCCGCTTCACCCTGGTGTGGATCGTCGGCGCGGTGGTGCTGACGCCGCTGCTGGTGTCGCGCGTCGGCAGCTGGGGCGGCTTCGGCATGGCCGGCCTGGGGCTGGCGCACCTGCTGTCCAACGGCGCAGCGCTCGGCCTGATGGTGACCTATGTCTACCTGAAGCGCTCGCCGATCGCCCTGCACGGCGACGATCTTCGCCACCTGCAGCCCGACCCGGTGCTGCTGGTGCTGCTGGTCAAGCGCGGCCTGCCGATGGCGGCCGAGTCGGTGATCGTGCAGGGCGCCTATTTCGTGCTGCTGGCGATGGTCAACGCCTACGGCGCGGCCACGGCGGCGGCCTATGCCGCATCGGCCCAGCTGTGGGCCTTCGTGCAGCTGCCCAGCAATGCGCTGGCCGCGGCCATGTCGGCGATGGCGGCGATGAACATCGGCGCCGGCCGCTGGGACCGGGTCGACCAGATCGCCCGCCGCGGCTGCATGCTCAGCTTCGTGATCTCCAGCGGCGTCACCGTGCTGATGCTGGCGCTGGGCACGCTGCCGCTGCAGCTCTTCGTGAAGAACGCGCCTGCCGTGCTGGCCACCGCCTGGAACATCAACCTGATCGTGCTGTGGGGCTGGATCGCGCTGTCGGTGACCATGGGCCTGTTCGCGATGATGCGGGCCAACGGCGCGATGCTGGCGCCCACCCTGATCTTCGCCGCCACCATGTGGGTCGGGCGCGTGCCTTTCGCCCATGCGCTGCAGCCCTGGCTGGGGGCCGACGCGATCTGGTGGAGCTTTCCGTTCGGCGCGCTGCTGTCGGCCGGCGTGGCCTGGACCTGGTACCGCCGCGGCAGCTGGCGGCGCAACCGGCCGATGCTGGAGTCGGTGGCCTCGGTGGACAGCCAGTACGACGAAGGTCACCTTGGCGAATGAGCCGCACGCGGCGGGCGGCTAAGCTGCGCCGCTGCAGATTTCCCTGTCACCGATCACCACCCCCAGGAGACCGCCATGAAGACCCGCATCACCGAACTGTTCGGCATCCAGCACCCCATCATCCAGGGCGGCATGCACTATGTCGGCTTCGCCGAGCTGGCCGCGGCCGTGTCCAACGCCGGCGGCCTGGGCCTGATCACGGGCCTGACGCAGAAGACACCCGCGCTGCTGGCCAACGAGATCGCCAAGTGCCGCGACATGACCGACAAGCCCTTCGGCGTGAACCTGACCTTCCTGCCGACGGTCAGCAGCCCCGACTACCCGGGCTACATCAAGGCCATCATCGACGGCGGCGTGAAGGCGGTGGA
>CALMIF010000078.1 GCA_937864045.1 uncultured Aquabacterium sp. | reverse complement strand
CCGGTGGAAGCCTTCAACTTCGAGGAAGACACCGGCAGCGCCGACCACGGCAAGTACACCTGGGCCAATGCCGCCTACGCGATGGCGACCAACATCAACCGCTCGTTCAAGGAGTTCGGCTGGTGCTCGCGCATCCGCGGCATCGAGAGCGGCGGCGCGGTGATGAACCTGCCCACCCACACCTTCCCGACCGACGATGGCGGCGTGGACATGAAGTGCCCGACCGAGATCGCGATCGAGGACCGGCGCGAGGCCGAGCTGGCCTCGAACGGCTTCATGCCGCTGGTGCACCGCAAGAACAGCGACTTCGCCGCCTTCATCGGCGCGCAGAGCCTGCACAAGCCGGCCGAGTACGACGACCCCGATGCCAGCGCCAACGCCAAGCTGGCCGCGCGTCTGCCCTACCTGTTCGCCACCTGCCGTTTCGCGCACTACCTGAAGTGCATCGTGCGCGACAAGATCGGCTCGTTCAAGGAGCGTGACGAGGTCGAGCGCTGGCTGTCGAAGTGGATCTCGCAGTACGTCGACGGCGACCCGATCAACTCCTCGGAAAGCACCAAGGCCTCGCGCCCGCTGGCCGCTGCCGAAGTCCAGGTCACCGAAGACCCGGCCAACCCCGGCTACTACCAGTCGAAGTTCTTCCTGCGGCCGCACTACCAGCTCGAAGGCCTGACCGTGTCGCTGCGGCTGGTCTCCAAGCTGCCGTCGGCCAAGGCGGCCTGAGCCGTCCGCTTTCCACGCCGTTCCCCACCCCAACCTCAGCCGGCTGCACGGCTGAGGGCACCTGCCACGGCAGGGGCTCCCTGCAGATCAACATCGGCCCGCAGCAGGGCCGGCATTCAAGGAGTTTGTCATGGCAATGGACATGTTCATCAACATGGGCGCCAAGATCAAGGGCGAGTCCCGCGACAAGACGCAAGGCCCGAAAGGCGACATCGACGTCCTGGCCTGGAGCTGGGGCATGTCGCAGTCGGGCAGCTCGCACACCGGCGGCGGCGGCGGCGCCGGCAAGGCCAACTTCCAGGACATCTCGTTCACCAAGTACATCGACAGCGCGTCGCAGGCGCTGATGGGCGCCCTGGCCAAGGGCTCGCACATCGACAAGTGCGTGCTGCTGGTGCGCAAGGCCGGTGAAGGCCAGCACAAGTACATCGAGATCACGATGGAGCAGGTGCTGGTCACCTCCATCAGCACCGGCGGTTCCGGCGGTGAGGACCGTCTGACCGAGAACGTGACGCTGAACTTCGCCACCGTGGCCTTCGACTACTTCAAGCAGGACGCCAAGGGTGCGGTGGCCAGCGCCGGCATCTTCAAGTGGAAGATCGCCGAGAACGTGGCCGGCTGATACCACCGACGCGGTGGCTGCGTGCCGCCGCACTCCTGGCTTGATCCGCCGTGCGCCCGGGCTGCGTTGGCCCGGGAGGCGGCATGGCAACTGCCCGTCTGCCCGGCCGGCGCGGCCGCTCGGGCGGCGCGGTGCCCGCATGGCGACGGCGCCAGCTTGGGACAGAACCACGATGGCCGACACACGAGCCGCCGAACAGGCGTTGAAGAACGGCGATGCGGCCGCGGCACTGAAGCTGCTGACCGACCAGGTGCGTGCGCAACCGCAGAACGTGAAGCTGCGCACCTTCCTGTTCCAGCTGCTGTGCGTGCTGGGCCAGTGGGAGCGGGCGCTGAACCAGCTGAAGGTCGCCGGCGAGCTGGACGCCGCCACGCTGCCGATGGTGCAGACCTACCGCGAGGCCATCGCCTGCGAGGCGCTGCGCCAGCAGGTCTTCGCCGGGCAGAAGCTGCCGATGCTCTTCGGCGAACCCGAGGCCTGGGTGGCGCTGCTGATTGAGGCATTGCTTCGCGAGGGCCGCGGCGAACCCGAGGCCGCCCGCGCGCTGCGCGCCCAGGCGCTGGAACAGGCGCCGGCCGTGCCGGGCCAGGCCGACGGCCAGGCCTTCGCCTGGCTGGCCGATGCAGACGGCCGGCTCGGCCCGGTGCTGGAAGCCATCATCAACGGCCGCTACTACTGGCTGCCGATGAACCGCCTGGCACGCTTCGACATCGAGGCGCCGGCCGACCTGCGCGACGCGGTCTGGATGCCGGCGCACTTCGAATTCACCAACGGCGGCGAGGTCGTCGGGCTGGTGCCCACCCGCTACCCCGGCACCAACCTGGCGGCCGGCGACGCGCTGGCGCTGGCCCGCCGCACCGACTGGGTCGAGCGCGCACCGGGCGACTTCATCGGCCTGGGCCAGCGGCTGCTGACCACCGACAGCCAGGACATCGGCTTGATGGACCTGCGCAGCGTGGTGTTCGACCCGCCGCCGGACGACGCCGGCGCCGGCGCCGGCGCCTGAGCCCGCGGCCACCACGATGGCCCTGCTGCGTGCCCAGGACCGCCTGCAGCCTGCGCTGCTGGACCGCCTGACCGACGACCAGCCGGAATCGAGCGCGGAGTCGCTGGACGCCCGGCTGATCCGCGACCACCGGCTGCGCGACCTGGTGCTGCGCGACCTGTCGTGGCTGTTCAACGCCACCGCACCCGACGGCGAGATGGACTGGTCGGGCGCACCGCAAGCGCAGCACTCGGTGCTGAACTTCGGCCTGCCGGCGCTGTCGGGCCTGTCGACCTCCGGGCTGGACCTGCAGGAACTGCAGGCGCGGGTGCACCAGGCCATCCTGGACCACGAGCCGCGCATCCTGCCAGAGAGCCTGACGGTGGAGGCGGTGGTGTCGAACAGCCAGCTCGACCACCACAACATGGTCGGCTTTCGCATCGGCGGCCATCTGTGGGCCCAGCCGGTGCCGCTGGAGTTGCTGCTGCACACCGAGATCGACCTCGAGACCGGCCGCGTCGCCGTGCGCGAACTGGACCGCTGACGCGCCCTTCCCCGACGGCCATGGACCCCCGCCTGCTGCGCTACTACAACGAGGAGCTGCGCCACCTGCGCGAGATGGGGGCCGAGTTCGCGCAGCAGTTTCCGAAGATCGCCGCCCGGCTGGGCATGGAAGGCCTGGAAGTCGCCGACCCCTATGTCGAGCGCTTGCTCGAAGGCTTCGCCTTCCTGGCCGGGCGCATCCAGCTCAAGCTCGACGCCGAGTTCCCGCGCTTCACCCAGCGGCTGCTGGAGATCCTGTACCCGCAGTTCCTGGCGCCCACGCCGGCGATGCTGATGGCGCAGCTGCAGCCCGACCTGAACGACCCGTCGCTGGCCCAGGGCGTGACCATCCCGCGCGGCGCGGTGATGCTGGGCCAGCCCGGCCGGGGCAGCGACACCGCCTGCGAGTTCCGCACCGCCCACGCGCTGACGCTGTGGCCGCTGGAGATCAGCCAGGCCGAGTACTTCACCCAGGCGGCGGACCTGCCGCTGGCCGGCCAGCCCGAAGCCTGGCGGCGCTACCGCTCGGGCCTGCGCATCCGCCTGCGCTGCACCGCGGGGCTCGACTTCTCGCAGCTGGCGCTGGACGACCTGCGCCTGCACTGCGCCGGGCTCGACGAGGTCGCCTTCCGCCTGGTGGAACTGGCCGGCGGCCAGGCGCTGGGCGCGCTGGTGCTGCCGGTGCGCCGGCCCGCGGCCTGGAGCGAAGTGCTGGACGCCGAGGACATCGAACCCGCCGGCTATGGCGACGACGAGGCCCTGCTGCCCGAGACCCTGCCCGGCTTCCAGGGCTACCGGCTGCTGCAGGAGTACTTCAGCTT